>CAYWNK010000096.1:0-20433 GCA_964459495.1 uncultured Planctomycetaceae bacterium
GGCGACCGCCACAGCGATGGCGTTCGACGCGGCGCTCTCTATGTCTTCGATCTGCAGGGTGGGCAGTGGCAGCAGAGCGTACGGCTCGAGGGCTTTGCGCCCCACGTCTCACTAGGGACTGCGGTGGATCTGGACGGCATCCGGATCGCCGGCGGGGCGGACTTCGCTTCGGGGGGCAGTGGCCCGTTCCAGGGTGCCGTTTGGGTATGGGTCGAGACGGGTTCGGGTTGGCAGCAGGAGGCCTATCTGAACCCAAGCCCCGGCAATGATGGGCTGGGGGAGGCGTTGGATCTCGACGGGAACGAGCTCTTGATCGGAGCTCCTCGCGGCTCTGATCCCAAGGTCTTCCTGTACGAGCGCGATGCGAGCGGCTGGTCGCTGTTCTCGACCCGTGAGCTTCCAGATGCCCAGATGTATGGGAACTCGGTCGCACTGAACGCGGGCAGCATGTTGATTGCTCATGGAGGGACCGGAGCGTCGGGGGACCTAGGCGAGGGACAGCTGGTTCCGTTCAGTTTCTACAGCGTCGAAGCCTTTTGCTTCTGCACCTCGGCTGGCTGTTCGAACACGGACCCGAGCGCAGGCTGCGCGAACATCACGGGCAGCGGTTGCCGTCTGGACGCCTGCGGGACGACGAGCCTCTCCGAGGATCAGCTCGTTCTCACGGGCGTCAATACCGGTCCCGACGCGTTCGGCATCTTCTTTATGGGCCGAACTCAGACGCCGCTGCAGTTCTTCGGCAACGGTCGACGCTGCGTGGATGACCCGATCGCCATCTTGCGCTACCCGGTTCGCAGCGGCGGCCCCGACGGGGTGATCCAGGAGGGTCCTGGCATTGTCGCGCAGGGCCAGGGCGGCTTCCCCAGCCACGGACAGATCATGGCGGGCGATACCTGGAACTTCCAGCTGTGGTACCGCGACCCCGGGGCCTGTGGAACCGGTTACAACGTCTCGAACGCGCTCGCGGTGACTTTTGCGCCCTGAGGGTCGGGATAGGGCGCTAGGCCGGCGATGGTCGCCGCTCGCCGTGAGCCCATTGCGCTCGCCGCGATGACCATGGCCTTGGGGCGATCGGGGGCGGAGCCCCATCACCGCTATCGGTGATTGGTCGGTCTGCTAGGTTAGATCCGTCACGCAAACGCCGGCCTATCCTTTCATGAACATCCAAACTCTCGTGTCGAGTGTCGCCTCCCGGTTCTGCTCCCGATTCGCCCCCGCGCTCGGCATCACTCTTTTGCTTTTGCAGGGCAGCAGCGAGCCCGCATGTGCAGCTGTTCAGGATGCCGATGTTCGAGAGATCCCAGGTTGCACCCAGGATCTCTCGAAGCCCGGCAGAATGAAGGACATCGTTTCCAATGCCCTGTCGCGTGGCTTTGGCATCGGTGGTTCGAAAATTCGGCTTCACCTGGAGAACGCTGAGAGCAAATTCGAGACAGGGGGGGGACTGCTGGCTGCAGCGGCCTTGCACTTCTCTGTCGACGAGCAAGCCCTCTGGAGACAGGTCAACGCCTTCCAACACGTCAACTGCATGCACGGTCCCGTTGGCGGCGTGGACAACGGGATCCGCGACAACTGGGATGGGGACGACGGACTGGGCTCCGGCGGTGGCCCAGATGATCGGGCTTTGCCCACGGAGGCCAGTGCGTTTGCCAGCGATGTGATCCTGCACGTCGTCCTACACGAGCTCGGTCACGCCCTGGTCCGTGAATTCGACCTGCCGATCCTGGGCAACGAGGAGACGCTGGCCGATGCCTTCGCCACGCACTATGTGACGAGCTACTTCCCCGAGCGAGCGGAAGCCGTGCTGCTGGCGCGGGTCCAGTCGTTGATGGTCGAGGCCCGCGAAGTGCCGCGCGTGGAGTGGACGGTTGGCGGCGAGCACAACTCCGACGCACGGCGCGCCTTCCAAATCGCTGCGCTGGGAGTGGCCGTGGACGCTGAGAAGTACGCCTCCGTTGCCAAGGCTGCGGGGATGTCGGACGACGAAGTGAGCAGCGCCCGGGACTACGGCACCGAGATCCATCGCTCCTGGCGACGGATGCTCCCCGCGCTCCGCATGCCTGGCGGCCAACTTTCCAATGAAGCACGGCTTCGCTACGGGGAAAGCCCGCTGCTCAAGAGCCTCTGCGAGGGCGGTCTGGCGGAGCAGCTGCGCGGCGCGCTGCGCTCGTTCGACTGGCACTCACAGGTCACCATCTCCTTCCGGGAAGGCGAGGGCGGCGCCGGTTGGAGCCGCTCGCGACGCACGATCACCGTGAACAGCGAGTACATTCAACGTTTCATCCGCCAGGGTGAGCTGGTGGCGGGCAGGCAAGGTTCGGGCAAGCGTTGAGCCAGGAGCCGGGCGGGGCGCTTCGGATCCGCGCGGGACTTGGAGTCCCGGCACAGCGTGGCTGGGGTTCGGGTGGTTTCGATTTGCTCTCAGTTTTTTTCGTCGAGCGAAGCCACGCCAACGGGAAATGGTCTGGGGAGTCTCCTCACGCTCCCCGCGTTGGCTGATCCAGAACACCTGCGCTAACCTGGAAACATTCGAGCAGCTGCTGCCAGTGTGTGCCCGCTGGCAAGGGAAAGGGCTCGTTTGATCTGGCCTTTGGGCAGCTCATCGACTTCCGCTTCGACGCTGCGTTCAGCATCGATTTGGGCCTGTCCGCCTCGGGCAAGGGCTAGGTCGTGGTGGGCCGGACCGCTCTCTCGGGCACAGGGGGAGCCACGGGCGGGGTGGTCGTTCGATAGGGGGGACCCGGCGGATTGAACCGGATGAAAACGCAGTCCGTCGCGGTGCTTGCGCCGAAACCCCTAGGCCGTGAACGGGAACATCCATGGGATCAGCAGCACCGCCAGCAGCACCATGACGATGGTCAGCGGGATCCCGACCTTCACGTAGTCGCGATAGCGGTAGCTGCCCGGACCCATGATCATCGCGTTGGCCTGGTGGGCCACCGGAGAGAGGAAGGCCAGGCTGGAGCCGGTCAGGACGGCCATCAGGAAGGGGCGGCTCGGGACGTCCATGGCCTGGGCCAGATCCAGGGCGACGGGAGTCATCACGGCCGCCGTCGAGACGTTGTTCATGATCTGCGTCAGGCCCACCGTGCCGAGCAAGAGCATCACGAGCAGCGCGAGGGGGGATTGGCCGGCTCTACCGAACTCGGCCATCCAGGCGACGACGGCTTCGGCCAGGCCGTGGCTGGAGAATGCTTGGCCGAGGGCGAGCATGCCGCCCACGAGAATCAGCACCGGCCAATCGATGGAGCGATAGGCCTCCTCCTGGCGGACGACTCCCAGGACGACCAGGAGTACGGCGCCGGCGAGGGCCAGCACGGATAGGTTCATCGCCGTGGTCGCAGCTAGGCCGAGGACCAGGGCCAGGAGCACGAGCGTGGTGACCCCGCGGCTGCCGAGGCTCGGGCGTTCGACCTCGTCGACGACGATGATTTGGCGCTCCTTGCGCGCACGCTCCACGTCGGGTCGGTGGCCCTGGACGAGCAGGGTGTCGCCCACGTCGAGGACGTGTTCGTGGGGGCGCTTGATTTGGAGCGAGCCGTGGGCGGCGACCGCGAGCACGTTCAGGCCGGTGCGCGTGCGGAACTGGGCGTTCACGATCGTGCGGCCCACGAACTCCGAGTTCGCCGCGATCACGACTTCGACGAGCTGCACGTCGTCGGACACCAGGCGCGTCTCGTCGGTCTCCACGTATTGGCGCGAGCGCAGCGGCATCTCGATCGCGAGGGCCATCAGGTCCTCGGGCGCTCCCTGCAGCAAGAGCACATCGTCGGCGCGGATGCGGTTGTAGGCGCCGGGTGCCAGGACCGGCGACTCGCCGCCGGCGCGGACGATGCCCAGGACGCTGACCCGATGACGGGTGAAGATGTCCACGTCCGCGACGGCCCGGTTGATCAGGCTGGAGGAGGGCTCGACCATCACCTCGGTCACGAACTTCGGCACCTGGTAGCGGTCGGTCAGGCTGACATCGACGTCGCGCTTGGGCAGCAGGGCCCGGCCGGGGCCGAAGAAGAACAGGGCGCCGGCCGCCACCATGATCAGACCGAAGGGCGCGAATTCGAAGAGCGCAAAGGGCACCTCTCCGCCCCGGCGCATGATCTCGTTGACGGTCACGTTGGTGGACGTGGCCAGGACGGTCACCAGGCCGCCCAGCAGGCTGCCGAAGGCCATCGGCATCAGCAGGCGGGAGACCGACACCCGATAGGTACGGCTCAGCCCGTGGCAGACCGGGATCAGTGTGGCGACGACGCCGGTGTTCGACAGAACGGACGAGAGCAGGCCCGAGACCAGGGTGATGCGGGTCACCAGGCCCCGCTCGCTGCCGTCCTTGGGGCGCAGCACCCGGGCGCCCAGGGCCTCGGCGACCCCGGTTTTGGTGAAGGCCTGCCCGAAGACATACATGGATGCGATCAGAATGACCGGATCCGAGGCCAGACCCCGAAAGGCCTCCTCTGGGGTCAGCGTGCCCGTCAGGGCCAGCGTCAGGACCACGATCAGGGCCACCAGGTCGTAGCGCACCGCATCCGTGGCGAACAGCACGACGCTGACGGCCAGGGTGGTGAGCACGACGGCGGCCGGATCGAGGACGGGCATGGCCTAGTGGATGGGAACGGGGTTCTGTGGGGGATTGCTGTGCGCTATAACCAGCGTATCAGGCTTCACGCTTTGAAGCTTCCAATCCCTTTCCGCCGAGCCCCTCCGATCCATTGTCCCCCTCTCCCGTCGACGCCCAAGGCAGGCCCGAGACCAGGGTGATGCGGGTCACCAGGCCCCGCTCGCTGCCGTCCTTGGGGCGCAGCACCCGGGCGCCCAGGGCCTCGGCGACCCCGGTTTTGGTGAAGGCCTGCCCGAAGACATACATGGATGCGATCAGAATGACCGGATCCGAGGCCAGACCCCGAAAGGCCTCCTCTGGGGTCAGCGTGCCCGTCAGGGCCAGCGTCAGGACCACGATCAGGGCCACCAGGTCGTAGCGCACCGCATCCGTGGCGAACAGCACGACGCTGACGGCCAGGGTGGTGAGCACGACGGCGGCCGGATCGAGGACGGGCATGGCCTAGTGGATGGGAACGGGGTTCTGTGGGGGATTGCTGTGCGCTATAACCAGCGTATCAGGCTTCACGCTTTGAAGCTTCCAATCCCTTTCCGCCGAGCCCCTCCGATCCATTGTCCCCCTCTCCCGTCGACGCCCAAGGCTTGGCCGAACGCACGGGCGGCTGGATCGATTCGAAGGCACCTGACGCGGATGTTGTCGTTTCCTGTCGGGTGCGACTCGCCCGCAACATGAGCGGCATTCCGTTCCAGGCGCGTTTGGACAAGGATCGAGCGGTCGGACTGGTGGAGAGGGTGCGTGCCTCTCTGGTCGATGCACGGCTGGACGGGGAAACGCTATGGGTGCCGATGGCCGAAGCCGGTGATGTGCTCAAGATGCTGTTGATCGAGCGCAACCTCGCCAGCCGCGACCTCGTCTCGGCTGAGGCCGGACACGCGGGCCCCGAGGGACGGGCCGTTGCCTTTGGTCGCTCCGAGACGATTTCGGTCATGGTGGGGGAAGAGGATCACGTACGCCTGTCGGCTCTGGCCGCGGGTTATGACCTAGATCTGGCCTGGCAGCGGGCCCAGAACCTGGATCGCTACCTCGAGGGTCAGCTGCCCTACGCACACTCCGACAAGCTCGGCTACCTAACGGCTTGTCCAACCAATGTGGGCACCGGCCTGCGGGCTTCGGTCATGCTGCACCTGCCCGCCCTGGGGCTCGTGCGTCCCGAGCTGGAAAAGGTCTTCCTGGCGGCCCAGCACACCGGGCTCGCGGTGCGCGGCATGCACGGTGAGGGCAGTCGAGCGGCGGGGGACCTGTACCAGATCAGCAACCAGGTCACCCTCGGCCGGACCGAAACCGAGCTGATCACCGATCTACAGGCCCTGGTGCCCGGGATCGTCGAGTTTGAACGGCGCATGCGGCGCGAGCTCGTGAACCGTCACCGCACTCCGCTGAGGGACCGCGTGACGCGCTCGTACGGCACGCTGCGCAGCGCCCGTGCACTGCCGACCGAGGAGGCGCTTGCGCATCTCTCGACCCTCCGCTTGGGCCTGCACCAGGGGCTGATCGACAACGTTTCCTCTGAGGTCTTGGACCACCTTGGGCTGCAGGTGCAGAAGGGACACGTGCTGGCCTTGGCGCGCCAGGGAGACGAAGCGCCGGTGGATGCTTCGGAGCGGGACAAGCTGCGGGCCAGCCTGCTGCGGGCACGTCTGGCCGGCTGATCGGCGCAGATCAGGGAGAGGCGGGCTTGGGCCCCAGCCCAATTGCGATTCGCAAGCAGTGGCGCTCAAGCCAGGGAGTGGCCGGGGCCGATGGCCTGATGGTCCCTTCATCTATCCCCTGCGCTCCATGAACGTCCGACTCCGCCGCTTGCTGCCCCTTTTCCTGCTCGCTTCCCTGGCCTCAGCCCCGGCGACCGCCCAGGGGAACCTGGACTCGGCCCACCTCGAGGTCCACCGTGGCCGCGTGGTCATGCTGAGTGGTGGCCAGGGTGAGCGCACGCTGCGCACCGGCGACGCCCACGTGGCTACCGGTGCGACCCACATCGAGGTCGGCACCGGTGCCGAGGTGCGCCTGTCCTGGCCGGGCAGCGCGAGCCTGCACGTATGGGGACCGTCCTCGGTGCAGTGGCAGGTGGAAGCTCCGCCCGCCGGTTCGCCCGCCGGCACGGCCCCGACCCTGAAGTGGTCGGTCCAGGAGCTGGCCTGGTGCGACCTCGAGGTGCGCCGCGGCAAGCACAAGCTCAGCCTGCCTGGCAGCTGGACCGCCCAGGTTGGGCCCGGCGCGGTCTATCTGCGCGGCCTGCCCTCCGGACCCGTCGAACTGCGTCTTCACGCCGGGGAGGCGGTGCGCCTGGACTGGAGTGGCGAAGCCTCGCAGGCCCGTCCTCCGGTGCTCGTCAACCCGGGCTCGTCGGTGCGGCTCGAGCGTCCTACGGCCGCTCCCGCTGACAAGTCAAGCCAGGCCAAGGCCTGGGACCGCAGCGCCGAATGGCCCTACCGCAGCGCGGCGGACACCGCCCGGCAAAGGGCGGAGCGTCAGTCCCTTGCCCAGCGCACGCAGCGCCAGGATCCGTGGCCTGCACCGAAGGGCAGCATCAAAGGAGCGACGAACAGACGAAGCCAGAAGCTGTCCCAGGGGCCCGCGATCGAACGATTGACAGCTCCTCAGCCCAAGCGCAAGCCCTTGCACGTGCGCAGCGCCCCCAGCCGCCGCTCGATCGAGCTGAGTGCATCCGAGCGCAGCTCGCTCGAGGCTCCCTCCGTCACGATGGAATCCCAGGGCGTCGAGCCCATCATCGAAGCTCCGGTGGTGGAGACCGTGCCGCCGTCTGGGTCCGTGGTGCTTCCTTCCCAGCGCAGCGAAGACCAAGCGCGGCCCGTCGTCGTGGCCAAGCCCGAGCCGATCCCGGTGCAGGAGCCGGTCATCGAGCCGCCCGTGCAGAGTGTCGTTCAGCCGGTCGTTCCCAGTCCTGCGTCCGAGACGCCGGCCGGGCCCGTGGAGCCCACCGCCGAGACGCCGGTAGCCAGCGTGCCCTTCGTCAAGTCGGACTGGGGCGGCCTCGACTACGCCGAGCTCATCCCTTGCGGCGAATTCGCCGTCGAGAAGGCTCTGGGCGTCGAGGTTCGCATGTTCGGTGGCGGTCGCCACAAGGTGCTGGTCGACTCCAAGGCCGCTGGCCCGGTCCGTGTGTTCACCTCGGCCGGCGACCAGCGCCTGCATCCCGGCGCGGTCGCGGTCTTTGAGGCCGACGGCACGGTGCGCATGGGCTTCGGCAAGATCGAGCCACTGGGCGTTGCGAAAGACCGCGCCGCGTTCGTCAACGTCAAGAAGTAGTCGCCTCGGAACTGGGCCTCCGGGCCTAGCCTTGCGGAGGCCGGGACAGCGTGCAGTCCCGGCCTCCGCTGCGTTCCAGCCCAGCCGGAGGGCTCCCGCGCGAGGCGAATTCCTGACCGCAGGCTATGGTGGGACCCCGTCTCCCCCCCTGCCCAGGACCCTCCTTGCGTCTTTGCCTGCTCCTGTGTCTGTTGCTCCTGCCTCTGCTGCACCTGTCGTGCGGTGACACCCCGGGCACCTCCAGCACCCGCGTCGCCTTTGTTTCGAACGGGGTCGACCCCTTCTGGAACGTCTGCGCGGCCGGCGCCCGCTTCGCCGCCAAGGAGGCGGGAATCGAGGTGGAGGTGGTCTTTCCCAGCGGTAGCGCGGAGGACCAGCGCCAGAAGCTTCAGGACCTCTTGATCCGCGGCGTCGACGGGATCGCGGTCAGTCCCGTCGACGCCGTGGGGCTCAACGACCTGCTCAACCAGGTGGCGGGCCAGGTGCCGCTCATCACCCAGGACGCGGATGCGCCTGGCTCCGATCGGCGCTGCTTCATCGGCGTCGACAACTACATGGCGGGTCGCACGGTCGGCAAGCTGGTGAAGGAGGCGGTGCCGCAGGGCGGCGGGGTGGTGATCTTCATCGGGCGCCTCGAGCAGCAGAACGCCCGCGAGCGCCGGCAGGGTGTGATCGACGAACTGCTCGACCGGGACAACGACAAGACGCGCTTCGACGAGGTCGGTCAGGTGCCGAGGGGCGGCATGTACGAGGTGCTCGACACCCGCGTCGACAACTTCGACACGGCGCAGTCGCTCGCCGGGGCGCAGGACGCGCTGATCGCCTATCCGGATCTCGCGGCGATGGTTGGGCTGTTCGCCTACAACCCGCCGACCTGTCTGGAGGCCCTGCGCGGGGCGGGACGGCTGGGGGAGATCACGGTCGTGGGCTTTGACGAGCAGGACGGCACGCTTGACGGCATCGAGGCGGGGCACGTGTTTGCGACCGTGAGCCAGAATCCCTTCACCTA
The DNA here is from genome assembly GCA_964459495.1 of uncultured Planctomycetaceae bacterium. Classification (GTDB taxonomy): domain Bacteria; phylum Planctomycetota; class UBA1135; order UBA1135; genus CAYWNK01. The sequence goes on from CAYWNK010000096.1 coordinate 8,889, forward strand.
CGGCACCGAGTCCGTGCGCGTGCTACACGCCCTGATCCAAGGGGACGAGTCGGTGATTCCTGCGTCCGGGGTGATCGGCGTTGAGGCGCGGGTTGTGCGCCGGGCCGACGTGGCGGACTACCGCAAGCAGCTAGAGGCCTGGCGCGAGAGCGGTTCCCTTTGAGCGCTGCCTGCCTCCGTGCCCGTGGCATCACCAAGGTGTTTCCCGGCGTGCGTGCCCTCGACGGGGTCGACTTCGACCTCAACGCCGGTGAGATCGTCGCTCTGGTGGGGGAGAACGGTGCTGGAAAGAGCACCATGATGAAAGTGCTTGCAGGGGTGCACGCCCCCACGGCCGGCAGCCTGGATGTCAGCGCTCGGCGCGTGGCTCTCGTCCATCAGGAGCTGTGCTTGGCCGACAACCTGACGGCGGGCCAAAACGTGTGTCTCGGGCGCGAGCCACGGCGTTTTGGCCTGCTCGATGAGCGCGCGCTGCACAGCCGGGCGCAGCTGTCCCTCGATCGCGTGGGGGCGCGCTTTTCCGCTCGCACCCCGCTCGCGCGGCTCTCCCTATCTGAGCGCCAGCTGGTCGAGATCGCGCGCGGGCTGGACCAGGACGCGGACGTGTTGATCCTGGACGAGCCGACCTCGTCGCTGACCGCGACCGAAACCGATCAGCTCCTCGGCGTGCTACGGGGCCTGAGGTCAGGTGGCATGGGCCTGATCTACGTGTCCCACCGATTGCCGGAGGTCCTTGCACTCTGCGATCGGGCCGTGGTTCTGCGGGACGGTCAGCTCGCCGGGCATCTCCGTGGGCAGGAATTGACCCGGGAAGCGCTCGTGGGCTTGATGATCGGGGGCGCGGAGGGCCGCCGACCAAGCCGCACTGGGAACGTGGGCACAGGAGTTCCCCTGCATGGCCCTGCGCTGGAATGCGGCGAGCTGCGCACCTGCGCCTGGCCCGGGGCGGCGGTGAGCTTTGGGGTGCGCCCGGGTGAGATCGTCGGGCTGGCGGGACTCGTTGGAGCTGGCCGGACCGAGCTGCTAGAGACCGTCGCCGGCCTGCGCGAGGCTCACGGCGGAACCGTGCGCCTGGCCGGTGCAGACCTGGCGGGACTTAGCACGCGAGGGCGCTACGACCTCGGGCTGGGATTCGTGCCCGAGGACCGGGCGGCTAGCGGTCTGTTCCACGGCGGGCGTGTGGATGAAAACCTGACTCTGCCCTCGGCCCATCGGCGCGCGAATGCCCCGCATCTAGCGGGTGGCTGGCTGAACCGTGGGGCCGAGCGCGCCGAGTACGTGGAACGCGCCCAACGGCTTGGGGTGCGGGCCGCCTCCCCGGGCGTTCCGGTCGAGAGCCTGTCGGGGGGCAACCAGCAGAAGGTCCTGGTTGCGCGCTCGGCTGGGCCTGGCCTGCGCGCTCTGTTGCTCGACGAGCCAACCCGGGGGGTCGACGTGGGAGCCCGCGAGAGCCTCTACGGCCGGATCGAGGAGCTCGCCGTGGCCGGTGCCGCGGTGCTCTTTGCCTCGAGCGACCTAGAGGAGATTCGACGCTTGGCGACCAGGGTGCTGGTGCTTCACGATGGCCGGGTGACCGGAGACTTGAGTGCTGCAGCCGCCACCGAGACGGCCCTGATGTCGTGCGCAACCGGTGGGCCCGCAGACGAGGGAGGGGGCGCTTGAGCACCACTCCGAAGGTGATTGCGATGTTCCTGCTCCTGGTCGCGGTGTCGGCCGGAACCGGGATGGTCAATGGGAACTTCTTCTCCGCGGTGAACCTGGAGAACCTGCTGCAGCGAACCTCGCTGTTCGGGATTCTGAGCATCGGCGCGGCCTTTGTGATCATCACGGGCGGCATCGATCTGTCGATCGGCTCGGTGGTGGGCCTCAGCGCGACGACCCTTCCCTGGCTGCTGATGGACCAGGGCTGGCCGGTGCCACTGGCTTTGGCTGCAGTGCTGGCTGGGGCGGCGACCATCGGGTTGGTGCACGGGATCTTGATCACACGCCTGGGGGTCCAGCCCTTCGTGGTGACCCTCTGCGGGCTTTTGATCTATCGCGGGTTCGCCCGGCAGCTGGTGCTCGATCAGACCCAGAGCTTCGGTTCGGACTTCGACGGACTGCGTGCGCTCAGCGTGGGGCGGCCGTTCGAAATCGCGGGAATTGCGATCTCGACGCCGGCGCTGCTGCTCGTGGGGATCGCACTCGTGGCTGCGCTCTTCCTACGCAAGACGGTGCATGGGCGCGCGCTGTTTGCGGCTGGGCGCAGTCCCGCCGCGGCCCGAGTCGCAGGGCTACCCGTCGAGCGCCTGACCATCGGCGCCTACGTGGTCTGCTCTGGTTTGGCTGGCCTCGGTGGGGTGCTCTTCGCCCTCGATATCAACTCGATCCAGCCGGTCAGCATGGGGAACTTCTACGAGCTCTACGCCATCGCAGCTGCGGTCCTCGGTGGCTGCAGCCTACGCGGCGGCGAGGGATCGATCCTCGGCGTGGTGATCGGTGCTGCGGTCATGCGGGTTCTCTACAACTCAGCCATTCTGCTGGGCATACCCTCCCAGCTCGAATTCGCCATCGTCGGCGGGGTGCTGCTGGTGGGCGCCCTGTTCGACGAGGGCTTGCGGCGTTTCGTCGATGCGCGCCGGCTGCGGCGCAGTGCGTTCCCCTGAATCCATTCCATGCATACGAGTTCTGCAATCTTCGCCCTGTTGCTTCCCCTCATCTTCGGCTGCGCTGCGGTGCCCGGACCCTTTGGTGGGGCCCCTTCGCGTGCCGAGCGCGTGACGAGCAGGGCCTTCGGCAGCACCAAGGATGGCCTGCCTGCGACGCTGTACACCCTGCGGAACGCCTCCGGGGTGACGGCGCTGCTCACGGACTTCGGTGCCACTCTCGTGTCGATGCGGGTGCCCGATCGAAGCGGTCGCCTTGGGGACGTCGTGCTCGGCTTCGACTCGGTCGAGGGTTACGAGTCCGCGGACAACCAGTTCTTCGGCTGCACGGCCGGGCGCGTAGCGAACCGCGTGGCCGATGCCCGCTTTGAGCTGGATGGTGAGGATTACACCTTAGCCCCCAACAATGCGCCGCACAGTTTGCACGGCGGTGAGCGTGGCTTCGGCCAACGCCTGTGGACCGCGGAGATCGGCTCGGGTGCTCAGGTGACCTTTCGCTACACGTCCGAGGCGGGAGAGGAGGGCTATCCGGGGACTCTGCGCGTCCGCTTGACCTACACCCTCACCGACGCGGACGAGCTGGTCCTCGACTATTCGGCGGAAACGGACGTGCCGACATTGTGCAACCTGACTCACCACAGCTATTTCAACCTGACCGGTCACGGGGCCCCGTCCATCTTGGAACATGAGCTGATCATCAACGGCAGTGCGATTACGCCGACGGACGAGACCTTGATCCCCGACGGTTCTTTTCTCGAAGTCGATGGCACTCCCTTCGACTTCCGTGAGGCGCACCCCATCGGGGAACGCGTAGCTGAGCTGATCCCCACAGGGGCCCTGGGCTACGACCACAACTTCGTCCTGGAGCCGGAGGCCGGTGGCGGCCAAGAGGTCGCTGCGGAACTGCATGATCCCAGTACGGGGCGCACCCTGGAGATCCGCACCGACCAGCCGGGGCTGCAGTTCTATAGCGGCAACTTCTTGGCCGGCCAGAAGGGCAAGGCGGGCCTGTCCTATGTCCAGCGCTCGGCCTGCTGTCTGGAGACACAGGCCTTTCCAGCCGCGCCGAGCCACGACCACTTTCCGAGCATCGTCCTGCGTCCGGGCGAGAGCTACACCCACCGCACCAGCCACCGATTCTTCGTCCGATGAGCGAGCGCAACTTTTCCCTGGAGGGCCGTGTGGCCCTGGTGACCGGATCGACGACGGGTCTGGGCAAGGCCATGGCGAAGCAGCTTGGTGATGCCGGGGCTCGCGTGGCGCTCAACTACGCGAACAGCCAAGCGCGGGCGGAGGCGGCGCTTGAGGAGTTCACCGCGGACGGACGTAAGGGCGCTCTGTTCCAGGCCGACGTGACCGACCCTGGGCAGGTTACGCGCCTTGCCGCCCAGGTGGCCGACACCCTTGGGCCGATCGACGTCCTGGTCTGCAACGCGACCCCGGATCAGCCCCAAAGGCCCATCGAGGAGTACGACTGGGCCTTTCACCAGCAGATGATCGACTTCTTCGTTAAGTCGCCGTTCCTCCTGACGCGGGCCGTCCTGCGACACATGCGCGGTCAGCGCTGGGGGCGGATCGTGAACATCGGCTCCGAGGTCTACGATCGCGGCGTGCCCAACTTTTCCCCGTACGTGGCGGCAAAGGGGGCCCAGCGCGGCTGGACGCGATCGATGGCGATGGAGCTCGCGCCGGACCAGATCACCGTGAACATGGTGTCGCCGGGCTGGATTCCGGTCGAGCGTCACGAGAGCGATCCCCAGGAAGACAAGGATGCCTACCATTCTCTGATCCCCCTGGGGCGCTGGGGCGTGCCCAGCGACATCGGAAGCGCCGTGACTTTCCTGGCGTCGGAACAGGCCGGCTTCATCACGGGGCAGACCCTTGTGGTGAATGGCGGTATGACGGTGAGCTGAGCTCCGGCGGACGGGGCGCCTGGATTCTTGACCCAGTGGCGCTGAATTTGGCGATCATGGGGTCATGCGTACACCCCTGATCAGCGCTGGCCTCTTGTTTCTTGCTGGATCCGCGTTCGGGGGCGACCTCGTGGTCGCCCTGTCCGGTGGCGACTACACCTCGATTCAGGCCGCGCTTGACGCCGCAGGGCCAGGTGATCGGGTGCTGGTGCGTGAGCGCTCAGGGGGCTGGAACGAGAAGGTCGTGTTCACCAACGGCGGCAGCGCTGCCGGTGGCTGGCTCGAGCTGATGGCCTTTCCGGGCGAGTCACCCGCCCTGGATGGGACCGGGGTTGTGGGCGAGTGGATGATCGAGATTTCGAACAAGAGCTACGTGCGCGTCGCGGGGTTCGAGATTCGCAACAACCTGGGAACGCAAGGGGACGGGTCGGGCATTCGCCTCCGAGGCCAGGGCAGCCACTACATCTTCGAGGGCAACGTGATCCACGACATGCGCGGCGACGATGCCATGGCGATCACGGTCTACGGTACGTCGACCACGGGCTCGATCGCCGACCTCGTGATCGACGGGAATCTGGTCTATGACTGTGAACCAGCCCAGTCGGAGGCGATCACCCTGAACGGAAACGTCGAGCGCTTCGAGGTCACCAACAACTTCGTGCGCGACGTGAACAACATCGGCATCGATTTCATCGGTGGTGAGGCGAGCATCAATCCGCTCTTTGTGGCACGGGACGGTGTCGTGCGCGGCAACCGCGTCGAGCGTGCCAACGCCAACTACGGCGGCGGCTTCGGAGCGGGAATCTACGTGGACGGCGGCAAAGACATCCTGATCGAGGGCAACACCGTGATCGGCTGCGACCTTGGCATCGAAGTCGGGGCGGAGAATGCGGGCGTGGACTCGTCGGGCATCATCGTTCGCCAGAACCTGATCGTGGCCAACGACAAGGCGGGCCTGGTCTTTGGGGGCTTCGATGCCACCGTGGGGCGGGTGCGGGATTGTGTGTTTGCCAACAACCTGCTGCATTCCAACGACACCCTGGCGATCGGCGTGGGCGAGATCTGGGTGCAGTTTGCGGAGAACTGTGACCTGCGTGGGAACCTGGTTGTGGCCGGTCCTCAGAACATTTGGCTGTATGGGGAGACGGGTGCGCCAGGCATCACCTTCGACTTCAACCAGTACTCGGTTGCCGCCGGCCAGGGCATGTTCGAGTGGGATGGAAGCATCTACCATTTTGCTGACTGGCGTACGGCGACAGGCAACGACGCATCATCGGGGTTGGGTGCGCCACTGTTCATCGATGCGTTTGGGCCCGACGGCGTGCTGGGGACCAACGACGACAACTTCGGCCTGCAGGCTGGTTCTCCGGCGATCGATGCGGGCGACAACGGGGCTCTGGATCCCTTGATGCTGGAAGATGCCGCCGGTGGTGCGCGCTTTGCCTCCAGCCCCTCCGCAGCGGGGGGCGGCTCCGGCCTTGCCCCGCTGGTGGACCGGGGGCCGCTGGAGTTCGTCGACGTCTCGGCTCCGGTTCTACGCTACTGCCCGTCCAGCCCGAACAGCGCCGGGGCCGGGGCCTGGATGGGCTGGAGTGGATCGCTCTCGGTGGCCGCGAACGTGCTCGTGCTCGAAGCCCGTGATCTGCCCGCGAGCCAGTTCGGACTCTTCTTTCACGGATCGAGCCAGCTGGAGGTGACCTCCGGCAACGGCACGCTGTGCGTGGGCGGCGGACTCGTGCGATTGAGCGTCGTAGCCTCGGACGGACTCGGGGCGGCGAGCTGGCCGGTGGACGTCCGGGCCCAGGGCCAGGGAGCACTCGTGGTGGGTGCGACGCGGATGTTCCAGCACTGGACGAGGGACAGCACGGGGATGGGCTGGAACTTCTCCGACGGGCTCCTGCTGACCTTCCAGCCCTAGCCCGCACGGCCTTTCCGGCCGGACCTCAAGCGTGTCATTCACGCGCCTGGCTTTGGGCCGGGCGCGAACGCTCAAAGCCGAGAATAGCTCGCAGCGGTGGCGCCGAGGGAGTAGTGCTGGATGACCCGCTGGGTGCCGGCGCGGCCGAGGGACTCGCGTAGGGATGCTTGCGTGAGCTTGCTGAGGGCTTTGTGCAGCTCGCCTGGTCCGTTGCCGAAGAGCAGGCCCGCGGATCCTTGGTCGAGCAATTCCGGTATCCCCCCCACATTGGACGCAGCGACGGGCACGCCGCAAGCCATAGCCTCCAGCAGGGACATTGGCATGCCCTCGTGATCGGAGACAAGGACGACGGCGTCGAGGCCGCGCAGAAGGGCGGGGATGTCGGCAAGGTGTGGTTCAGACCATACGGGCAGGTGCCCGGGGATCCTGGCCATGGTCGCTGCCCGAAGGGGGCCATCACCAGCCAGTGCCAGGGCGATTGGCTGGCCCTCTTGGGACAGGCGCACCGCCGCATCGATGAGGTCGCGGTGGCGCTTGCCGGAGTCAAAGCGGGCGAGCATCCCGATGATCAGTGCGTGCTGCCCTAGGCCGAGGTCCGAGCGCAGGTCCCGGGCGGGGCCTCCGGGGTAGAACTGAGTGAGGTCGACCCCGTTGGGGATCACATCGGCGTTGCGAATCCAACCGCCGGCAATGCGCGCAGCGCGCAGCTCCGACGAGACACAAACGATGCTGTCCTGGCGGCACGAAAGCAGGCGTAGGGCGGCCCTGTGCCGCCAACGGAGGCCAACCGGCATGTTGTGCAGGGTGGTTACCCGGCGCATGGCGTGCCCACGGTTGGGCCCGACGAGGGAGGAAAGATACAGAGCGCTGTCGTTGTGGGCATGCAGGACACGGGGCTGGAGCTCTGCCAGGGCGGAGCGCAGAGCTCGCAGCCGTTCCAGGCGGCCGAGCTTCGGGGCAGGGCTCCGTGGAGCGGCAAAATGAACCAACTCATGCACGGGGACGCCGTCCGCCTGGAGTTCTTCGGGCCCCCGGCTCTGCGGATGAACGAAGAGCAGCATGCGATCGTCATGCCCGGCTGCGCGTCCGGAGCGGCACAGGTCGAGGGCAACACGCTCCTTGCCGCCGATCCGCAGGCCGCTGACCAGATGCAGTCGGCGGGTCATTCGCCTTTGGGTCTCCGTGCCAAGAGGGCGTCGTACTCCAGCACCTCGCCCGACTGCGGGTGCAGGGTATTGGGGGTCGTAGAGACGAGATCAAAGCCCATGCTGCTGAGCTGATTCAGCAGCTCCAAGGCCTTGGCCTGGCCGACATAGAGCTGGCTCCAGGCGAGCTCGATCTCGATCAGCCTGGTGCGATCGAGCAGCTTGGGGCCGCTGTCGAGGACCGCCTGCTCCGAGCCCTGAACATCGAGCTTGACCAAGAGCGCCGCGGAGCGGGGGATGTGCGCTTCCCCGACCTGGTCAAGGGTCTGGACCTCTACGGATTCCTGCCCGATGTACCGGGCGCCAGGGACCGCTTCCATGGCCGGAGACATCTCGAGGAGCGAACTCGAGACCGAATTGGAGGCCAGGTGCAGCACTCCAGATCCGGATCGCCTGTCGAGGGCCAAGGGCAGGCAGTCCCAGGGGGGGCTGGAGCCTGCTATGCGCTGAAGCTCGGCGAAGGACTCTGAACTAGGTTCGAGGGATAGGATACGTCGCCGGTAGCCGTTTTCCCGCAGACGCTGGCCGTACTGACCGCGGTTGGCCCCAACGTCGAGGGCAAAATCGATCGCATGGTGCTCCAGGATGGTCTGGCGTCTCAGATGGGGATCGTTGGCGGTGTTGTAGCGTTTGAGATCCAATCCGATCCCTTGGAGGGTTCGGTGGATCAGGTTTTCAAGAAGAGGGATCATGTGGGAGTACTTCGCTTACCCCTTTTACCGTACGCAAGGCGGAATCAGGCCTTGGCGCTTTCGATCTTGCCTTGCTCCGATTGGATCCATGCCCAGGTCCAGTCGCCGTGGCCACTTCCGCCGTCTTGGGGTCCGCCCCCTATCCCCGCTCGCCTGCCATGACTCCTAACCTGCGATCCAAAGTTCGCGACTCCGTTCGCGATCTTGTCCGAGATCAACCCCGCGTGAAAGGCGCGCTTGTCGGGGCCGAAACAAGCCTGGAGATGTGGAAGCACACGCTGGCGAAGCGCTTCCCGTCGTTGATCCGTCCACGTACTCGGAAGATGACGGTGGCGATCACAGCCCAGTGCAATCTTCGCTGCGTCGGCTGCCGTTACGGGCGTGACTTCATGCCAGGCCATGTTCTCTCCCTGGAGATGGTGAAGCGGCTGATGGACGACGGCCGCACGGCTGGCGTCGAGACCATTCGCTTGTATGGGGGCGAGCCCCTGCTCCACAAAGAGCTGCCGGAGATGATCGAGTACGGGGTTTCGATCGGCCTGCGGGTCTACGTGACGACCAACGGGGTCTTGCTTGAGAAGCGGGGGACCGAGCTTTACGACGCGGGCCTGCGGGACATCACCCTGGGCTACTACGGAACCGGCGAACGCTATGACGCCTACGTGCAAAAGCCAGAGCGCTTCCAGCAGATGGAGGCCGGGATCGCCCACATGCGATCCCGTTATGGCGATGACCTTGGCCTGCAGCTCAACTTCCTGATCATGCGACCCTCCTGCGATCCCGGGTCACTGCAGGGCGCCTGGGATTTCGCGATGCGCTACGACATGTCGTTTCACACCGATCTCGTGCACTATTCGCTGCCCTACTTTACCCAGGGTATGGATACCGAGATTCAGTTTCGCCCTGAGGACATGGGGCGACTGCAGGACGTCACCGACCGCCTGGTAGCCCTGAAGCAAGAGCACCCCAGGCGCATCCCTGAGTCGATCGAGAGCCTGCGTTCGATTCCGGACTGGCTCTCCAAGGGGCCCGAGATGCGCATTCCCTGCGATGCGTACAACATGATTTGGGTCGGTGCGGATGGCTCGGTCAAGCTCTGCTACGTGACCTTCGACCTGGGAAATCTGCACGAGCAGTCCTTGGCCGAAATGATGAACTCCGACAAGCACGTCGCAGCATCCCAGGGAGCCTTCAAGCTCGACTGTCCCAACTGCCACTGCGAGCGGGACAGCCGGATTCAAAAGGACCGCGCGAGCCGCAAACGCTACTCGTCCTAGTCCGGAGCTCTTCGGGCAACGCGGCTAGGGCTTGGGGGACGCTGCTGCAAAGTGCGGCCTTTCCCGACGGCCTGCTATCGACCGACCTTGAGGCGGGCTTCCGCCACGGGCAGGAAGGTGCGATCAAAACGCTCGACGAACTCGTGCAGGAGCAGGGACTTGGAGGGCTCGACGGCGAGGCGGCGTTGGGTTGAGCCTAGCTTCACCCGCAGCTTCTTACCCGCGGGCGGGAGCATGTCCTGGGAAAGCAACAGGCGCACCTCGCTGAGCCCTTTGCTGCGCAGTTGAATGGCGCCGGAGCTGTCCCGCTTGGCCTCGAGTCTGCCGGTCTTCTCGATCGCGGCGTCGATCAAAAGGCGCCTCAGGTCGTCGTCGTCCATGCGCCGCGCCTGGGACTGGCGGATCTGCGGCGTGAAGACCTCGGCGACCTTTGGCGACGCGGCCAGGACCTCGACCCATGCGTGGCGACCCTGGCCCTCGCGGGCATAGGTGCGGACAAGGTGCTGGGGGCGCGCTGGGCGACGGGCCTGGAAGAACGCCGACCACTCGACGGCGGTCATGTCTACGTTGTGCCCAAGCTCGGGGAATAGGTGCAGCTCGGCCAGCTCAAAGTCGGCGGCGTCGAAGCGGGCGAACAGCTCGTTCACGCTCCACACCAGACCCGCTTGATCACGGGCGCCCTGCAGGCAGGCGATGGGGAGGCCGCGCAGGTTTTCGAAGTAGCGAAAATTCGCCGCGCCCCGGGCGATTTCGAATCGCGGGCCACCGACCATCGGTGCGATCGCGGCCCAGTGGTCTGGGTAGCGAAGCGCCAGATCCCAGGTCATGTGCCCGCCGCGACTGAATCCGGTGAGGAACACCGCGCCTTCGTCTACGTTGCAGCGTCTGCGGGCCCAGCGCAGTGCGGCGAGCGTGAGCAGCCGCTCTTCGTCGGTGGCCGCAAACCCGACGTTGCTGCCTGGGTCGGATGGGCAGAGTAGCAGGAGGCCGTGCCTTTCTGCGAGTTCCGACCAGAGCCCCAGCATCGAGTCGCCGGTGCCCCCCGTACCGTGCATGGCGAGGAGAATGGGCTGGGGGATGTCCGGGTCGTAGCTCTGCGGGACCTGCAGGATGACCTCGCCTGCAACCGTTGTCTTGCCGTCCCACAGCTCGACTTGTTCCCGGTGAACGCCCGCTTCGGGGGGGCGGTTCCAGGGCGCAAAATCACGGGCCGCGGCAAGCCAATCCTCGAGCGAGATGCGCTCGAGGCCGGCCAGGGTATCGGCGGCTTTTCGTCGAGCCTCGGGAGTGGGCTCGTCGACGGCGGCCGCCAAGAACACGGGGGCCTCCGCGGGGCCCTGGGAGAGCGCGGCGGCGGCAAAGAGGGCTAGGAACATGGGCTAGAAGAGATCGATGATCCCGCGGCCGGTGGCTGGATCCAGCAATGTCACCGGCGCTTTCCACCAGCCGACGTCCGCTGCGATCGCGTGGTTCCAGGGCACCTGGTCCTTGTCGAACACGATTCCCAGCGCCACCGCGGCGTAGGCGCGCACGACTTCTGCTTGGCGGCGGCCCAGGAGGATTTGGACCAGGGGACCTAGGGCCTGCCGATCGCCCACGTAGGCCAGCGAGAGCAGGGCCGAAACCTGGTGCCCAATGAAGCTCTCGGTCCGGGCTTCCTCGCCCAGCTGGACCTGAATCTCGCGGTCGCCCATAAGAGCGAGGGCGATGGCGGCCTCGCGGGCCAGCGCAGGCTGGCGTCCATTGGCGGCCATCTCGCGCAGCAGCGGTTGAGCGTCGGCCGCCTGGAGGATCCCCAGGGCCGTGGCCGCATGGCCCCGGGCTGTCTCGTCGCCGCTGCCTGCGCGCTTGAGGATCAGCGGCACCGCGTCCTTGCCCCCTGCAAGGGCTAGGGC
>CAYWNK010000097.1:0-20314 GCA_964459495.1 uncultured Planctomycetaceae bacterium
GTCGGAATCGACTCCGCCCCGTCGGTCCCTGAAGTGGGTTTCCTAAAGCCCGACCAGCTCTGCAGGCTCCGCGAGGCGGTAGCCCCGAGCCGCGACCTCCCCAGCTGACGCGCTGTCCTGCCGCGCGGCTGGATTGGAGTGGTTGAGGTGCAGGAACCGCACCTTGGCCCGTGTTTCCGCCGGCTCTGCGGCCAGCAGATCCATTGTTTCCACGACGAAGGGATGGGGCACCTGCGCCATGTCGCGACCGGGAATTTCCCCGGGCCCATAGAAAGTCCCATCCAGGTAGGCCACGTCGACCGTCGCCAGCACCTCGACCAAGCTCCGGTCCCAGCGCTCCCACTTGTCGATATCCGGCAGGTAGAGCGCCGCTCCGCTGGGCCCCTCGATGCGAAAGGCGACGGTGTCCGAGCACTCGTCCCGGTGGGGCACCTGGAGGGCGGTCACGCGTAGGTCAGGGGCCAGCTCGACGGTCTCCCCCGGAGCCAGTGGCTTGGGGGCGATATGGCCACCGCCGATCAGGAGCCCAAAGAGGCCCGGGCCGTCGAGGAACTCGCACATGCGTGGCGTAGCGATCACCGGCGTCGCCGCGCTCCCGTAGGCCTCACGGCCCAGGTGCAGCAACCCGGCGCAATGCCCCATGTGGGCGTGGGTGAGGAAGATCCCATCGAACAGCGCGGGCCTTCCCGGGGTGTCCGCATCGAAGTCCCCCGCACGCCCGTGGCCGCGCGCGCGCTCGACCTGTTCGCGCAGGTCCGGCGTCGCGTCGAACAGCCAGCGCCGGCCGTCGCGCGGATCGACGAGCAGCAGGCTCGCCGCCAGCCGTCGCTGGGCCGGATCCCGGCGTGCGCGCTCGCAGCATTCATCCCGGCAGGCGATCTGCGGCAAGCCCGCGTCCTGGGCAGTGCCGAGCACCATGACGTAGGGCAGGTCCTCGTCCAGCGAGTCCCCGGCCGAATCCGGCGCCGGCAGGGAGTTGCGGCTCGAGCAGCCCACCAGCTGCGCAGCCAAGACCGCGAGACATACAAGCCAGCCGTGGCTGCGCAGGCCATACCGCTGCTGGGACGCGGGCGCCCAGCTCACCGGGCCCCCGCGGTTTCTTGACCGTCCCCCACCGCCTCGCGCCAGTGCCTGCGGCACAGCGAGACGTAGGTGTCGTTGCCACCCACCAGGATCTGGGGCCCATCGCGTAGCGCCTGGCCGCTCCCATCTTTGCGCACCACCATGTTGGCCTTCTTGCCGCAATGGCAGATCGTGCGCACCTCGCGCATCTCATCACAGAGCGCCAACAGCGCCGCCGATCCGGGAAACAGCTCCCCCCTGAAGTCCACCCGCAGGCCGTAGCACATCACGGGCACACCAAGGTCGTCGGCCGCCCGGGCGAGCTGCCACACCTGCTCCTTCGTCATCCACTGGGCTTCATCGGCCATCACACAGTCGATCGGCCCACGTTCCAGCCGCCCGGTGATCATGGCGAACAGGTCGCTGTGGGCGTCGAAGGTGTCCGCGGATTCAGAAATTCCGATGCGGGACGCAATCTTGCCGGGACCCGAGCGGTCGTCGAAGTTCGCGGTCAGCAGGTAGGTCTGCATGCCCCGTTCGCGGTAGTTATAGGACGCCTGCAGGAGCATCGTCGACTTGCCCGCGTTCATCGTCGAGTAGTGGAAGTAGAGCTTCGCCATGGTGAGCAAGAAGCTACCCCCCCGGGGCCGTCCAGCAGAGTTGGAACGCCAAAACCAAGGCGCCAGGGGCCCGGCGAGGACCACTGGCGCCTTGACTCTGAGTATCCCCCCGGGGGCTGCCCCGTCGGACCTCAGCCGATCAGCACTGGCTGAACCCGCAACCGTGGCACTTCACACAGCCTTCCTGGAAGGCCAGGGTGCCGCTACAGGACGGGCACTTCAGCTTGTAGTTGCGCACGTTCTGCGGGGCCGCCGGCGCCGGCACGATCTTGGCGGGCAGCGGGTCCGGCGCGGAGACCGGTTCGGCGACATCGTCGGGGGAAACCTCTCCAAGCAGTAGTGCCTGCAGGCCGTTCTTCCGCTTGGCCGCGAGGTAGCGCCGCAGAGCCGTCGCCAGGCCATCGGCCAGAGAGCTGATGCGGCCATCCTTCGTCGGCACGGAAAGCGAGGATCCGATGTCGCTGAATTGCTTGATCGCGGTCTCCAATCCACCGTCTGCCCGCAGCCACAGACTGAGCATGCGGCAGATGGCCTCCAGGTCCGAGTTTGCCACGTCGCCGCCCTTGCCGAGCTGCGCGAAGACCTCGCGCTCCCGGCCGCTCTGCGGCTCGACCGACACCTTCACGTGCATGTTGCCGAAGGGAGTCATCTGGCGGATGCGCAGGCAGCTCATGATCTCGGGCAGCTTCATCGGCACGAGCAGCCCCTCGGGGCTCCGGCGCAAATCCCTGGGGGCGTCCGCGGGGGCGACCGGCGCCAGTGGGGCCGAAGCATCAGAGGCTTCCGGCCTCGACTCGGCCGTCTTCGTGCTCTCCTTGAGCGCCATCGGCTGCATGTCTCTGCACCCGTCGCGGTAGACCGTCACGCCCTTGACGTCTAGGTCGAGCGCGAGCTCGTAGATGCGGCGAACGTCGTCGACGCTGGCCTCGCGGGCGAAGTTGATCGTCTTGGAGATCGACGCATCGCAGTGCCGCTGGAACGCGGCCTGCATCTGCATGTGGTGCTCAGGGGCGATGTCGTGGGCGGTGACGAAGACCTTCTTCTGATCGTCGGGCACCCCGTCCACGTGGGCCAGCGAGCCCTGCTCGATGAGGGTCTCGACCAGCTCGTCCGAGAAGTAGCCGGCCTTCTTGGCGGCTTGTTCGAACACGTAGTTCACCTCGCGCATCACCGTCGGGCGCCCCTCGCTGTCCTTCATCACCTGGCGGTTGAAGGCCAGGCTGAACATCGGCTCGATCCCACCGGAGCAATCCGCGATGATCGAGATCGTGCCCGTGGGCGCCACGGTGGTCGTGTAGGAGTTGCGCATCTTGCGGCCGCGCTTCTCCCAGTCGGAGCCTTCCCAAGCCGGGAACACGCCGCGCTCTTCGGCCATGATCTCCGAGGCCAGGTGCGACTCCTCCTGGAGAACGCGCATGACCTCCTCACCGAAGTCAGCGCCCTCCGCCGAGTCGTAGGGAATGCCGAGTTTGTACAGCGCATCCGCGAACCCCATCACGCCCAAGCCCACCCGGCGCGTGGACCGGGACATGCTCTCGATCTGCGGGATCGGGTAGCGATTGACCTCGATCACGTTGTCGAGGAAGCGCGTGGTGGTGTGGACAATCGACTTGAAGACCTCCCAGTCGAAGGCCGCGTCGGCGCCTTCGCCCTCGACCAGCAAGCCGAGGTTGATCGAACCGAGGTTGCAGGAGTCGTAGGGGTGCAGAGGCTGCTCGCCGCAGGGGTTGGTGGCCTCGATGCGTCCGACGTTCGGGATAGGGTTCCGATCGTTGATGCGGTCGATGAAAACCACGCCCGGCTCGCCGTTCTCATGTGCGTGCTCGACGATCATGTCCCACAGCTGCCCGACGGTCCAAGGACGGCCATCCTCGTGAAGCAGCGGACCCCATTTCTCCGTGCGCGGGTTTCGCACCTGGTGCGGCGTGCCAGGATCGTTGCGCAGCTCGTCGATGAAGCGATCGGTGACCGCGATCGAAATGTTGTAGTTGGTCAGCTCGCTGCGGTCGTCCTTGACCGTGACGAAGCGCACCACATCGGGGTGGTCGACGCGCAGGATGCCCATGTTCGCGCCGCGACGGAAGGCCCCCTGCTGAATGGCCTCGGTGGCCTTCGAGAACACCTTGATAAAGCTGAGCGGCCCTTCGGTCGTCCCGCCCGAGCTCTGCACCAGATCGCCGGACGGGCGCAAGCGGCTGAAGCTGAAGCCCGTTCCACCGCCCGCCTTCTGGATCATGGCCGTTGCCTTGACCGACTCGAAGATGCCCTCGATGGAGTCCTCCACCGGCAGCACGAAGCAGGCCGACAGCATGCCCATCTCGCGCCCCGCGTTCATCAGGCAGGGGCTGTTCGGCAGAAACAGGCGTGTCGCCATCAGCGAGTAGAAATCCCGTGCCACCGTCAAGGCATGCCCGTGGTCTTCGGGGCTGAAGACGTACTCGCCCTTGGCCACGTGGGAGGCCACTCGCCAGAAGAGCTGGCGGGGGGTCTCGATGACTTCCCCCGTCGCACCATCACGCTTGAGGTAGCGCCGCTCGAGCACCGTCTCAGCGTTGGCCGAGAGGTCCGGATCCGGCAGGTCCATGGGCGGATCGACGGAATCCAACTGCTGGGCGGCGACGGCCAGCGAATGGCGGGCGGGGTCGGCCATGGGCGTCGATGCGGCTGCGGAGGTTTGGAAGGACGCAGGATTCACGGTATGGGCTCCGGGCGAGTGGGTGACGGCGGGTGCGTGGGCACGATGATCCTTCATCGCACCCCCGTGGCGCAAGGAATCGCCCCTACGACCCGACGCAGACCAGCTCTTCTTCCAGCCTCACGAACAGGGCGCCCGCCGCGGCGGTGACGCTTGCGCGCACCTGGTCGTCGTCCGGGGTCCCCAGAGCCGCCTGCAGGACGATCTTTCCCGTTCCCGCGTCGACCGCCACCAGCAGTCCCCCATGGTTCACCATCCACACCCTGCCGTCCGCGCCGGTGGGCGAACCGCGCCAGCGATCCTTACCGGGCAGTTCGGTTGTCCAAAGCACACTCCCGTCGGCCGGCTTCACCTTGGACAGGGCCTCCCGCACATCCGAGGCCACAAAAAATGCGTCTTGGTAGAAAAGCGGCGTGGGCACGTCGCTGCTCACGGGATTGGGACGTCCCTCGCTGCGCCAGGCCAGGCCATCCTGCCCCAGGAGCCCTTCACCCCCCAGCCGCACCGCGTAGACCGGCGCCTTCTTGGGGGCGCAAACCAGCGCCACGCCGCCACCGACGACCGCTGAGGGCACGACCCGCCACCAGACCTCCCGGTGACCTTCGTTCCACGTCCCCCAGCGCCACAGCTCTTCCCCGCTCGCCGGATCGTGCCCGGTGATCACGTCCCCGCCGATCACCAGCAGTTCCTTCCGCCCGCCATCCCCTACGTAGGGAATCGCCGTCGCGTAGGACTCCAGGGATTCCTTCACGGCCGCCGAGGGCCGCACGGACCGATAGAGCTCTTTCCCATCCGTGACGTCGAGACCGAGCAGGAACGACGGCGCGCCCTTCTCGCCTAGCCCGTTCGCCGGCTCATCGCGCTGCAGGATCGGCAGCACGAGCCGGCCCTCCCACAGCGTGGGGCTGGCGCTGAACGTCCATTGGAAGGCGAAGTCCCCGTAGTCCTTTTGCAGGTTGCGGCGCCAGAGCTCCTCGCCCTCGAGGTCGTAGGTCACCAGGTCGCCGTTCCCGAAAAAAAACACGACCCGCTCGCCATCACTGACAGGCGAGGGCGACGCGTAGTTGCTGCGGTTGCCGAGGCTCGTGCCGCTGCCCTTGCCGGCGGGCTTGTACCCCGATCCAGCGGGCTTGCTCCACAGCTCCTTGCCCGTCTTAGCGTCCAGGCAGAACGCCACCAGGACGTCCGCCTCCAGGTCCGCCGAAGTCAGGAAGATCCGGTCCCCGATCACCACCGGGGTCGACGCGCCCGGCCCGGGCAGGGGCACGCGCCAGCGGATGCCCCCCTCCGCATCAATCGCCCCGGGCAGACCCTCTACGTCGCTCGACCCGTTGTGGTGTGGTCCGCGCCAGTTCGGCCAATCCTGGGCCACGGCGGGTGCGGTGAGACAAACGGTGAGCAGCAAACGAATCATGGGGGACGATCGGGCTAGGGGGACGGACGGGGTCCGCATTCTACCCCCACGCCGAGCTCCCTCGCACCGGGCACCGACACCCCCTCAGCCGCTGCGCCGCACGCGCGCCCATGTGCGCCGCGCCTCCTCCAAGCCAAGCGACCAGGCAAGCGGCGCATACACGCCAATTCCCGCCACGATCCCGGCCATCAGACCGGCCAGACTGCTGGCCTCTCCGCCGCTCACCCCGCGCCAAGCAAGCCACGCCGCAGCGCCGCTGATCAGCGCCGCTGCCATCATTCGAGCGAAGGCAGCGGGCAACCCCGCGATCGGAGCCGGCAAACCCAGCTTTGTCCGCAGACCCGGCAGCATCACCAGCAGCGTCCCCCAGCTCGTCAAAGCCGTCGCCATCGAGAGCCCGTCCACGTCGAGACCCAGCGCCAGGATCGCCACCAGGTTCAGGCCGATGTTGGCCAGCAGCATCACCACCGAGATGCGCACCGGCGTCACGAAATCGCCGAGCGAGTAGTAGGTGCGCGCGACCAAGCCTGTCGCCCCCGCCGGGATCAGGGCCAAGGCTAGCCAACGCAGCGCTGCACCCGCCCGCTCCACCCCTTCGGCGCCGAACGCGCCGTGCTGGAAGGAGACCGCGATGACCGGATCCGCCAGGGCAAACAGCCCCAGGGAAGCCGGCAGGGCAACGAACGCGATCCCGCGGTGGGTCGTGTCATGCAGGGTGCGCAGGGCGCCTCGATCTCCCTTGTGGCCGTGGGCCTGGAGCAGCGGGAACACCGCGCTGGTCGCAGCGATCGCCACCAGCGCGAGGGGGAACTGCTGCACCCGGTTGGCGAAGTAGTGCAACGTCGGGCCGCCGTCTGGAAGCAAGCTCTCCGCCATCAGTCCATCGACCATCACGTTGATCTGGTAGATCGCCGCGCCCAGCGCCAGCGGCACCGCCCGTCGCAGCACCGTTCCAGCGCCCGGCCCGTCGGCCGCGCGCGCGGGCCGCGGGCCGCGCCGCAGCAGCCCCATGCGAATCAGCGCCGGCACCTGCACGGCGAGCTGAACCACCCCGGCCACGAGCACCCCCCAGCTCAGCCAGCGCGACATCTCCATGTGCACACCCTGGTCGTCGGGCGACACGCTCCAACCGAAATGCAGACCGATCCCGATCAGGACCGAAATCCAAACCAGATTGAGGCTCGCCGGCGCCCAGGCGGGGGCGGAAAAGTGACCGCGCACCTGGAGCGCTCCGCCCACAAACGCGGATGCACAGATGAAGATCACGAATGGCGCGAGCCGCAGCGTGAGCTCGCGCACAGCGCCTGGATCCCGCCCCAACCAGTGCCAACCCGTCCCCGGCATCACGTCCGGCGCAAGTCCAACAAGCGCCATGACCACCACGGCGACCGCCACCAGAATGCCCACCAGCATGCGAGCCGTATCGAGGAACAGCCGCCGGCCCGCCTCCTCACCGTGGTTGCCGTCGACTTCCGTCAGAGCCGTCTGAAAACTCGTCGAGATCGCCCCTTCACCGAGCAGCCGTCGAAACAGATTCGGGACCCGCCAAGCGGTGATGAACGCGTCGTAGATGCCCGAGCGATCCCCGAAGAGGGCCGCCGAGAGCATCTCGCGCACGTAGCCCAGTATGCGGCTCCCCAAGGTCAAACCGGACACCAGGGCCGTCCGCCTCACCAAGCGCCCGTGCCGCCCGACGAGGTCGGCCCCTCGGGCGGACTCGGGGCCGGCTTCGCCGGCGGGTTCCTCGGCTGGACTCATGGCCGCAGAGGATCGAGGACCGAGGGCCTGGGATCCAGCCGCAATCCGCTCCCTTCGTCAGGATTCCCGCGACGCCGATCCTGGAAGCATCACCAGGATGGACGCGGAGGACTCCAGGGGCCGCGACCCCCGGCGCAGCCTAGTGGGACACTGGGTCCCCGGATGTCACGACCTGCACCGCAGTCCCCTCCAATGGTGACGACCCAAGCAGCCCCTATGCACACGCCGTCGATGGCTCGGCCACCTCGTTTGAGGAGCTCGCCCCCAACGGAGCCGAGGTGACGCGGCGGCCCGCCTCCCTGGGCTCGGCCCCCCCGCCCCAAACGCCGCAGCGGATCGCCCTGGGCCAGGGGCACGGTCGAAGCTCAACGTTCGGACGAAACTGCTACGCTTGTCTCCGATTCCGATGGGCCTCTCCTCGAACGAAGCCACCCAACTCCTTCAGAGGATTCACGAGGGTGATGCCGAAGCAAAGGACCAGCTCCTTGGTCTGCTCTACGACGAGCTACGGGGCTTAGCCGGGTCGTTGCTGGCGAGGGAGCGCAAAGATCACACGCTCCAGCCCACCGAACTGGTCCACGAGGTCTGGCTGCGTACACTCGCTGAGCAAGAAGGTCCGCAGTTCAACGGGCGATCCCACTTCCTGGCTGCTGTCGCCCAGGCCATGCGGCACGTGCTCGTGGATCATGCGCGGGCGCGCGCTTCGCTCAAGCGTGGTGAAGGCCGAGCGAACGTGGCCCTAGATGCAGTCCTGCACGGCTTCGAAGAACAGTCCCTCGATGTAGTAGAGCTCTCGGACGCACTCGAGTGGCTCCAGAGCCGAGACCCAGATCTCGCGCGCCTCATCGAGCTGCGCTATTTCGCGGGGCTCTCGATTCCAGAGACCGCCGCGGTCCTGGGCATTTCGGCCAGCACCGTGGAACGCAGCTGGCGCATAGGCCGGATGTGGCTCCGCAAGGCGCTCTAACCGCGCCCGCTCGCCAGCCCTAATCGATCGCAGCTATCCGCGCCCGAAGCGCAAGCTGCTCGGCGACGAGCTGTCGGTGCATGGAGCTCACCACGCCCTCCTCGGCAGCTTGTGCCAGGCTCTCTGCGACTCCGCTCAAGAGCTCCGCGGCGGCAGCTCTCGCCCGCGTCTGAGCTTCGCCTTCCGATCGCTCAGCGTCCCTACAGCGCAGCTCGGTCTTGAGTAGCCCGACCCTGACTCCAAGCGCGGCCACTGTCCAATCGACATGTCCGCTAGCCGCCATTTCCTTCAGGTTGCGCTGAGCTCCCTCCAGATGCTCGCCCGCATCGAGCAGGTCGCCCTGCGTCATTCTCAGCTGGCCGAACAGGATGTCCGTCTCCACTTGACGTTTTTGGTTTGCCTCAAGATCGGCGCTGAAGGCCTCCCTCAGCTTGCCCCGTTGAGCGTCGACCACTTCTGCTAAAGGTTCGGCCTCCGAGTGGCGCCCTAGATCCACCAGCAGCTCCACGTATTCGTAGAGCGCCCCGTAGTAGAGACTGTTGGCCCGATAGTCCGAGGGACTGCCCTGCAGGACCAGCTCAGCGCCGGTGACAGCTTGCTGAAAGAACTCCTCAGCTTCTTCGGCCCCAATCCCCCTAAGCGCCGCCGCACGCTTTCGGAGAAACACCGACCAGTTGCTCGCCGGCCCCAGCCCCTGGTGGTCGCCCATGATCTCGCGGTACACCGGTTCTGCTGCCAAGAGCACTCCATGCGCCTCGTCGTATCGTCCGTCTTCGATCAGAGCAGCACCGAGGGCAAGGTCGTGGTAGGCCAGTTGCCCCTTCTGAATATCTCCCACCGCGGAGATCTCCGAACTCAGCCGAGCCCAGTCGTCCCTTGCCTCCTGTGCACGCTCCACCGCCCGGTCGGTCCGACCCATGGCACGGTAGATTCGACTCATCGTTTCATTGGCGAGGCACCGAACAGCGATCACCGAACTCGCGTCGCGCTGCTCTTCTCCAACCGCATCGCAGATCGAGAGCAGCCGGTCGTAGTACGACAACGCACCCGCCTGGTCGCGGTGTGAACGCAGAATCCCGGCTAGTGAATCCAGGATCTCCCCGTAGAGATGAACAAATCGCGGCTCGCCGGGTCTGAGCGCGTTCGCCCCATCCAGGGCGTTCAACGCCAGCAGGTAGGACTCCTTCGCTTGATCCCGCAGACCCAGGTTCCCTGATCGCTGGTTGTATCGAATCCGTCCAAGGGCCAGATGCGTCTCGGCAACCTCGGCCAGCACCCCGGGGTTGTCGGCCGCCAAATCTGTCTCTTGGGACAGGTTGTGCTCGACGGTGCGCAGCAGATTCTCAACCTCCTGGAGCGCGGCAGGAACCCGTTGATAGATGCCCCGTGCCGCCCGAACGACGTCTTTCCTC
Source organism: uncultured Planctomycetaceae bacterium (assembly GCA_964459495.1). Classification (GTDB taxonomy): domain Bacteria; phylum Planctomycetota; class UBA1135; order UBA1135; genus CAYWNK01. Next base: position 9,929 of record CAYWNK010000097.1, read on the forward strand.
AGGCTTCGCAAGCGGACGAGTCGCTTTTCCGAGAGGTCGCGCTGATCGAGGAGCTGGGCTCCGGTTCGCCGCAGGACAGAGTTCTGATGAAGGCTGTACGCAAGCCCGCCGCAAAGGGTCGCCAGGCTTGCCACCGTGAACCCAACGGCGATTCGGTTGCGCCGAATGAACTTGCCCGTTCGATATGTCAGAGAGTCGGGTTGCGCGATCACCGGCTGACCCGCCAGGTATCGATCGATGTCTTCCCCAAGCCCCGAGGCGGATGCGTATCGGCGCCGGGCTTCCTTGCGCAAGCACATGGCTACGATGGCGTCCAGGTCGCCGCGAAGCTCCCGGCGTAGTTCCACGGGACTCGTCCTACGGTTCGCGCAGGTCGCCCGCAGACTTAGGTCCGTATCTCCGGTTCCTTGCCTCTCGGCGTCGAGTGCCAAGCTAACCCGCGGTGGCTCAACTTCGCAGATCAGACGCTCGGTCGCGGAGGCCGTCAGTCCTTCCAGCGTGTAGGGCGCGCGGCCGCAGAGCAGCCGGTAAAGCATCACCCCCAACGAGTATAGATCGCTTGCCGTTGTGACTGCCGAGCCCCGCACCTGCTCGGGGCTCGCGTATCCGGGGGTCAAGAAGCCCATCCCCGTGCCCGTCACCTCTGGCTCCCGCGAGTTCTTTTCCGGATCCAGAACCTTGGCGATTCCGAAATCGAGGAGCTTGGGCTCCCCCGCCGCCGTCACCAGCAGGTTGGATGGCTTCAAGTCCCGGTGCACGACCAAGCGCTGATGAGCGTGATTCACAGCATCGACAACCTTCCGAAACAGCATCACGCGTTCGCGGATACTGAGCCGCTGTTCATCGCAGAACTCGTCGATCGGCTTGCCTTCGACGTACTCCATGACAAGGTACGGCTGACCCTCTCTCGTCGCCCCGCCGTCCAACAGCCGCACGATCCCCGGATGATCCAGGTTGGCCTGCACCTGACGTTCCCGGCGAAAGCGGTGCAGCACCTCGGCCGTTTCCAGGTGAGGCCGGATGATCTTCAGCGCCACGAGTCGCTGGATCTCGCCGTCCCTTCGGGATGCGAGGTATACGGTTCCCATCCCGCCTACTGCGATTTGGCGCCTGGTGAGGTAGGGCCCCACTTCGATGCCATCGCTGCGGCTCGCCTCCAGAGGCGTCGTTTCCCCTGAATTCTCCTCGTCCATCGCCAGCATGTCCTTGGCGTAGCTCAAGAGGAGCGGCTGATCCGCGAGCCGAAGTGCCAACTGCGACTCAGCCTCTGGTCGCGGTAGATCCATCGCCGCGTCGAGCTCAGCCCTCAAGCGGGTCCAATCGTCGCCATTGAGGTCGTCAAAATCGGGAGATGCCACGGCCCTATCCTAGCCATGGAGAAACCATATGGAGCACCGGTGAATCGAGAGTCGCCCCACGTCCGTCGCCACCACGGCATGCAGCTGTGGAGGCCCCGAGAATTTCCTTCGATTCCCTGACGGGCGAGCGCAGCAGCTCTCGCAACAAGGGCTTGTCGGGTAGACACCCGACTCCGCATCAGCCCTGTCGACCCCATGGGGGATCTCTCCACTTGGCCACCGTATTGGACGCCAAGGGCTCACACATCGCTGATGGTGTTGTCAATCCAAGAGAAACCGCCCGCTGCGCGTTCGGTGCGCAGCGGGCGGTCCCCTTTGCTGTCGGTTTGGGAGTAAGGCCCTAGCTCGCTAGTCGTCCATACCGTAATCGACTTCCATCGGCGGAAGTTCACCGCCCTCGCCGACCACGTAGCGGTCGAACCAGCGCAGCATGCGCAGGCTGTAGTCGTACTGCGCCGCCGCCTTGCGGTTGCCGTGCCCTTCACCGGGATACAGCACGAGCCGCACGGGCGCTTGGCTGCGCAGCTTCATGTGGCGGTACATCTCCTTGGACTGTCCGGGATCCACGCGAGGGTCTTCCTTGCCGTGCAAGATCAAGAGCGGCGTCTTGCTGTTTCCCGCGTGGAAAATCGGGCTGCGCTCCAGGAACAACTGCCAGTTGTCCCAGGGCCGCTTCATCGCGTGCACCAAGTATTCTTCGTCCGGAATATCGGTCGTCCCGACCTTGGAGATCTTGTCGCTGATGCCGACGAACATGACTCCCCCCGCGAAACGATCGGAATACTTCGTCGTCAGCCACGCGGTGGCGTATCCACCGTAGGAGCCGCCCGTCACGCCAACACGGTCTCCGTCGACCAGGCCCGTCTCGATCAGGTAGTCCACGCCGTCGACGATGTCGTCAAACTCCTTGCCTGCCGGATCGCCCTGGCTCAGCTTGAGGTAGCTCAGGCCGCGCCCGGTGCTGCCGCGGTAGTTGGGATAGAACACGGCCCAGCCCTTGCCTGCACCGACCTGGCCCGCATCGGAGTAGCGCGTAATCCAGCCGTTGGACAGGTGCGCTTCCGGACCACCGTGCACCGACACGATCAGAGGAACACGCGCCCCCTCGGCCCGATTCACAGGGTGAATCAGCAGGCCGTGGATCTCAACCCCGTCGCGCGCAGGGTAGCGTACCCACTCCTGCCGGCCCATCGGCACCTCGCTCAACCACGGGTTGGAGTCAGTCCGGCGCTCGAAATCCCCGCCGGACTTCATGCTGTAGAGTTCGAAGGGGTGAGTCGGCGTCGCCGCAACGGCCACCATCGACTGACCATCGTCCGAAAACGACACCGAACGCAGCACAGGTCCCTCCACGGGCAACAGGCTATCGATCAGCATCTCCCCGTCGCCAAGCACCAGTCGATCGAGAGTTGAGTGCACGCTGCTGCTGCCGCGAACGATCAGCGATCCATCGGCAAGCCAGTGAATCTCGTTCTCGTCTTGGTCGTGATCCCCGTAGAGCGCCCGGGGCTCCACCGTTGCGCCGCCGGACACACCGACGATACCTGCAATCATCAGGCGAGCAGCCGACCCGTCGTGCTCGTCCATCGCAGCGATGAGCGCAAGCCCCTTGGAATCGGGGCTCCAGGCGAACGCGCCAAGCTTGCCCTTCGTGCCGATCTTGGCGACCAGGGTTCCGGCAGTGTCGATGATCTGAATCGATTTCGAGGTATAGCTATCGTCGACCAGCGACGTCGGTGCCGTGGCCAATGCGAGGTGCGAGGCGTCCGGGCTCCAGTGCACCTCGGTCACGTGCACGTCGAGTTCGATCTTCACGGGATCGTCGCCAGCGCCGAGCGTCCCGATCCAGACCGAGCCCTTGCTCCAGTCCTCTTCGTAGATCTCCTGGTTGAAGCCCTTCTTGACGAGCGCTTTGTGCTCATCGGACTCGGGGTCGGTGGCGACCATGGCGATGCGCCCATCGCTCGAAAGGTCGAAGGCGCCGACGCTGCGGTCGTCGAGCCCCGCGATGCGGTGGGCTTCACCGCCGCCGACGGGCAGCAGATAGACCCCCGTGTGCTCGTCTTCACCTCGCTTCGCCCGGAAGACCAAGCCCGAACCATCGGCGGTCCAGGTCAGTCCGCTGGTCGTTCCATTGGTCACATACGGGCGGCTTTCCCCCGTCGCGAGATCCATCAGGTGCAGTTCGGTGCGCGCGCTTCCGTTCTCTTCCAACGGGTTGCGGGGCAGAACCTTGAGGTAGGCAGCCTGGGTGCCATCCGGCGAGATCAGCGCACTCGCGACGCTCTGCATCGTCGAGACCTGCTGGGGCGTCAGGCCCTCTTGGGCGACGACGGGCGTGACGGACAAACAGGCAGCGAGGAGGGCGCCGGATCGGGAGAACATGCTTCTCATTGGGAATGGGATAGGGGCACGCGGGCCCCCTGGCCCGCTTCACAGCACCATAACGCCTCGCGAGCCCGAAATGGGGCTGGCGGCCAGCTCCCTGTCCCCTTACATAGGGGCTATGCGCACTAGCAATCCCTTCCTCACCGAACGCGCCGTCGGCAATGCTCGCCGGGAAATGGCCGGCTCGGATGAACTCATGACCGTCGGCGGCACGGTCAACAAGATTTCCATCCTGCTCGTCGTTGTCGCCCTCTGCGCCGCGGCCTCCTGGAGCTACGCCACCAGCGGCCAGCTCTCATCGGCGAACGTCATGCCCCTGATGATCGGCGGAGGCATCACGGCGTTCGTCCTCTCGCTGATCGTCAGCTTCAAGCCCAACCTCGCCCCCGCGCTTTCGATCCCTTTCGCGATCGCTGAAGGCCTGCTCCTCGGAGTCATCTCGGCGATCTACCAGGTCGGGGTCTACCCCGCGATCGTGCTGCACGCGGTGCTGCTCACCGTCGGCACCGCGCTCTCGATGTTCCTGCTCTGGCGAACCGGCGTCATCGTGGTGACCCAGCGCATGCGCTCGATCGTGAGCACCGCCATGATGGGCATCGTGCTCGTCTACCTGGCGACATTCGTGCTGTCCTTCTTCGGGGTGCAGATCCCGATGATTCACGAAGGAGGCATGATCGGCATCGGCTTCAGCGTCCTCGTCCTCGTCGTCGCGTCCTTCATGCTTCTGATCGACTTCGACATGATCGAGCGCATGGCCCAGGGTGGCGCGCCGAAATCCATGGAGTGGTTCGGAGCCTTCGCGCTCCTCGTCACGCTGGTGTGGCTCTACATGGAGTTCCTGCGCCTGCTTTCGAAACTGCGCGACTAACCGCAGATATCCGCGCCCCAGTCCAAGGGCTCCTACCCGCGCGCCGCGCCGGGTAGGGGCCCTTCTGCGTCTCCGAACGCATCCGAGGCGACCCCAAAAGCCCGCAGCATGTCCACGTAGAGGTGGCACAGCGGCGTATTCGCTTCCGAGCGTAGATGCTGACCCACCTCGAAGTAGCCCCCTCCGTCCCCAACCAGAACCAACGGCAGGTCGCTTGGATCGTGCCGATCGCCGTCCCGGAGACCGGAGCCGAACAGTAGCGCCGTAGAATCGAGCACGCTTCCATCCCCCTCGGGGCTAGCGGCCAGTCGTCGCGCAAGCCAGCTGAGCTGCTCGACGTGCCAGCGGTTGATGAGGGCGTACTGGGCCTGCTTCTCCTCGTCGTTCTCGTGGTGGCTCAAAGGGTGATAGCCCCCGTCTACGCCGTCGAGGAAGGTGAAATCGCGGCTCGAGACAGCGTTGCCAAACATCAGGCTCGCCACCCGCGTGCTGTCGGTCACGAAGGCCTGTGCAATCAGCTCCAGCATGAGCCTGGCATGCTCGGGGTAGTCGTCGGGAAAGTCCGCCCCAGGTCGCGCCCCTTTCGCTACGGCTTCCGCGCCGCGTAGCTGACGTTCGCCAAATCGTGCAATGCGCCGCTCGAGTGTGCGCAGCCCCACCAGGTACTCGTCGACCTTGCCCCTATCTTCCGCCGAGATGCTCCTGGTCAAGCGCCTTGCGTCGCCGCGAATCACATCGAGCACGCTGGGCGGACAGCTCTTGGCCAAACGACCCGCACGAAACATGCGATCCCAGGCGAGCCGAGGGTGGATCTCACGGCTCGCGGGTTGCTCCGGCGTACGCCAAGAGATGTGGGCTCCGTAGACCGTCGAATACCCCATGTCGACCTTGTTGCGCACGGGCTCGAGCGACAGCTCCAGGGACGGCAGCGGCGTCTCGTGACCTTTTGCCTGGGCCGCCACCTGGTCGACGCTGGTGCCTACGCGCAGGTCGCGCCCACCTGTCTTGTGGACGGGAGCGCCCGAGAGCAACGCGGTCGTCTTGACGTAGTGGCCCTCCCCGGCTCGGCTGTTCTTGTTGCACAGTCCCGAGAGCACCAGGCTCCGCTTGCGAAGATCGCCCAGGGGCGTCAGCGTCGGCGATAGCTCGAAGGTCCGGCCCTCACCGCTGACCTGCCAAGCCGACGGCAGCACACCGTTGGGCATGAATAGGAACCCGAGCCGTACGGGAGGCAAGCTACTCTCCCCGGCGATGGATGGGATCCAGGGCAGCGCGACCGCCGCGCCCGCGCCACGCAAGAACGTGCGGCGCGCGACCGGGCGGCCTGTCTGTTGGGATGCGGGCTTTGCCATGCTTGCCCTCAGCGTACGCTCACGCCACGGCTCCGGAATACGCTGGATTGCACGAACGCGTGGAGCAACACGCGGCTGTCCCAATCTGCGGCGCGGCAGGCCCTCACCACCTCTTCCAGCGCGGCTTCGTCGCCTGCTTCCGCATCGCGCCCTACCCCATAGGCGACCAGCGCCTTGGCCAGCGCCAGCGCTAGGCGCTCCGGCTGCTCGAGCAGCACCTGCTTCAGGGCAGCCACGCCAACGACCTCACGACCACCGGGTAGCACCCCCCTTTGGTCGACGGGCTTGCCCTTCTCGTCTTTCCGCCTGCGTCCGATCCCATCGAAGCCCTCGAGCGCAAAGCCCAACGGATCGATGCGCGCGTGACAGTCCGCGCAAGCAGGCGCCGCGCGGTGCAACTCAAGACGCTCGCGAACGGTTGGCCCGGACCCCGATTCCTTGTCCTTCTTCTTCTCAGGCGGCAGCATCCCCGCGTCGTCGGGCGGAGGCGGCGGCGGATCCCCGAGAAGCGTATCCAAGATCCACGCGCCCCGCAGCACAGGGCTTGTGCGGCCCGGATGACTGGTCACGGTCAATACCGCCGCCATGCCCAGCACGCCGCCGCGCATTGGATCGGTGATCGCTACGCGCTGCATCCTTTGCCCCTCTACGCCGGTCATCCCGTAGTGCCGAGCCAAGCGAGCATTGGCAAAGGTCCAGTCAGCAGCAATCACATCGGTGAGCGGAGCCCCCGTGCGCAACAGCTCCAGCAGGAACTGCACGACCTCTTCATGCATGCTGTGGCCTAGTGGGCCGTTGAATTCGCGGTACACCCGAAAGTCCACCGCGTGGTCACGCACGCCTTGAACACCAAGCCACTGCGCGCCAAATGCCTCTCCGAGGGAGCGATTGCGCGGCAGGTCCAAGAGCCGGTCCAACTCGGACGCCAGGACCGCGTCTTCAAGAATCTGACCACCCGAAGCCAGCTCGATCAGACGCTCGTCGGGACCCCGTCCCTCCACCAGGAAAGCCAGCCGAGTCGCCAACTCGAATGGGCCCAGCGGCTGCGAGGTCGCCTCCGCGTGATCGAGTTCCACCCGGAAGAGAAATGCCGGAGACAGCAGAGTTGCGAGCAAGGGCAAGCGCAACCGTTCGGCCCCTGGGGCTTGGGGATCGACCAGCGCCATGCGATCCGTGATCTCGGCTTCGGTGGGGCTGCGCCGGAAGGCTCGTCGTACCAATCTCCACAGGACGTCACGATCGTCCGCCGGCGACCTCCACCCGATTCGCTTGCCATGGTCGGGATCAGAGAACAGAACATCGAGCACCTCGCTGGCCGCGTCGACGTACTTCTCGACCAACACATCGTTCAGGAACATCACGTCCCCGATGTTGTCGAATCCATGGGCCGCAGCGTCGGCGGGGAAGGTGGCGGTTGAGTCGTAACGCACCCCCAGGATGGCTTCGATACAGGCGTCGAACTCGCGGCGGTTCAAGCGACGAATCCGCGCGGCCCTGGATGCGGGCGCCGGCGGCAAGCTGGCCCGCAGAGCCGCAACCAGTTCGGCGCGCGTCTCTGCATCCAAGCCTCCGGCGCTGGCAGGCGGCATGAAACCGGTTTCCACCGCACGCAGGGCCTCGCGGGCCATGGGCCCGGCCAACACCTCGCTCAGCGCCGACCCCGGCGCGAGATCCAGCCCACGCTCCGGTTCCGGCCCTCCGTGGCAATTCACACACACCAGCTCCAGCAGCTCAGCAAGCTCCGGTGCGACGGTCGGCTCCTGGGGAGCCCATAGCCCCGCCGTGATCACGATGGATACGAACACGAGCGCAAGCTTAGTTCAGTGCACTCCCACCGACCAATGCGGCGAGCGGCATGCCGCATGCTGAGAGCAATACCTAGATCGATCCCGGATGGGACCGCTGCCTACTGCAGCCACTCCGCAACCAGGAACCCGAGGTAGGTCCCGAGGGCCGTGCCCACCGACCCGAGCAGGATCGCGGGCAAGACGAGATCCGCCCGCCCCAGACTGCGGGCCAGCGCCAACGCCGTCGTCCCCCCACCGATGTTGGTCTGCGAGGCGACCGAAGCCACGTTTGGGTCGATTCGTAGTGCCAGCGAGGCGCCGTACACCACCAACCCGTGCACGGCCACGACGATGCATACGAAGATCGACAGGTCGACGCCGAGCGCCCCCATCCCCCGCAAGGCCTCAACGTCGCAAAGCGCCCCGATCACGGCTAGAAACATCATGATCGCGAACATGCCCACCATCCGCGTGCCCCGCAGGCGCGCCACGACGGGGACCTGAGCCAGCACAAGCGCCAGCGTGGTCAGGATCAGCATCTCCGGAATGTCCCGGCCCGTCCGCTCGAGGACGAGCGCGGCAATTTCGCCAGAGCCCCAGACGACACCCGCGCCGAGCGCGAGCACCATACCAAGGTCCATCGGGTGCACCGTCTCGGTGTCCTCTGCTTCACCCGTCAAGGGCCCCCGCGCTCCCCCGACCGTGGTCCCACGCCGTGCACCTTTCCACAGTCGACCAAGGAGCCGGGGCACCGCCACATTCACCACCATCCAGATTGTGGTCATCGCGCTATCGACCACCGCAGCTCCCGCGTACAGCGCACCGTCCTTCACAACGCCATACTCGAACGCGACCGCATTGAAGTTCACGCTCCCACCGACGTAGGTCCCGGTGAACATCCCGGCCACGGCGAAGCTCAGCGGCCCAAAAGCGTCAGCTCCACCGACCGCGAGCATCCCGGCAACCACACCAGCCACCGTCCCCAGGGCTCCCACCAGAAACAGGACCAGCATGGGCGCACCGACTTGGGCCAAAGAGCCTAGGCGCACCTGCAGGAGCAGCCAGAAGATACCCAGGGGAGCCAGGTAGTCGAAAATCCCTCCATAGAGCGGGGTGTCGTCTGAGTAGGGCGGAATCACGCCGGTATTGGCGGTGATCGCGGTCAGAACGATGACCAGCAGCGCCGACCCCAGGTGACGCAGCGGCGTATGCCGCACCAGCCACTCCGAAACCACGACATTCGCGGCCAGCACGGCCAAGACAAAGAGGGGTTGGTTCACGGACTAGCCTGGAGTTTGCATGAGGATTCGCACCCGGGTGTCGGAACAGGTTGTTCGCGTTCGTGACTGGACGCCAGTCCCTCGATCCTGTTCGTTGCCCCTGGCAACGCGGTCTAAGCCCCGTCAAGGACTGCGTCAAGGGTCAGGCGGGCCACGCCCCTCCGACCCGCCTGGTTCAGGCTCCAGCGCCGCCGATGATGCGGCGCATGACAGCGTCCCCGTCCAAGAGCTGGTTCGAAGCGAGCGGCCCTGGACCACGCCACCAGCTGGAAAGCCCAAGGATGGTGGTCAAACCCGTGGTGTCCCACTTGGGCACCGAGATAACGGTCAGGTGGTGGGATGCGGTCAGCGCGTCGACGCGCGTGTCGCCAACCACCAGCCACTGCCCGTAGCCGCTACCGCAGTCGGTCGCGATGGCTTCCACCTTCTGATCGGACCCGATCTCGATCCAGGCCCCGTCCGGTCCAGGTCCAGATCCGGTCAACACGGGGAAGCCGAACGCGGACTCGATCGCGTCCGCGTAGCTGGCGAGCGCGGCTGTCACCACCGTGGTTCGCACCCCCGGCGAGCGCCCGATTGTCGCCAAGGCGGTGCGCCCGTTCTCGCGCAGCGCCTTCGCAACGCGCTCCATGAACGCCTCCCGCGCCGCCCCCTCCAGGGATCGGATGCCGACATCGAGGGCAACCTTGAGCTTGCGGTGATCGATCATCCGCAACTTCTTCGCCAGCCGCATCGATCGGAAACGCCAAGCATCCAAACGCCGGCCATGGGCCGCCAGCGAGGGAGCCAGAGCACGGGCAGCATCACGAAAGCTGTCGGCCGAAAGCGTCCCGTCCAGATCCAGGTAGAGCCTGCGATCCGGCGGATACAGCGGGTCCAGCTTGGGTGTATGACCCAGGCACGTACGGGGCCCGCCGAGGAGGTCGACGCGATCCATACGAGCCAGGTCGCCGCCCGTGAAATGGGCAATCTCCCCGGACACAAGTGTGAGCTGGTGCTCGCAGATGTTGCGGCCCAAGCTGGAGGACAGAGCAAAGACAAGTACCCGGGCGTCTTTCGCCAACTGCTCGATCCCGTGCACCACCCGCTGCACGGTTTGTCCGCTGTCGATGGAGTCGTCGACCACGGCCACCCAGGCGCCCGGGGGGGCGCCGGCCATGGCTTTGCGAATACGATCCGCTTCGCCGTGGGGCAGTGGATCGGCGGGCACGGCCCAGTCCATCAATCGCACAACCGATGGGAACAGGACAGCTTTGTAAAGCCGGCGAACAAACCTGGGTGCAACCCTCGTCCAAGCCGCCCGCAGCCTGGACCAAAAACCCACGGACGTCCGCCGCGGTAAGTCCACGGCCA
>CAYWNK010000098.1:0-20245 GCA_964459495.1 uncultured Planctomycetaceae bacterium
CCTCAGTCGTTGTCGCGCCCGGTGCAGCCGGACCTTGGCCGCTGATTCGGTGAACCAGGCGGGCTGGGGCGCGGGGTCCTGGACGGGAGTCGCCGCAAGCGTAAGGAGAGCGAGGGGGGTCAGCATGGCTTTGAGGAAAGCGATTTCTAGCAGGGGGGAGGTGCGGCTACTTGTCGTCAGCAGGCTTGGGCTGCGCATCGGGCGTCGGGGCGGGCTGCTCAGCAGCAGCGCGCTGCTTGTCGATCTCCTGGCGCATCGCGGCACCGAACTGCGCCACCTGTTGAGCGAGCTGGGGGTTGCTTGCGGCAAGTGTTTCGGCGCGCTTGAGGGCGACAAGCGCCCCGTCGAAGTCCTGGACGGTCAGCGCTGCGCGGGCGAGGAAGACCCAGCTGTTGGGGTTTTGGGGCGAGCGCTCGGCGCTCTCCTGCGCGAACTTCAGCATCTCGCCGGTACGTCCCATCTGGAAATAGACCTGGGCGAGACGCTCGTAGAGCTGGGGCTCCTGGCAGCCGAGCTTGTGGGCGCGTTGCAGGTAGCCGGTGGCCGCCTGCATCGCCTGCTGGGCGGCCTGCGCCCCCTGCGGATCGGCCTGGGGGTCGACCTGGGGAATGCGCTGCATCTCGATCAGGCCGCGGAAGTACCACGGGCGTCCGCGCAGCGGGGCGATGTTGATCGCCTCGACGATCTTCACGCTCGCCTCGGCCATCATGTTCGCGCGTGCCTCTGGGTCTTGGGTTTGGCCAGCGCGGTTCACCAGGTTGACGGCCAGTTCGACCTTGGTGTCCTGGGCGCCGGGGTTCACCTGCTCGCTTGTGGCGAGGGCCTGGTAGGCCTCGTCCATGCGCCCCATCATCGTCAGCCCGCGGGCCGTCAGGTTCAGCACGAAGTGATCGTTGGGGCGCTCGGCGGCGAGTCCCTGCAGCGCTTCGAGCGCCTGGGGGATCTGACCCATCTGCATCATGTTCTCGACGCCCATCATGCGGCGGCCATAGCCCGCGCTGTAGGCGGACAGGCGCGGCCCGTGGGGGTCGGGCGGGAACGCGGGCCAGGAGTTCTTGCCGACGGCGAGTTCGAACTCCGCCTCGTCGTCCCTGCCCTGTTCGGCGAGGACGAGTCCCAGCAGGTGGTGGGCGTGGCCGTAGCCGGGGTTGAGCCCCAGCGCCTCGCGCAGCAGCGCCTCGGCGGACTCGAGGTCGTCCTGGTCGTAGCGCACCTGGGCGAGGCCGACGCGGCTCTCAGCGAATTTGAGCTCACCCTCCAGCTTGGCCTCGGAGGCGATCGCCGCCAGCCAGGCTTTTTCCGCCTCATCCACATTCCCCAGAAGCAGGGCCGTCGCGCCCAGGCGGGCCTGCACAACGGCGGTTCCGCTCAGTTTCTCCGCCACCACGCGGAAGCTCTCAAGGGCGGCCTGGGGTTCGCCGAGCGAAACCTGACAGACACCCTTGCGGAAGATCCACTCGGGGGACTCGGGCAATAGCGCGATCGCGTGGCCGTAGGTGGCCAAGGCGGGCGTCCACATGGTGTTCGCCTCGTAGGCGAGCCCGAGCTCGGCGTGGGCCTGGCCCGCGGTGCTCACTGCGGCGGCGACGGCTTCGCCCTCGGCGGCGGCCAGCGCTTCGTTGGCGGCCTCGACAGCGGCGACCCGTTCGCCGATCAGCGCGAGGACCTCGGGGTCCATGCGATCCGTGGCCGTCAGCAGCACGGGGGCGATCGGTCCCTGGGCGGCCGGCGCAGCGGCGGTGGGCGCTGTAGCCGGGGCGGGCGCGGGTTCCTGGGATTGGGCGAGGCCCGCAAGGGGGGCCACGAGGGCGAGGGTGGCGCGGATCATAGGTGTCTCTTCCCGGGCTTTGGTCGGTGTCCCCGATTGGGAGCCGCATGCGCTGCCTGGGGGGAGCGGGGGCGGATGATAGTCGATAGGGCCGTTGAGGGCCGGTATCGGCCTGCCCTGGCTTGCCCAAGACATCCGGGATTGCTTGTAGATCGGGCGCCGAGGAGGCCGAGGGACCTGGAGCGGAGGCCGCGAGCCACCCGCAATCCGTTCTCGACGCGTTTTTGTGAGCCCCACCTCGATGAATTCGATCCCTCACCTACTCGGCCTGCTGGGCCAGGCACCCGAACTGGACTCCCGCGACCTGTACGACGTGCCCTTGGTGGCCATCCAGATGGCGAGTGGCGCTTCCTACGAGGGATCCCTGCGGGAGAGCAGCTCCGAGCACCTTGTGCTGCAGAGTGTCGATGGAGCGCTCCACCACCTGGACGCCAGCCGCGTCGAGGGGGTCACCATCTTCGATCCCCTGGCAGCCCGCGACGTGCTGTCCGGCGGCGCCGAGGAGCGCTTTGCAGGACAGGCGGCCGGGCCGAAGCCCATGCGCCAGGCAGGCTAGGCGGGGGCGGCCATCTCAGGATGGTCCGCGCAAGGCCCGCTGTGAAGGCCAGCAGGAAGGTGACGCGCCCCTTGGCGTGATCCACGTGCAGCGGCCGAACGAAGAGCCCTTCGTGCGGGGTGGGTACGAAGCTCGAGGTGTTCGACATCTGCAGGTGAATGCCGGGTGTCACCTGAGCCTGAATCCTGCGCCTTAGGGCCTGGCGGAGATGGGCGGGGGCCGGGGTGGTCGCGCAGCCGTTCCTACTTCGGATAGGGGTCCAAGCCGGCCGCTGGACTCGACGGTTCCCTGAATTTCTAGTCCCGATCAGTCCTGGGCGATCGCGGCCGCCGAAGCCACATCGCTGAGCGTGTCCCGGATCAGGTCCAGGACGCGGTCGGGGGAGTGCAGGGCCAGGTGATGATGGCTGGCCTGCACGATCTCGTGGGTGGCGTCGCTGGAGAGCTTGAGCAGCTCGGCCGCCTGCTCGACCCAGATCCGGTTGAAGTCGACCACCGGGAAGTTCTTGGGTGAGGTGCCCGCATTCATCGTCGAGCCGGCCGAGAGGATGCGCACGGGGAACTCGAACTGATCCTTGAGCTCGGTGACCTGGGCGATGCTGGCCGGACGGGCCAGTTCCTCGGCCAGGATCGTGCTCAGGACGCTGGGCTCGAAGCCCCGGGCGATCAGGGCTTCCCGCTGGCGGGGCTGGATCGCGAGCCCTTCAAGGGCCGGGACGCAGGCATGGACCTTGAACAAGCGCAGCAGGCCCAGGCTGCCGGCGAACCCCAGGGCCCTCAGGAGCAGGGGGGAGGCTCCCGGGGCGGGAACCGAGTGCCTGCGCAGGGCGAGCTCGAGGCTCTCATGTTCGGGATCGACCAAGACCAGGCCGGCGGTCTCAAAGGGGTAGCGGTGGGCGAAGACCCGCGCGAGGTGGGAGCCGTAGCCATGGGCGACCAGCAGGACCCGCCGGTCGGGGGCCACCTTCATTAAAAGGTTATGCAGTTCCCTGGCCAGGGTGTCGGCGGTCCGCGGCCCGGGCCCCGGCTCGCTCCAGCCCAGGCCGGCCCGGTCGTAGGTCAAAACGGCCGCATCCCGGGCGATTTCCTCGGGAATCGAGCCCCAGTGGGTGGACCAATCGGCCCCATCGGACTCGAAAACCACCACGATCCCGCGCTCGTCGGCGAGCTGGGGATTCTGGCGCAGCCGGTAGTGCAAGGCGTGGCCGCCCACGTCCTGACGACGGTCAGGGGCGGGATAGCGCTTGCGGTCGCGCATTCTGGAAACACGCTCGAAGCAAGCTCCGGCGGCTGCGACACCCAGCAGGCAAAGGGGCAGAAGAACGTTCATCGCACGAGGAGGGCGGGGATGGTACCCGAACCCGAGACCGGTACGGGTTAGGATTCGCACCCCCCGTGCCCCTACCCCAGGAACCTCCTTGCAGCTCGGCTTCGTAATCGACCACACAAGGTGCATTGGCTGCCACGCCTGCACCGTCGCCTGCAAATCGGAAAACGACGTCCCCCTAGGCAGCTTTCGCACCTGGGTGAAGTACACCGAACAGGGTGAATTTCCGGACGTCAAACGCGGCTTTGCTGTCCTGCGCTGCAATCAGTGCACCGAGGCCCCTTGCGTCGAGATTTGCCCGACGTCGGCCTTGACCAAGCGCCCGGACGGCATCGTCGACCTCAACCCCGACCACTGCATCGGCTGCAAGTCGTGCATGCACGGGTGCCCCTACGACGCGCTCTACATCAATCCCCACAGCGGGGTGGCCGAGAAATGCCACTTCTGCGCCCACCGCACGGAGATCGGGCTGGCCCCGGCCTGTGCCGTGGTGTGCCCCACCGAGGCGATCATTCCCGGGGACTTCGACGACCCGAACAGCCGCGTCAGCTTGCTGCGCGACGGGGGCGATCTGGCCGGGCGCAAGACCGAGGCCGGCACCGGCCCGAACGTGCTCTATAGGGATGTGACGCCCGCGGGCATCGACCCGGGTCTCACCAACACCTCCAGCGGCTTCATTTGGAGCCAGAACCCCGGCGGTGAGCGGGCGGCGGCCCAGGACTTTGAGGCCAGCATGCAGGGCCAATTTGGACAGCCCGCGCAGGCCGATCCGGCTGGCGGCGGAGTCGCTGGTGGCCTGATGAAGGCCGCCCGGACCGTCTACGATGTTCCCCGGGACCTGCTCTGGGGCCGGAAGATCACCGGTTATCTCTTCTTTAAGTCCATCGCGGCGGGGGCCTTCCCCGTGGCGTTCTTGGCCTGGCTGGCGGCCGGCCGGCCGGAGCTCTCCGCGGCGCTGCCCACGGTTTGGCCGGCGCTTCTGGCTCTGATCGCGCTCACCGTGACCAGCGGGCTGTTGATCGCCGACCTCAAGCGCCCGGATCGCTTCTGGATGATCCTGGTGCGTCCGAACATGAAGTCCTGGCTTGCCCGCGGCACGTTCGTGCTGGTGGGCTACGGGGGGCTGCTGGCCCTCTGGCTGGCGCTGGGACTCCTCGACGTGGGGGCCGGGGTCTTGCGGGACTTCATCCTCGGGCCGCCGACGGTGGTGCTCGGCCTGATGGCCGCCGCCTACACGGGCTGGCTCTTCGCCCAGGCCAAGGGCCGGGTGCTATGGATGAAGCGTTTCTACGCCCTTGAGCTCACCGCCCAGGCGCTGCTCGCTGGTGGGGCCACGCTGCTTGTGCTGGCGCCGGCGCTGGGCATGCAGGCGGACGTTCTCCAATGGGTGCGCTGGATCACCGTCGCCGGGCTGGCTATCGAAGCGGTTCTGGTTCTGGCCGAGGGCCAGCGTTCGCCGGCGGGACGCGAGAGCGAATACGCCCGCGCCCATGCGCTGCTCCATAAGGGTCCCTACGCGATGATGCATCACACGGCGGTGGCGCTTGGACTGGCGCTGCCGATCGGCCTGCTGCTGCTCGCCCCTGGGGCGGCGGTGATCGCGGGACTCGCGGTGCTCGCCGGCCTTTGGCTGCGTGAGGATCTCTTCGTCCGTGCTGGCCAGGCCCTTCCCATTTCGTAAGTCGAGGCAACCATGACCGACACTCAGCCCGATCGTCCCGCCTCCCGTCCGAGCCCCTGGGACCTGGCCGTAGGCCCGGCCCCTGAACACTGGGATGACTGGATGGAGCTCGATGCCTCCGCCTGGCCCAAGCGCAAGGAGCGGCATTATTCCTGCATCCCCACGATCTGCTTCAACTGTGAGTCCGCGTGCGGGCTGCTGGCGTTCGTGGACAAGGAAACGGGGGAGACCCAGAAGTACGAGGGCAACCCCGTGCACCCCGGCAGCCGCGGGCGGACCTGCGCCAAGGGCCCCGCGACGATCAACCAGGTGCAGGACGGCGAGCGGATCCTGTTCCCGCTCAAGCGCGTCGGCAAACGCGGCGAGGGCAAGTGGGAACAGGTCAGCTGGGACGACGCCCTGGCCGACATCGCCGGGCGCATGCGCAAGGCCCTGCAGGAAGATCGCCACGAGGAGCTGATGTACCACGTCGGGCGGCCGGGCGAGGATCACTTCGCGATGCGCATGCTTGGAGCTCTTGGCATCGACGGGCACAACAGCCACACGAACGTCTGTTCGGCGTCGGCGCGCTTGGGTTTCGCCACTTGGTTCGGCGCGGATCGCCCTTCGCCGGACTACAGCCAGACCAAGTTCTCGCTGCTCCTGTCCGCGCACCTGGAGACCGGGCACTACTTCAATCCCCACGCCCAGCGCATCATCGCCGCCAAGGAAGCGGGTGCGAAGCTAGCGGTGGTCGATACACGGCTATCGAACACCGCGACCCATGCAGACCGCTGGATTTCGAGCTTCCCCGGCACCGAGGCCGCCCTTTTGCTGGGGGTGGCGCGCGAGCTGCTGAAGCGCGACGCCATCGACAAGGCCTTCGTGCGCCGCTGGGTGAACTGGAAGGACACGCTGGCGGCGCTGGATCCCGGCGGGGACGGCTCGTTTGAGAGCTTCCTGGCATTCTTGGCTAAGACCTACGACGAGTTCACCCCTGAGTTCGTGGCCGACGAGTGCAAGGTGCCGGCGGACACGGTCAGCTATCTGGCCGATCGGATTTCCGAGGCCGGCAGTCAGTTTTCGAGCCACCTGTGGCGCAACGCGGCCGCTGGCCACGAGGGCGGCTGGCAGGTGGCACGCGCGCTGCTGCTGCTGCACGTGCTCTCGGGTAGCGTCGGCACGCCGGGCGGCTTGAACCCCAACTCGTGGGACAAGTTCGCGCCCAAGCCTTCGAAGAACCCGCCCGCGCACACGCGCTGGAGCGAGGTGCTGTGGCCCAAGGAGTGGCCGCTGGCGCACTACGAGATGAGCTTCCTGTTGCCGCATCTGGTGGAACGGCAGGACGCCAAACTCGATACGTACTTCACCCGCGTCTACAACCCGGTTTGGACGAACCCTGACGGGTGCACGTGGATCGAGATGTTGGAGGACGAGAAGCGCGTGGGCTGCCACGTGGCGCTGACCCCGACGTGGTCGGAGAGCGCGCAGTGGGCGGACTACGTCCTGCCGATGGGCCTGGGCCCTGAGCGGCACGACCTGATGAGCCAAGAGACCCATGCGGGCACCTGGATTGGCTTCCGCCAGCCCGTGGGCCGCGAGTTCCAGCGCAAGCAGGGCAAGAACCCTGAGACCACGCTCGGCACGAACCCCGGGGAGGTGTGGGAGGAGTCCGAGTTCTGGATCGCGCTGCTCTGGAAGATCGACCCGGACGGCTCCCTCGGGATCCGCCAGTGGTACGAATCCAAGAAGAATCCCGGCGAGCCCATCGGCATGGACGAGTACTGGGCGGACGTCTTTGAGAACTCCGTGCCGGGCCTGCCGGAAGCGGCCAAGGCCCAGGACATCACGCCCCTGGAGTACATGCGCAAGTACGGCGCGTTCGACGTGCCGTACAAGGGGCAGAAGCGCTACGAGAACGACGGCAAGGTCGACCTCGAAGGCGGCGACAAGCGCGAGGGCTTCCACACCCCTTCGGGGAAGCTCGAGTTCTTCTCTTCGACGCTGCGGGACTGGGGCTTTGCCGACGACGCAATCCCCGGCTACATCCGCAGCCAGGTGCACCACGGTGGGCTGGATCACGGGGCGGGCGAGCGCGCGCTGCTGCCGACCTTCCGCCTGCCGACGCTGATCCACACCCGCTCGGCCAACGCCAAGTGGCTGAATGAGATCAGCCACACGAACCCCCTCTGGGTGCACCCTGAGGACGCGAAGCTGCTCGGCGTGGAGAACGCTGGCCTGGCCCGCGTGACCACCGAGATCGGCTACTTCGTCGTGCGTGTTTGGGTCACCGAAGGTATCCACCCCGGCGTTGTCGCCTGTTCCCACCACGTGGGACGCTGGCGCCTGCACCGCGAGGTTGGCGGTCAGAAGTTTGCGGCGGCGCTGACGACGATCGAGCGCAAGGACGGCACGTTCCTCTTCCGCACGGCCGAGCCCGTTGGCCCCTACGACAGCAAGGACAAGGACACCGGCCAGGTGAACTGGAAGGAGGCGGGCGTGAACCAGAACCTGACCTTCCCGGTGCAGCCCGATCCGATCAGCGGCATGCACTGCTGGCACCAGAAGGTTTCGGTCGGTCCGGCCCAGGGAGACGATCGCTACGGCGACGTCTTCGTCGACACCAAGAAGAGTCGCGAGCTGTACGACCGCTGGTTGGCAAAGACCAAGCCGGCTCCTGGTCCGGACAACCTGCGCCGGCCGCTGCACATGAAGCGGCCCCTGCGGCCGGTCGACGAGGCCTTCCAGTGCGACTGAGGGTGTCCATGGCACGGGCTGCCGCAGCACTTTGCGCTGTGGCGGCCTGCCAGGCGCCCGCCGGGGAGGCGACCGAGCCGTCCGAGGTGCGCACGGGGCCGACGCCGCACGTGCGCACCATGCCCACCAGCGCCACGCCGGCGCCGCCGATGGAGTCCCTCGAGTTTCTGGTGGGACGCTGGGAGGGCGAGGCCTTCGGAGGCTGGGTCGAGGAGGCCTGGGGCCCGGTCGTGGGCGGCACGATGCTCGGCACATTCCGCCTGGTGAGCGAAGACGCGCCGAGCTTCTACGAGTTGCTCGTGCTCGATGAGGTGGACGGACGTCCAACCCTGCACGTGAAGCACTTTCATCCCGACCTCGTGCCCTGGGAAGAGGGGGCTGAATCCGTCGACTTTCCGCTGATCGCCGTGCAGGGCAACACCGCCTGGTTCGACGGTCTGACGATGCACCAGGACGGGGATCGCCTGATCATGTACCTCGCGATGAAGAGCAAGGACGAGCTGTCTGAGGAGCGCTTGGCCTTCACACGCGTGTCCCATTAGCCCGAACTCGTTGCCATGGCCAAGCATCAACTCATCTCGTCCGGTTCCCCCTTCGAGGGCCGTTTTGGCTTCAGTCGCGCGGTGCGCGTCGGCAACCGCATTGAGGTCGCGGGGACGGCGCCCATTTGGCCCGACGGGAGCTGCCCGCAGGACCCCGCCGAGCAGACGCGGCACTGCATCCGGGTGATGGAGGAGGCACTGAAGGAGGCCGGCGCCACGCTCGCCGACGTCGTGCGCACGCGGATGTACCTGGTGCATCCCGCCGACGCCGATGCGGTCGGCGCGGCCCACGGAGAGTTCTTCGGCGACATCCGGCCGGCTTCCACGATGCTGTGCGTGGCGAGTTTGCTGGATCCGCGCTGGCGCATCGAGATGGAGGCCGTGGCGATCGTGGGCGAGGACTGATGCCGCCAGCGAGATCGGTCTTACAGGGCTGGCGGATTCCGTGCAGGATGGCTCCATGACTCGCCAGCTCAGCACCATGAACGTTGTCGCCGCCGCTTTGGGCGGCATGGGAGTGGGGTTCTTCATTCGCCCGCTCGTCTCGCCAGCACCCTACGAGGAGCCGCCCAGTGAGGCCCTGACCAGGGAGGTGCCCGCGAATCCCACTGCGGCGGTCGAAAGCGCCAGGGCGGAGTCCACGGGCGGCTTGGCGGCGCTTTCCCAGGGAGAGGCCGGGGAGCGGGCGAGTGTCGGCGAGGAGTCTGGGGTGCTGTTCTCTAGCGCACTGCTGGAGCACACCCGCGGGGGGATCCAGCGGGGTTGGGCTCGCGTGCGAAAAGACAAGCCCGATCGGAGCGTCGTCGCGACGCTCATGGATGAGTTCCAGGACTGGACCCTGCATTTAGGGGAGGAGCTCGGGGTCAAGGCTGCCCGAGCAGAAGATGCCCAGGACCTGGCCAAGGAGGACGCAGAACGGGGAGGCGCTTTCGCCTTGCTAGCTCGCCTGGATGACGAGGGTGGCGGTCCCTTTCCCGATGTGGTTGGGGACCCAGAGCTCTTCGGCAAGTTCTTTCCGTCCACGAAGCCGACGGGCTCCTACGACGGACCGGGCACCCTGTCCCAAAGCGAACTGAGTACGAGAAAGCCTGTCCCGGACGGCAGTGTCTTGACCTTCTCTGCTGGAGTCTTCGAGCTTCAGGACTTTGGGGCGTATTGGCGCAAGAGATACCCCCGAGACCTCACCCTTCGTGGGGCCGGGAGAAACTCCACGTTGCTCGTTTTGAGGAGCGACCTTTCCGCCAACTCGGAGGTCAGCAACCTTCGCATCGAGGGCATGACGGTCCACGCGAACAACAACTACCTGTTCGACGTGCGTGGCGAGCCGATGCTGCTGACGATGGAGGATGTACGGGTCCTTGGCTGGACGTCAGGCGCTGGGTCGTCCTGTGCGTTCGGGACCGACACCGCCATGCTGCGAGCGATCGACTGTGAGTTTCTCGGCGGGTACAGCGGGAGAAAGGGGGGGAGGTTGTTCGATGTGCGCACGGATGGGCTCATGGCGCGTTTCGAGCGCTGTCTGATCTCCCGCACGAGTCCGTTTCAGGGGATTCGGGCCGGCGCCACCGTGGTCTTTGCCTCCTGCCAGCTTGAGGACATCGTGGGGGGAGTCGAACCTCCGTCGAACGTCTACCTCAAGAACAGCCCGATCACGGCATGGAATGAGGACGCTGGGCAGCCCTTGGATCGGGACCTGAACGACCTCTTCCCCGACTGGACGAACAACCTGCAGAAGTAGGGGCGAGCACCATGGGCGAGCGCGATGGGGTGTTTCGAGTCTCTTCACCGCCGCAGAGCCGCGCGAGGTGAATACCGTGATCGACGTCAGCCGGCAGTCGCTGCGAATCGCGATCGCGGAGCAAGAGCAGCACAGCTGGGTCGTAGCCGACCTGTTGGTCGCGCCCGACCTGTCGCGCTTCAGCCCGGTGAGCACCGAGCACACGGCGGAGCTGATCGAAGGGGGCTACCGGGAGGCGCGGCCCTGCCTGGGCCTTGGGGGCGCTGGTGACGGCGCCTAGGATCGTCCTGGGCCTTTTTTTACGAATGGCCGCAACAGTCCGCGTGCCTGCTGGACATTGATTTCGTGACCGCGCCCACCCCTGAACCGATCGACGAGCTGCTGGCCCAGGCGGGCTGGGTGCGGCGGCTGGCCCGCAGTCTCGTGCAGGATTCGGCTAGCGCGGACGATCTGGCCCAGGGGGCTCTCGCGGCCGCGCTCGCGAACCCGCCCGAGAAGGGGCGGCCCGTGCGTCCTTGGCTGGCGCGGGTGGTGACGAATCTGGCGCGCAAGGAAACCCGCGCGGCGATCCACCGCCAGGACAGGGAACGCGTGCACAGTGAGGCTGCAGAGCACGTCCCAGGCACCGACCAGCTGATGGAGGAGATGGAGCAGCAAACGCGCATCGCTCGCTTCGTCTCCGAGCTCGATGAACCCTATCGGTCGGTCGTCCTGCTGCGCTACTACCGCGGTCAGTCGTCGGCGGAAATCGCCCGGCGCCAGGGCGCGCCGGGGGCGACGGTTCGCTCCCAGCTCGCGCGCGGGTTGGACCAACTCAGGGCCCGGCTCGCCGAGGATGCGGATGGCGAGCCCGATCGCATGCGCGCGGGTCTCCTACTCGCTGCCGGCCTCGGGGGGCAGGCCCCCTGGGCTGTCCCCTCGGCGGCTGCCACACTCGGTGCCACATCGACCACCCTCGCTACCCCATCGCTGCTTCTCATGAGCTCCGGAACCAAGGCCCTCCTCGTTTGCGCTGCTCTCGCTACTGCCTTGGCCGGAGTGATCGGCTGGCACTCGATGGGCAGCACGAACCCGCTGGTTCCCGATCCCGTGGAAGCCTCGCGGGCAGCGAGCCTCGAGCCGGATGCCTCGGCCGCAGCGAGTGACCCGGAGCAGTCCGGTGACGATGCTGCGGAGGCGAGCTCGCGGTTCTCGATCGCGGCGCCTGAGGGCAGCGTGGAGGTCGCGGCGGCCACTGAGGTCGTGACCAAGGAGACCACGGGCTTCTACGGGCGAGCGATCGATGGGCAGGGCCAACCGATCGTTGGGGCGGAGTTTGTCTCGATCGACGAGTTGGGCGTCCCGCGGGGGCTGGGTATGTCGGAGCCGAGCGGTCCTGAAGGCCGAGTGCACATCGAGCTGCCCCGCAAGGCGTTCTTCACCTACGGAGGCCGGAAGGAATCCAATACCTACCTCGCCCTGGAGGCGCCCGGCTTCGCAACCAATTTTTCCGTGCCGGCTGCGGCTCTGGGCAGCGAAAAAGACCTTGGCGACCTTGTTCTGAGTCCGGGTGCGACGGTCGTTGGCATGGTGCTCGATGAGGCGAGCGTTCCTGTCGCTGATGCCCTGGTGGTTGCCGGCATAAGTGGCGAGGACACGGAAGCGTTCAAGGCGGTCATGGGACCGGAGCGGGAAGGTGGGCGCGCGACGACGCGCAGCGACAAGCTCGGCCGATTCCGGCTGCAGGGGGTTCCCGTTGGCCGTAGCCTGGTGTGGGCAGGCGCTCCCGGAAAGGCCTGGGCGGTGAGCGAGAGTTTGGACTTGGATGCGCGCACGGTTGAGTCGGGGGTCACGCTGGTGCTGAGACCCTTGGGGGCAGAATCCATGGTGCAGGGCGTGGTCGAGGGACCCCGGGGCGCTCCGGTCGCGAACGCGAAGGTCGTCTACCGGCATCCCTCGCAGTTCGATGAGCAGACCATGGAGTGCGACGGGTCGGGCGCGTTTGCGGTGGCGGTGCCGGCTGGCTTGACCGGCCGCTTTCGGGCCTACGGCCCGGACGAGGACTTTGGCCCCAGCGCCGAAGTCTTGATCGCGGCGGGGGAGGACCAGGCGCGTCTCGCGCTGACGGAGCGGCGTGTGATCCAGCTGCTGGTGCTGAGCAAGGTGGACGGCAAGCCGATCGAGCGCGCGGTGGTCATGACCCATCCCGAGCTCGAAGACACGCACTTTATGGACGCGCGCTGGCTGCGAACAGGTGCCGACGGGCGGGTCGATGTCCTGGTGCCAGGTCAGGCGTTTCGTTTTTCGGTGGGCGGGACCGGCTGGGACTACCTGATGTTCGGTGCCTACGAGCCGGCGTCCGCGCCCACCGAGATGACTGTGGAGCTGGAGAGGGTGCCGATGATTCGGGGCGTGGTGAGGGCGGGGGATCAGCCAGTCGCTGGAGCGGAGATCAAGTTGGTGAGGGACTGTGAGGCGCGCTTCCGGCCCTTGGCTTCTGGCTTCCCGCTGCGGCTCTTCGGTGGCGGCTCCTACGGCGCGGAATCGGACGCGGAGGGTCGCTTTGCGATTCCGATTGGCAGCTCGTCCGAGGACCCCCCTGTGTTGCTGGTATCCAAGGACGGCTTTGCGCTCACGGAAGTGGCGTTGGGTGCTGTGGACGAATCCAAGGGCCTGGATGGCGTCGAGGTCGAGTTGAGCACGGGTGGCTCGCTCGAGGGGAGCGTAAGTCTGGGACCCGGACGCAGCCCGGCTTCGGTGGTGATCGCGGTGTCCCGTGGCGACGGGCATCCGCACTATGCGCGTCCGGGGGCTGACGGTCGCTACCGCTTCGATCGGCTGACGCCAGGGCCCTGGCGTGTCGAAGACCGCGACATCGAGCCAGAGGGCCGGGTCTTTGGCATGGCCAATGGGGATGAGCACCCGCTGCGCTGGGACTGCGAGGTGCACGAAGGGAAAACGACGGTGCACGACCTGGACCTGCGCTGGCAGGACGGGCTGCAGGTCGAAGGGCAGGTCACCTGGGACGGGCTCGGACCCAAGGGCTGGACCGCCTCGCTGGAAGGCCCCGACCATGCGGACAGGCCCTGGACGCCACGGCTGGTGAAGCTGGATGACGAGGGGCGCTTTGCGCTCGACGCGCGGCCCGGCAGGGCCAAGCTCGTGCTGCGTTCACCCGAAGGGGCCCCCGTGCGCATGCTGCTCGAGCGCACGATTACCGTGGGGCCCGAAGGGCGTCTGCATCGTTTCGAATTCACCGCCGGGGCCTTCCAGGGCCAGGTGGATCCGGCTGCACGGCAGCTGCGTCTATTCCACCGGATCGACGGTCAAACCTGGCTGGAGGTGCACTTTGAAGCGGACGCGAGCGGCCACTTCCAGATTCCCAAGGCCCCCGCGGGGAAGGCCTCGCTTCAGGCTTCCGAACAGGTCTCGGGGGGGATGGCGATGTACGTGGGCTGGAGCGGTCTCGGAATGGTCGACATCGCGCCGGGGGCGACCACCGAGGTGGATTTCAGCGATTGACGGGACTCGTACCGGAAGCAAACCGGAGCCAGGGGACCGGCGGGCCGGCGGTGGCTACCCTGGGCGCTCCCCGCGCGAACCCTTACCCCCGGTGAACCGATGCACTCGCTTCTTGCCGCCATCCTGTTGACGGCTATTCCCCCTGCGGACACGACAACGTTCCAGGCCACGCTAACCGCTGAAACGCTCGAGCTTGGATCGTCCTACTCGATCCAGCTGGACATTCAGTTTCCCAAAGAGGCGGTCGCCTCGGCCGCCGGCGCGCCGGCGCCGTTCCTGCAGATCGACGTTCCCCCGTCGGTCAAGCTGCTGGGCCGCACGCTCACCACGCACAAGGAACTCTCCAAGAACGAGTTCGTGGCGGAGCCCTTTGAGCGCCTGCTGAAGGATCCCAAGGCGGCGATCCCCTTCGAGCTGATCGCGGAGCCCGGCGAGGGCGAGACCATCGGTCTGAACCTGGTGGCCTACGTCAGCCTGGGCGACGGCACCAAGCCCAGCTTTGTGCGTCAACGGCTCGAGCTGCCGGTGGCCCCCGGCGCGAAGGGGGTCCCTGCCACCAAGCCCAATTCCAACTGGGGCACCGACCGCCGCTTGCTTCAAATCGGTGACAAGCTGGAGGCCTTTGCGCTTCCGCAGGCGGACGGGACCGACGTGCAGGTCGGCGATCTGATCGGCAAGAGCAACCTGCTGATCACGACCTACCGGGCCCACTGGTGACCCTTCTGCGCGAGGCAGCTCGGTGAGCTGCGGGACAAACTCGCGCGCGTGGAAGAACTCGATGCCGTAGCCGTTGCCGTGTCCCAAGAGGACACGGAGCTAGAGGCCTTTGCCAAGATGCCCAAGCGCCTAGGCGACAGGCTGCAAATCCTGGCCGACCTCAAGCGCGAGAAGACGCCCTTCCTCGACCGGACGACCGCCTACCTTGTCGACAAGGAAGGCATCGTGCGTCAGATCTTCCCGATGATCATCCACGCCCGCCCCTCGTGGGACGTGGTGATCGACGAACTCAAGAAGATGAACGCCGCCGGGAAGTGAGCACGGATCCCGGGCAGTATTCACCGCCTTGACGAGGACGTGCTTGTCGCGCTTTGCGCGATAGGCACGTCCTCGTCAAGATGGTGAATACTGCCCGGGATCCGTGCTGCTTCTGACCCCCTGGATTCCTGGCCACCAACTGACCCAAGCCGTGTCACAGACCACTCCCGACGAGCACTTCGACAATCGATTCGATAGGCACGAAGAGGGCGCCAACCTCGGCCTCAAGATCGTGGGCGTTTTGCTCGCGATCGTACTCGGTATCGCAGGCTTCCTTTGGATCAACGGCAAGGCCGCATCTGCTCGTACCGTTTGGTTGGTCAACGGCACCACAGAGCCGTACACGATCGAGCTCGACGGCCAGCCACAAGAGGTTCCCTACGGTGAACCCGTTTCGATCCGCCTTCCCGAAGGCACTCACTCTGTGCGTATTCTCCCGCCGCATCTCGACGGGAAAGAGGCTACGAGTGAGACCGAGAAAGAAGTCGCGCTTGCCCGCACTGCGTTCTTCGAGAAGCATGTGCCCGCGGGACAAGAGCGGACCTTCACTATCGATAGCTCCCTGGGGCTGGCGGTGCTCGATTCCCAAACCCACGTCATCAATCCGGACGGCGCGGCCATTCTGCGCATCTCGGATGTCGTCTACGGCAACAAGATCGCAGGTCCGAGTGAAATCCAGCCACTGAGGTTTCACCACATTCTCGAAGACATCGACGACGTCTTTGTCGATTCGCCGAACTCGGTGGAAGGCAGCAGCTTCAGCAGCGGGAGTTACCGCAGTCGCGTGGATCCTTGGCTCTACGAGGAGCGCCTGATGATCCCTGGGGTTGCTGGGGAGCCGCTCAGCGAGTCCGATCAAAGGAGTCAGATCCTGGCGCGTTTCGGGATGAGTTTCGATTCCTTCTTCTGGCAACAGGCGGCCGCAGGCCTGCTCGACGATGTCGACTTGGAGCTGCATTCGCTCACTCGGCCCACGGCGGCCGCGACCTCGTCGGACATTCCCTCCGCGCCTGAGATCCACATCCCCGCATCACCGGTTGTCTCAGCCCTGCGGCCTGGGGCCGGCCATGACCCCGAGCCAGCTCCGGACGAGCCAGCCGTCGATATCTGGGCAGGTCTCGACGACGAGCTCTTTACCATCGCGATTACCCAGGACATCAGTTCCAGCAACGGCGGTGCGCAGGTCGGCCCGCTGAAGGCCGCCATCAAGCCGCTTGCGGAAGAGAGAGGCTCCAAGGCTGCTGGGCAAATCATGATGCTGCTGCACGGGCAGGTCAGTCCCACACCCGCGCGCCTTGAGCAGCTCGAGACCCTTGGTACGCCTCCGCGCGTGCGGCTCGGCCTGATGCTTGTGCTCAAGCGCGGGCAGCGCAAGGCCGGCGCCAAGCGCCTCCTCGACGCAGCCCGCGAGCTCGCTGATGGGTACGAGGATCTACCGGAGGCTTGGGCGTCCGCGCTCGAGACCCCGTAGCGGGCTCCGTACTGCCCTTCCCAAGGCGGTGAAAATTGCCCGGGCTCGGTACATCATCGGCGGCGTGCACTCGAGTGCGCGAGGCGCGAGTCGTAGCTAGCCCCCGAAGAATAACGAGTTTCCATGCCTGTCTCGGCACGGGCACACACTTAGGAGGTACGCGCGGGCCACTGGGACTCCGCAACCAGAACCCTCCCCTCTGATCTCCATGCGCACTGCACTCCGCCTCATCGTCTTCTCGGCTGCTTGCGTCGGTTTCAACCAGCTCACCCACGCCCAAAGCACGGCTGTTCCCACTGGCACGTCACTGTCTGCCTCTACGAGTCGGCCCTTCGTGCTCAACCAGTATTTGAACGCGGTACCGATCTGCCAGGACCCGTTCCGCTTCTTCTTGGGCGGCAGCAATGACACCAGCGCCCAAGCCGTAGCCAACGTGAAATTCAGCAACGCTGTCGGCTCGATCTCGAGCAGGGGGGTGTGGTCCCAAGGTGAGCCGCTAACCGTCAAAGGCTACATGGTCGGCGTGGGGTCTCAGACGGAGGTAGACAACTCATCGAACCACAGAGCAACGGCCTACGGCGAGCTCGCACGATCCGGAGGCTACGCCCTTTCTGGAACCCAAACTGGCGTCCGGGGCAACGCCTACGCAGAGAAACTTGCGACCTTCAATTCAGGTGCAACGAGTATCGCTATAGGAGGTCTGTTCGAAGGTGGACGAAGTACGACGGGCGCTGACCTTCAACTGACCGGATCGGGAGTTGGTACCTACTGGATCGGGGGCATGATGGGCCGCTTGCGGGGTGAGCTCAATACCCCACTTCCGCAAGGGGTCTACTCAGGAGTCATCGGACTAGACCTCGCTACCCCGGGCCCCGGAGTGACGACCTATGCTGGCTACTTCGATGGCACTGTTCACTCTACCGGGGACGTGACTGCCCCAAGCTTCACGGTCACAAGCTCCCGTCGGTGGAAGGAAGATGTCCGAACTCTGGAAGCTCCACTTGACCTTGTGAACGGCCTTCGAGGCGTTCGCTACGTCTGGAGTTCGAGCGGCGAGGAGCAAGTCGGGTTCATTGCAGAGGAAGTTGCGGAGGTCCTGCCCGAGGTTGTGACTCTCGAAGACGACGGTGTGACTGCGCGAGGAGTGGAATACTCCCGCATCACTGCGGTTCTGGTTGAAGCGGTCCAGGATCAGCAAGCTCAGATTCAAGCTCTGCGCTTGGAGCTAGAGGCCCTCCGGGAGGAGAAATCGGAGCGGTAGTACGGAGCCCGTCTGTTAGAAGGCTCCGTACTGCCCACTGCCTACGCTGGATGCATGTCGTGCTTCCAGTAGACATTGCGGACCTCTGACCAGCTGTTGGCCGTGCCGCCAAGGTCGTCACCAAAGGGGCGTGGAGCTTCCTGGAGGGCGCGCAGTCGATGGATCACCCTGGCGTCTGATCGCCAATAGCCCTGGGGTAGGGGGCCGTAGCCCCCGTGCCGGCGCGCGATCCCGATCCCGGCGAGGGAGTAGGTCGAACTCAGGTGCGTTTCGATCGCGTGCAGGGTGGCGGCGCGCAGTTCGGTGCTCGCGGTCTTGAGGTATAGGCCGTTCAGGACCGCCAGGTTTTCGCCGTCGATGCCGATGGCTAGGCCGCCCATGACGAAGCCGCAGGGCCGCCAGGGATCGGCCGCAGTCCGGCGCGACTCAAGGTGGTAGACGAACGACAGCGGGTCCAACACCTGGCGCATGGCGTGATGGGCGGAGTTGCGGTACCAGCTATGGCTGCTGTTCCAGCAACACTGGACCCAGTCGGCAAAGCGCAGGTAGGTGGGTAGGTCCTCGGTGGCGTGCAGCAGGCGAATGCGGTGATGGCGGCTGACCGGAGCGAGGAAGGTCCCTGGGCGTTTGGCTCGAAAGCGACCACGGATGCGTTGAAGGCGGAGGACATCGATATCCGGCATTCCGGCTACGGCGCTGGCGGCACGTTGGCGCTGGTGCGATGTCCAGGGCTTGGGGTGGGGCGACTGCGTCCACATGGACATGGATGAGTACGTCTCGTCGTTTGTGCAGACCGCGGCCATGATGTCCCGAAGGGGCCTTTCCAGCAGTCTGTCGCGGGCTTCACGCAGGGTGGGGATCAGCTCCGCGGCGGGCTGCTCGAGGCCGCTGGGATGGATGGCTCCGGACACCAGCCCGCTGACGATCGGAACAAGGGAGTCCAGCGTGGGCAGGGATTCAGCAGGTGGGCGCGCGGGGTCGAGGAGGTCGGCGATCCAGGCGGCCCCATGCGTGGGGTTGCGCGATAGGACGAGCTCGGCGAGGCCGAGCCAGGCCCGTGCGAAGCCTGGGCGGCATGCACCGGACCGTTCGAGGAAGCAGGCGGCGCGCGCACCGCGATCGGGGGCGAGGAGCCAGGACTCCGCGCGGACGCGCAGGCATTGCGCGGCGGCGTCGGGATCGACGCTGGCCAGGTCGGCGAGTAGATCGCTGCGAAGGTCGGGGTCGCCGTTGCCGCGCAGCAGCAGCTCGCGCAGTCGGCGGCTCGCGCGCTCGCCTCCGAGCCAGCGCAGCGTACGCCTCCGGGTTTGGGTCAGTGGCGATCCTTCGGACGCTGACGCCAGTGCGGCGGCGAGGTCCCGGCCGCTTGCGCGCACGAGGGCCTGGGTGTGGCGTGCACGATCCGGTCCGAGGGCCCGGCCCTCATCGAAGGCGGCGCGGTCGCCGGCGGGATGGAAGGGCAGGCCACGCAGACCTCGCTCGAGATCGCAGGGAGGCCCAGGCGATGCGAGCACTGCACGCGCGCCGTCGAGGGCGCGCGCGACGATGCACTGGGCGAGGGCGTGGTCCTTGGCGCCAAAGGGCGCACGGCTACGCTCGGGCTTTCGCTCCGCTGCCTGAGCTGCGGCGCGCACGCGCTCCCAGGCCCTGCGGCGCAGGCTGGGGTAGCGCGGTGCGTCGGCAAAGCTGGCTGCGAGCCGTTCGCCGCCGACCGCATAGGCCAGGGGGCTGAGCTCGACCATGGCGAGTTGACGGTCCTTGGGGCTGAGGTCCTGGGCGGCCTGCCGCAGCAACTCCAGCGAGCGCCGGTTCTCCGAGTCCGGGTGGCTTGCGCATGCCTGGATTAGCGCCAGGCTCGGATCGAACACGTCCAGCATGGCCGCGGCTCCACCTGTGCCGGCAAAGCGCAGCTTGGAGCGGTAGCCCACCAGGCCGCGGTCCGCGAGGCGGCGCGCTTGCCGGCGCGCGCCCGCATGGGGCACGCGTTCCGCATGGGCGCGGGCCCTGGCGAACTCGCCCTGGGCCACGAGGAGCTCGACCAGGACTAGCGGCAGGTAGCGCGCCGCCGTGGCGTAGCTCGCACGCCAGGCGCGCAGCCGCGCTTCCACGGAGGCCCAGTCGGGCTTGGTGATGCTGTCCAGCAGCTCAGCGTGACAGGGGCTCTGCACGGGCCTGAGCTTCTCGAAGGCGCGTCCCAACTCGTCATCGAGCGGACGCAGGTCCTGGCCGGTCACCCGCGCCGCGGCCGCGAGGGCCAGCAGCGCATGCACCTGCCACTTGGGTTGTTGAAGCTTCGCGCGATCCTGGGCGGCTTCCGCCACCTGCAGGATCGCCCGCGCGCGCTCCGGGCACACGGATTCCATGATTGCACTCTCTTTCGCGTACGAGTGCGCACAGACCTCTCGCCCGGGCTGGCGGCCAGGGGCCGCGCGAAGGGGGACGAGGTGCCGGAGCTAGCGGCGCCTCAGGACGCGGCCGGGCTCGGCGCACTCTGGATGAAGGGACCGGTTCGAGGGAAGTCGACCGGTTCCGCTTACGCGAAGAGCTGATACATGGCCGTCAAAGCCTAG
>CAYWNK010000099.1:0-20073 GCA_964459495.1 uncultured Planctomycetaceae bacterium
CCCTCGGACGCCCGAACAGCAAGGAATAGCAATATGGTAGGAGCCTCCCTCGAGCGCCTGCGCGACGTACACGCGCGCATGAAGCAGGAACTCGGCCAGGTCATCGTTGGCCAGGACGAGGTGATCGAGCAGCTCTTGATGGCGATCTTGACCCGGGGGCACTGCCTGCTGGTGGGAGTGCCCGGGCTGGCGAAGACGCTGATGATCTCCAGCCTGTCGAAGACGATGGAGCTGGACTTCAACCGGATCCAATTCACGCCGGACCTGATGCCGTCGGACATCACGGGCACCGAGTTGCTGCACATCGATCCGGAGACCTCGGAGCGCTCCTTCCGCTTCATGGAGGGTCCCCTGTTCACAAATGTGCTGCTGGCGGACGAGATCAACCGAACGCCACCCAAGACCCAGGCGGCTCTGCTGGAGGCCATGGTCGAGCGGCAGGTCACCAGCGGCGGGACCACCCACCCGCTGCCCGACCCCTTCTTCGTGCTGGCTACCCAGAACCCGATCGAGCAGGAAGGCACCTATCCCCTGCCCGAAGCCCAGCTCGACCGCTTCATGTTCATGGTTCAGGTCGGCTACCCCTCCCAGGACGAAGAGCGCGAGATCCTCAAGCGCACGACCGGGGGCATCCGGAACACGGTCAGCCGCGTGCTGGCCGGCGAGGAGCTGCGCGAGCTACAGGACGCGATCCGCGAGATTCCCGTCGCCGATGAGGTCTTCGACTACGTCCTCGCCCTGGCCCGCGGCACCCGTGTGCGCTCCGGCGACCCGCTGCCGTTCGTGCGTGAGTTCGTGACCTGGGGCGCAGGCCCCCGCGCCGGCCAGTTCCTCATCCTCGGGGCCAAGGCCCATGCGGCTCTCGCTGGTCGCAACCACGTGTCATCCGAAGACGTGCGCGCCGTGGCACACCCCGTCCTGCGGCACCGCATCGTGACCAACTTCGCCGCCCAGGCGGAGGGCATCACATCCGACGTCATCATCACCCGCCTGCTCGACGAGGTGAAGCTGGGCGCTGGCGTGGGCGCGGGCCTGCCCGGTGTCGCTTCTTCCTCATCGGGCTCGGGTTCTTGAACGCCCCTCCTGGAGTCATCGACCCGGCGATCCTCGATCGTCTCTCCGGCCTGTCCCTGGTGGCGCGCCGCGTGGTGGAAGGCTATCTAGCCGGCCACCACACCTCCCCCCATCGGGGTAGTTCCGTCGAGTTCCGCCAGCACCGCGCCTACGCCCCCGGGGACGAGCTGCGGAGCATCGACTGGAAGGTCTTCGCACGCTCGGACCGGCTCGTGGTCAAGGAGTACGTCGAGGAGACGCACCTTTCCCTGAACCTGCTGCTCGACGCGTCCGAGTCCATGTCCTACGGGTCCCAGACCCGGGGCGACGGCAGCGTGCGTACGAAGTTTGAGTATGCGCGCTGGTGCGCGGCCGCACTCGCGCACCTCGCGATCAGCCAACGGGACACCGCCGGTCTGGTGGTCTTCGACCAGGCCGAGCGCGCCAAGGTCCCCCCGGCCAACGGCGCCCCCCAGGAGGCCGCCATTTTCCAGGCCCTTGCCAACGCCGAGCCCAGCGGCCCGACCAACGTGGGGTCCGTCCTCGAGTGGCTCGCCAGCCGCCTGGCCCACCGCGGCATCACCGCTGTGTTCTCCGACTTCTTCGACGACCTGCCGACGATCCGTCGTGGGCTCGAACGCCTCGTCCATGGTGGCCACGAGCCCATCCTGTTCCAGATCGTCGATCCCACCGAACTCACCTTCGATTTCGATTCCCTGCTCAAGCTCGAAGGACTCGAGGACTCCGGAACGCACAAAGTCGACCCCAAGGCGATCGCCGAGGCCTACCGAGAGGAGATCGAAGCCCACAACGCCGGGCTCGCGAAAGCCGCCAGCGGCCTCTCACTCGACTATCTGGTGATCCGCACCACCGACCCTCTCGACGCGGTCCTCGCGTCCTACCTCGCCCAGCGCACCGCACGCGCCCGCGGAGGCAGCCGCTGATGCTCCGAGCCCACCTTCTGGAGACCCGCGATGCTTGAGGGCTTCGTCCATCCGGCATTCGCCGGGCTGGCGGCACTCGCGGCCGTCCCGCTGATCATTCACCTGCTGAACCGCCAGCGGCATAAGCCAGTGCGCTGGGCCGCGATGCGCTTCGTGCTCGCTGCCTATCGCAAGACCCGCCGGCGGGTCCAGATCGAAAACCTGCTGTTGCTGCTCTTGCGGATGGCGGCCGTGGCCTTGCTGGCCTTCGCCATCGCGCGCCCCTTCGCCGCGGGCGACGGTGCCCTTGGCAAATTGACCGAGGCTCGCCGCGACCTGGTGCTGATTCTCGATGGGTCCGCATCGACCGGCTATTCGACGGGCGTCGAGACCGTGTTTGAACGCATCGTCGGTCGCGCGACGGAACTGGTCGAGGAACTCGAAGGCGGCAACACGAACCGCGCCTACGTCATCCTTGCGGGCTCCCAACCGCGCCTGCTCTCCTGGCCCTCGCCCGCCAAGGCGAGCTCGGTGCTGGCTACGCTGCAGACCCCCCTGGACGAGGGCCTCGATCTCGGAGCGGCGCTCGGCGAGGTCCGGCGCCTTGCGGAGGAAGAAGCCGCAGGCACGGCGCGCAGCTCCCTCGAGGTGCACTTGCTCACCGATATGCAGCGAGGTGCGTTCCTGCTCGACGTCAGCGCCCCCACCGGGGAAGCCGCCGACCCCGCTGGCCCTCCCGCAGCAACCGACACCAGCCCTGCCGACGCGA
Source organism: uncultured Planctomycetaceae bacterium (assembly GCA_964459495.1). Classification (GTDB taxonomy): domain Bacteria; phylum Planctomycetota; class UBA1135; order UBA1135; genus CAYWNK01. Next base: position 2,746 of record CAYWNK010000099.1, read on the forward strand.
CTCCCAACACCGGCACCGCCGCCGGCCTGTACGAACAGCTCACCGCCCTCGAGGCCATGGGCATTGTGGTTCAGGTCGAGGACCTGGGTCCCGAGGCCCAGAATCCGCCCAATCTAGGGATCACCGATTTGGCGCTCGTAGGGGACCCCGGCGGCGGCGTCCCCTTGGAGGTGGCGGTCACCGTCGCCAACCGCGGCACCGCACCGATTGCCGGCGTCCGTGTGGGCCTCTCGATCGACGGCAATCGCCAGCCGAGCCAGCGCGTCGACATCGAGCCGCGCACCAACGCCGTTGCGCTGTTCCGCCTACCTGGCGGCTTGCGCGGGGCCCATTCGCTCACGGCCGACCTCGAGGGCGATGCCCTCGCCGCCGACGACCGCCGCAGCTCGGTCGTGGTCCTCCCCGACCCGGTCCGCCTGCTGCTGGTCAATGGTGCCCCGAACGATCGCTTCGAGAGCGACGCCGTGGCCTTTCTCGAACTCGCCCTAGCCGCGCCCGAATTCGGAGCAGCCGGCGATGGCGGCACCGCCGCGGGCGCCAGCGGCAACCAGCTGGAGAAGGGCCCCTTCGACGTGGAGGTGGCGATGCCCTCGGCACTGGCCTCCGGGGAGATCGAATTCGCCGACTACGACGTGATCTGGCTTGCCGACGTGGCTCCGCTGACAGCCGCCGTGATCGAGTCGCTGACCGAGCGCATCGCCGCCGGCGGGAGCCTGATTCTCTCGATGGGCGATCACGTGGGGAACGCCGGCAAGGAAGGCCGGGGGCTCTTCCGTGCGGACGGCACAGGGCTGCTGCCCGCCGAGCTCGGCCGCAAGGTGAGCACCGCCAGCCAGGACGACTACTTCCTGGTCGACGCCTTTGATGAGACCCACCCGGCTCTCGCCTTCTATGGGGATGAGTCCCTTCGGCGGCTGCTGACCCAGGTGCCCATCCTGCAGTTCCTGCTCGCGCGACCGGTGCCCGGTGCGCGCGTCCTAGCCACCCTGGACGACGACGGCTCGAGCCCGCTGCTGATCGAGCGTCCCTTTGGCGCCGGCCGCACGATCCTCTGGACCACCACGATCAACCCGGACTGGACGTACTTTGCGGGTTTGGGCAAGACCTTCGTCCCCTTCGTGATCGAGCTCGTGCGCTACGCCGGCCGGGCCGAGGCCACCGACCGCGACTATGCCCCGGGCGCGACGCCGCGGATCGAGCTCACCGAATTCCCGCGCTCGCCCGAGTTGGTGCGCCCCGACGAAACCCGCCGAGCCCTCGACGGAGACCCGGAGAGCACGGCCGCGGGCACCTGGAATCTGCCTCCCTTGGACCCCAGCGACACCCGCCGGGCAGGCCTGTACGCCATTGACCTTGAGTCAGGCGCGGCCGAGCCCTTTGCAGTCCAGCTCGACGCCGAGGAAGGGGACCTGGCGCGCATCGGCCCCACGGAACTCGACAACCTGCACGAGGCCCTTGAACCGGCGCGCCCAAGCCAAACGGGCGACAGAGACCAGCCCAGCAGCCAGGGTGAGATCTGGCGCTGGCTTGCGATCCTATGCCTTGCTGCCCTTGTCGCCGAGTCCCTGTTCGGGGCGTGGCTCGGGTCCAAGCGGAGGGTCGTGCGATGAGCCTGCCGCTTGCATGGATCCAGGAGGTCGATGGTGCCCAGGAGGCCGTCAGCACAAGCTGGCGCTTCCTGGAGATGCCTGCCCCTTGGATCGTGGTTCTGGTTGTGCTGCCCCTCGCAGCCCTGGTCGCCTGGCTGGCCTATCGTCGCGAGTCACTCTCAACTGGACGCCGCTGGGCGCTGTCCGGCCTGCGCTTCGCCAGCCTACTCGTGCTCCTTTGGGTGCTTGCCCGTCCGGTTCAGGTGAGTTCCCAAGAGCGCGTCGAGGATGCGGAGGTTCTGGTGCTCATCGACAGCTCAGCCAGCATGAGCCGCAAGGACGCCTACCTCGGCGCGCCCGAGACCCAGAAGGCGCTCGGCGAGCTAGCCGGGGGCGCTGCGGCCGAACGCTCGCGCCTGCAGCTCGCCCAAGCGGCGTTGGATGGGAAGATCCTGCCCCTCCTCGAGTCCAAAGGCTATGTGCCGCGCCTCTACCGCTTCGACGACACCTTTACCCCGGTGGCCGAGCTGGAGCGCATCGCCGCCCGGGGCCACGGCACCCACCTGGGCGACGCGCTCGCCCAGGGACTGGCCGCCGACCGCGGCAGGCACCTGACCGACGTCATCGTTGTCAGCGACGGACGCTCGAACGGCGGGCTGCCCCCGCAGGACGCCGGAGCCACGGCCCGCGCCGCGGGCACCCCGGTGCACACCGTGGTGATCGGGGATACACGCCCCGAGCGCAACGCGATGGTCGAGCTCGTCGATGCACCGACTAGCGTGCTCGAAGGCGACGAGGTCACCATCATTGTGCGCGTCTCCGGCCGAGGTCTCGTCGGCAAGCCCAGCGCCCAGGTCATTCTCGAAGAATTCGACGGGCAGGGAGGCTTGCGCCCGGTCACCGAATCCAACGCAACCCTCAGCGTGGATGGTGAGCGGGTCGTCCTGGTCGCGCCCCCCGATCTCGCATCGGGCGGTCAGGTGGACGAACGTCGCTTCCGCGTGTCCATCCCCACCCAGTCCGAGGAACGCGTCGTTGAGGACAACGCCATCCAGGTGCGCGTTTCGGTGACGCCCGAACGCATCCGCGTGCTCTACGTGGACGGCTATCCACGCTTTGAGTATCGGCAGCTGCACTACATGCTCAAGCGGGCCGACGAACGCATCTCGGCCCAGATCTTCCTGATGTCCGCGACACCGGATTTCATCCAGGAGTCCACCCAGGGCATGCCTCCCCTCGAGCGCGTCCCCACCGGTCGCGACGAGCTCCTAGAGAACTACGACGTCATCATCCTGGGGGACATCGATCCCTATGCCGTGTCGGAGGACCCGGCCAAGGGCGAGGAGTTCGTGGCCAGCATCACCGAGTTCGTCGAACGCGGCGGCGGGCTGTGCGTCATCGCGGGCGAGTACGACAACCCCGGCAAGGTTGCGGGCACCGATTTCGCCAAGCTCCTGCCAGTGCGCCTCGACCCGACCGGCGGGCTAGCCTTCGACGTCCCGACCGACAAGATGACTTGGCCGGTCCTGCAGAATCCCTCGGCTCCCCACGAGATCGTTCGACTGCACCCCGACCTCGACGTGAACCGACGGCTCTGGGAGGACCGCGGCGGCCTCAAGGGCTTCCTGTGGTACTACCCGACCCTGGGCCCCAAGCCCGGCGCACAGGTGCTATTGAGCCACCCCGGCCAATCGCTTTCGGGGGAGCTGGGCAGTGACCCGCTGCTCGTCGCCGGCTACTACCCGGCGGGTCGCACGCTGTTCCTAGCCCACGATGAAACCTTCCGCTGGAAGTACCGCTTTGAAGAGCGCTACCACCAGCGCTTCTGGCGCAACGCCATTCGCTGGCTGGCCCTAGGCCGCCTCAAGAGCGGTGATCGCCGCTATTCCCTCGAACCACTGCGCCCGACCAACACACTGGATGAGCGCGTAACCCTCGAGGCGCGCATCCTGGACGAGGAATTCCGCCCCTCCGAGCGCGAAAGCCAAGAGGCCTGGCTGCAACGCGAAGGCGGTGAACGCGAGCCCATCACCCTGGAGTCCGTGGAGGGTCGCCCGGGCCTGTTCCGCACCGGCTTCCAGGCGAGCCAACCCGGCCTGTTCTCGGCTTGGATCGAAGAAGGCGGCAAGCGTCTGACCACAGCCGAGTTTGAGGTTGTCCTGCCGAGCGCCGAGAGCAAGAACCCGAGCCCGGATCCCGAACTTCTCACCGAGCTGTCGCGCATCACCGGCGGCATCGCCACCAGCGCCATCGACCTCGGTGCGCTGGAAGAAGCCTTCCCCGGTGGCGAAGAGCGCCGGGAACCGATCGCATCCTCCCTCGAGGACCTGTGGGACCACTGGGGCACCCTCCTGCTCGCCCTGGGAATCCTCTCGGTGGAGTGGATCCTCCGCAAGCGCTATGAGCTGGTCTGACGGAATCGATCGGAGAGCAAGCCCCTAGAACAATGATGGTCAAGCACAACCCCAGGATCGGACTCGCCTGCCTCTTGCTGTGCGGCGCAAGCCTCGCCCAGGAGCGAGTCTTGCTCGGCGGAAGTGAAGACCCCAAGACCCGTGCTTTCCAGATCTACGACACCCAGGCTGCGCGCGCTGCTCAGCAGGAAGCCGAAGAGCATTTCGCCTCTGGCCGGATCCGGGAAGGCCTGTCTCAGCTCCAGCGTCTGATCGAACGCCACCGCGGCGAAGTACTCGCTGCGCAGCGCCCGCAGGCGATTGGCGCTCCCCGGCCGTCCCGCGAGGATGTCCACGCCGGAGCGAGTTCCTGGGCCCTCCGGCGACTCTTTGAGCTGCCGCCGGAAAGCCGCGAGGTCTACCTCCAGCGCTATGGTCCACGCGCCCAAGAAGCGCTGGAGCGCGCGCTTGCCAGCGGAGACGCCGCCGCCCTCGTGGAGATCGGCGGACGCTGGCCGCTCACGCCCGCCTCGGAGCGCGCCTGGTGGGCTGTCGGAGACCTTGAAACCGAAGCTGGCCAAATCGCCTCGGGGCGCATCGCCTGGGGCAGGGCGCTGGCCCTCGCCCTCGGGGATCCCGCCAACCCTCCGCAGGAACCCGACGAATGGGCATCCGCGATTCAGAGCTTCGCCACGCTTGAGGCGCGAGCCGATGATGTCCCCGGAGCCAGGGCCCGCGTCCAGCGCGTCCAGGCCGACCTAGCAGCCATGGAACGCGGCACGACAGCCGCCCATGCGGCGGGGTCGCAAGCCACGAACACGGACGCCGACTGGGCCAACGCCCTGGACCCCGGAAGCGATCTCGGGCGACCCTTCTCGAGTCAGACCGAGGCCTGGTCACACGGCTACGAACTGCCGAACAATCCCTTCGAAACGGCCCGTCATGCCCTGTACCCGGTCCGCAGTGGCGACACGGTGTTCCTCACGACGTCGCGCCAGCTGGTCGCCGTCGAAGCCTACACCGGGCAGGAAATCTGGCGCAGCTCACGCGCCGACCTGGGCTGGACTCCGCTCAGCGCAGTGGACCCGGAGTTCAAGGTAGGAATCGATCGCGAGAACAACCTGCAGGCTCCTGCCGTCGGCCAGGGCGTCGCTGTCGCAGCGCTGCAGGTGCCCTTCAAGTTCAACTCCTCGGATCGCTTCAAGGACCTGAACATCATCACGCCGATCCCCGAGCGCCGCCTGGTCGCGTTTCACGAGAAGACAGGTGAGCTGCTTTGGCACGCCATGCCGCCCGAAGACTGGGATGGTGAGTCGGGCAGCTACGCCGAGCGCGCGGCCGTGGTCGGCCCCCCCGTCCTCGCGGGCAACCGTGTCCTCGTCCCTACCGCTCGAATGCGCGGCCGGATCGAGTTCCATGTGGGCTGCTTCGACCTCGCCACCGGCAATCTGCTTTGGTATGCGCCCCTGATCACGGGCCAGCGCGAGCTCAACATGTTCGGCCGCGAGGAGAAGGAGTTCTGCGCTCCCCCTGTCGTGGTCAAGGGCGACCGTGTGTTCGTGCAAACTCAGCTCGGCACAGTGGCAAGCCTCGACCTCTTCACCGGCGACGTGCTCTGGCAGAGCCTCTACCCGCAGCTCGATATCTCCGAGGCCAACTACTACACCGCGGGTCAGATGAACACGGTGTGGCACAACACGCCGCCGGCGCTCGCCGGGCGCTGCCTCGTCGCGACCCCGGTCGACAGTAACTTCCTGCTCGGCTTCGACACCGAGACCGGTGCAGTGCTCTGGCGCGTCCGTCACCAGGACCTGGCCAAAGTCATCTCACCGGGCGGCAGCCAGCGGGCCCTGCGCTACCTGGTTGGGGCCGACGATCAAAGCGTGCTACTGGGTGGTCGCCGGCTTGTCAGCTTCCGTACCGCAAGCGACAGCTTGGTGTCCGCGCCGCCCTCACTCCTTCACTGGAGCTGGCCGGTCGACGGGGATCTGCGCACCTACGATCCGCGGCCCGTCGTCGACGGCTCCGCCCTCTACGTTCCCCACGAGAACACCCTCGCTCGCGTCGACAGGGCCACCGGGCGACTGCTGTCAGAACTCGAGTGGGGCCTGCGACGGGGCAACCTTCTCATCACGGATGGGCAACTGTTCTCGCTGAGCACGACGACGCTCTGGGGCTTCTTCGAGTGGGACACCATGCTCGATCGCGCCGAAGCCAGGCTCGCCGAAAACCCCGACGATGAGCGCCAGCTCGTGACCTACGCCCGCCTCCTGCTGCAGCGTGCCTCCGCCGCGCGCGAGGCAGCCACGCGTGAGACGAGCGGTACCGCCAACCTGCAGCTCGCGGCCGCCGCAGCCGAGCGTTCGGCTAGCCTGCTGGAAGAGCGGCTGGCCGAATCCGAGCCCAGCTCCGAGGTCGAAGACGCGCTCTATGACGTACTGCTCGAATCGGCTTGGATCCACCGTCAGGCGGCCAATAGCCGCCGCGGTCTCGCGGCCCTTGAGCAGGCCTTGGGCCTGGCGAGCACCGAACGACAGCGCCTGGAAGCCCTACTTCTCGTGCAGTCGCTGCTGCGCGACCGCGACCCCGCCCAGCGCAACCTGGTTCTGACAGAGTTGATCGACAGCTACGGCCCTGTCGAGCTGGCCTGCTTCATCATCGACGAGCAGTGGAGCCCTGGGGAGGGAGCCCCATGGCAGGGTCAGATCGAGCCAGCGCGCGTGAGCCTGCGCGCGGACAAAGACGTCGATCCCTCCACGTCGATGGCTCTGCTCCCGATCGGACTCTGGGGTCTGGTCGAGCGCATTGAGAGCCGCAGGGACGAGCACGAATCCAGCGCAGCACCCGCCATCTACGCCGACCTCCACCGTATCCTGCGCGACTACCCCGACTGGGAGTTCCGCGGCACCAAGGCCGGGTCCTGGGCCTCCGAGCGCATCGGTGGCATGCGCGCCCAGCGCATCGATACGGGATACGACCGCTTCGCAGAAGAGGCGCGAGCCCTGCTGAACGCCGCCAAGTCCGCTGCTGATCTGGATTCCTTGGCCAAGGTTCCCCTGCTCTACCCCTACTCGCCCGCCGCCAGCGAGGCGAACGACGAGCGCATCCGCCTGTCCCTTGATCTTGGGGACACCAGCCTGGTGGCCAGCATCGTGCTTGGGGAGCTTGAGGAGCGTTGGAGTTTCGACCAGGCAAGCCAGCGGGAAATCGACAACCTGGTACGCCTTGCCGAGGTCGCAGGCGATGGCGGCAACCTCAAGCTGCGCGCAGGATTGACGGCTCGCCTCGCCGAATACCACCCGTCGGCCATCGCCGCCACCCGTGGCGCGGGCCGGCAGAAGCTGGAAGAGCTCTCCCGCCTTTGGAGCGAGGCCGCTGCGGATGAAGTCCCTATCCAGGGCGCCACCTTCGGGACCCGCCTATCCCAGTCGGGCCTGTTCGATGAGGGCATCGAAGCCGTCGGGGTCGCCAGCGGCGGCGCCAGCAAGGCCCGACCGCTCACCATTTATGCGGGACGCCGCGCAAGCCGAGCCTCCCAGTTCGTGTACGGCATCGACAATGATCCCAGCGCACCGCTGTGGCGCACGCGCACCTGGGACCGCGGTATCGAACCACCGCTCGATGAACACATCGGCATCTCCGCGGACTCCGTCCACATCGCCGGGCAAACCCGCGCGGTCGCCTTGACTCCGTCGAACGGAAAGGAAATTTGGCGCTGGCTCGCCGAGGACAACTCCGAGATCCGCGAACAGTTCGTACAAGACGGGGTTGTCGCCCTGGTCCTGGAGCGCCCAAATTCCTCCGGGGATCGCTCCTATCTCATCGTGGCCCTAGACGCCAGCACGGGCTCGGAACTGTGGCGCGTCGGCGGTATCGACAAGTCCTTCAACCAAAGCCCAGTGGTCGGCGACGGCTACGTGGTTCTGCTCCCGACCAAACAGGGTAGACACGCCGAGGCGTTCGACCTCTACACGGGCACGGCGGTTTCCCGCTTCTACGTCGCCACCAAGAACAACTTTGATACGCGCGGCGCCTGGATCACGAAGGGCCAGCTGATTCTTCCCCACTTTATCCGCATCGCCCGCCCCGACGAGAACCGCATTCAGGCCTACGACTTGGCATCCGGAACGGTGGCGTGGCGCGTAGAGATCCCCCATTCCCTCGAGATTCACCGTGTTCTCAGGCACGGATCCGATGTGGTGCTCCAGCTCAACCACGACACCGAGGACGACGAGTCGACACCCGGCCTGTACCGCCTCAACTCGCGGCTTGGCTCCCTTGAACAGCGCCCCCTAGCCAGCTTGCCCCCGGGTTCGGACTTCATCGGTCTCCCGCGCTACAACACCGTCGAGCTGGATCACCCAACCCTCTTGGCCTTCGTGCGCGGACCGCGCGGCAAGGACCGCCTGCGGGCCGTCGATGTGCGCCTGGGCTCGAGCTGGGAATCTTCCCTGCCGGACGGCTTCCTGACATCGAATACAACCGACCTTCCGCGTCCGGTGGTCTCCGATAGCACGCTCGCCCTCGTGCTCTCCATGCGGCCTGGGCAGTCCGCCCGACGCAGCTCCCGCCTACCGATCGGCCTCGTACTTCTCGAGCGGGGCACGGGCGCCCTTGCGTCGACGATTCCGCTGTCCGCTGCCCACGGCCATGCCCACAACGTCGTATTGCACGGACAGGGCAACACCCTCCTCGTCAGCGGCGAGGAAATCACAGAGCTCTTCCGATGAGAATCACCCGATCGAAACTTGCCCTCAGCGCGCTCAGCGTGAGCCTGATGTTGTCCGCAGTGGCTCCCGCCACGGCCCAGCAACAGGGCCAAGGCCTCGGCGCCCTCGGCTATGGCGATGGGGCTGGCGCACTGGTCGAGATCACCGCTGAGCAAGAGGCTGCCGTCGAGAAGGGTCTGGCCTGGCTTGCGGCGGCCCAGCTGCCCGGTGGAGGCTGGACAGCGGACGTCGGCTACAAGCTCAACGAATCCTATCGCTGGAGCGCCAAGGACAAAGCCCACGTGGGCGTGAGTTCGCTAGCTGGCATGGCTTTCCTTGCTGGCGGGCACCTGCCCGGTCGCGGCGAGTACGCGGAGACGATCTCCCAGTGCCTGGACTTCGTGCTCTCCTGCGTGCAGGACGATGGCTACGTCACCTTCGCAGGCACGCGCATGTACAGCCATGCGTTCGCCACGCTGTTCCTGGCCGAGATCTACGGCATGACCCACCGGGAGGACGTGGGTGAACACCTCCAGCGCGCCGTCGACTTCATCGTCAAGAGCCAGAACGCCCAAGGCGGCTGGCGCTACGTGCCGCTCGACGGTGCTTCCGACATGTCGATCGTGGTCTGCCAGGTCCTGGCCCTACGGGCGGCCCGCAACATCGGCATTCGGGTATCCAAGTCCACCATCGACGCTGCGATCGACTACGTGGTCGCCTCCGCTGTGACCACCAGCAGCCGACACAGCACGCGCAGCTATCGCTCCGACCTCGGCACCTTCCACTATCAGAAGGACGACAAGTCGCGCACAACGTTCCCGCTGACCGCTGCCGGGGTCACCGCCCTGCACGGACTGGGCGTGTACTCGTCGGACCTGATCGAGGCGGGCATCGGCTTCCTCCACCAGGAAGCCGAGCATTTCAACCGTAAGTACGGCAACCGCGGCCACTACTTCTTTTGGTACGGCCACTACTACGGGGTCCAGGCCATGTACACGGTCGGCGGGCACCACTGGAAGCGCTACTTCACCTCGCTGCGGGAATTCCTGCTCGAGCGGCAGCGCGACGATGGTACCTGGCCCAACCACGATGGCCCAGGCACGGTCTTTAGCACAGCCATGGCCTGCTTGATCCTTGAGATCCCCTACTCGTACCTGCCAATTTTCCAGCGCTGATGGCCCTCGCCACCCCCCGTATCGACGCGCTGCTCTCTCGGCTGCGCGGTTCCCTTCGCCGCCAGGTTTGGCTGCACGGGTTTGGGACCGTCCTGGCGGTTTCAGCCCTCTGGCTGCTTTTCGCGTACCTGGCGGACCGCTTCCTGCACCTGCCCGGGCCTGTCCGCATTGTGCACAGCACCATCGCGCTGCTGCTGCCGGCGGTCTTGCTCTGGCGACACCTGGCCAAGCCCCTTGGGCAGGTTCCCGGACGCAGTGGCCTGGCGGTCCTCGCTGGCCGTGCAGCACCGGAGACCCGCGACGTCCTTGTCAGCGCCGTGCAGCTCTCTGCGCCGGATCAGACGCCGGCCGGCTCGCCCGATCTGATCGCCCAGGTGGTCGCCGACGGCGAGGAGGCTTCGGGCCGAGTGGATCTGAGGCGCGTGCTCGAGCCCTCCGGGCCCAAGCGTCGAGCGTGGCTGGGCGCTGGCGCGGTCGCGCTGTGCGGAACGGTGTTGGCGATCCAGCCCGCCATGACGGGAATCTTCTTCGCGCGCGCTTTTGGGGCCCAGGTATCCTGGCCCCGCAAGACCACCCTGATCGTTGAAATCCCCAGCGCAGGCGACGGAACCCAGGTGGAGACCAGCGAGGATGAAGTCCTGGTGCGCGCCGCCCGCGGCAGCGATGTCCCGGTGCTGATCCGTGCGGAAGGCGTAGTGCCAGCCGAGGTCATCCTGTCCTTCGACGGCGGCTACGAGAGCGTTCTAGCCTCCGGCGGTAGCCCCTTGATCCGTACCTCACTGCGGGCCGTCCAAGAGGACCTCACCTTCCGCGTACGCGGTGGTGACGACGACGACGGCTTTCCCATCGTGCGCCTTGAGGTGCTTCAGCCCCCCGACGTCACCGGACTAGCCTTTGACGTCACCCCTCCCGCATACACGGGGCTCCCGGCCGTGTTGGTGTTCGGCACCTCCATCGAGGTCCTGGAGGGTTCGTCGGTTCGCGTGCACATCGAGCCTGATCCGCACGAGAGCACGGGCACCGCCCACCTGCTGCCGGCCGATCGGCGCCTGCCCCTGGAATCCTCCCCGTTCCCGCGGGATCCGAGCGCCGGACTCCCCGCCAGCGATTCCCTCGCCGGACCCGGTCTTGCCTTCGACCTAGAGCCCACCAGCTCGGTGCGCTTCCACGTCGAACTGGTCGACAGCAGTGGCCTTCCCAACCCCGACCCGGGCCTGTTCGCCATCGAGGTCGAGGCTGACCGCAAGCCCGAGCTGACCATGCTGTCCCCGAGTCGCACCGAGGTCGACGTGGTGGCCGGGGGATCGGTTCCGCTGCGCGTGCGCGTCGGAGACGATTTCGGCCTGGCCTCGATGGGATGGGACATTCATCCGCCCGACGAACCGGAGCTGCTCCTCTCGTCGGGGGACCTCACGCTGCTGCCGTTCACCTCCGAGGAGCCCACCAGCGCTCGCTTGCGCGACGAGCGAATCGCAGTGGCAACCCTTGAGGTGGCGAGCCTTGATCCGGGTTCTCCCCCCATGGAAGGCCGCATCCTGGTCCTGCAGGTCGTTGCGTACGACCGGCGCGAACCCGTGGCGGGTGAAGCCCAATCCGCACCGATCCGGCTGCGGGTGGTCTCGGCTGACGAATACATGCGCCGGCTGAAGGAGAAGCTCGCCCGCATCGGCGATCGCACGGAGGTGCTGTTCGAGCAAAGCACGGGGCTGGTCGCAGCACTGCGCGATCTCGAGGCGTCCTACGACAGCGATGACGCCGAGTCCGAAGGGCCCCTCGGCAGCGCCGACCAGCTTTCCTACAGCGCGCGCCGCCTAGCCGGAGATACCCGCACCGTGGGTCGCGATCTGTCGTCTCTTGCCGAGGGACTCCTCTACAGCCAGCTGGACCCGCGCTCCGGCGCGCTTCTGCAGGCCGTGGATAGCGCCCTCGCCACCGACGCGGAGCGCACCTTCCGGCCCGCAACCTGGCTCGGCGTGACCGATGCCTACACAGCCGGCTCTCTGGGAAGGGCCGACCTTGGGGGTGACCTTGTCGAACTCGTCGGGCTCGCCCTCGGCGTGTCCGAGCGCAACGTGGAGGCCGTGCAGGCAACCCTCCAACAGGCGGCCTCCGCGGCCGACGCGGCCGGAGAGCGAACTGCCCTGCTCAGCGCCCTCGCCTCCGCCCGCGAGGCGGAAACCAACCTTGAGACCATGCTCACCCGCCTAGGAGAGTGGGACGACATCCAGTCGGTCCTCTCGTCTGCGCTCGAAGCGCTGAACCGTCAGAAGAGCGTGCACCAACGCACGAAGTCCTACGCCGAAGACCACTGATGCAAACACGCCAACGAGGACTCCTCTGTGGGCTGATCGCCCTCTGCACCCTGACGCAAAGCGCCCTAGCCCAGGACCAGGGCGCCATCACCCGTGACCAGGCCACACTTGCCGAGGACCAGGCCATGGTCATTCGACAGATGCGCCGGCTGCGGGAACAGATGGGCAAGCTTGCCGATCGTTTTGAGGGGGAAGGCCGCGCCCATGCCGCCAGCCTGCTGCGCGAGGCACTCGAGGAGATGGACCGGCGCGGACTCGAAGACAAGGGCACGACGCTCGAAGAGCTGATGGAGGCCAGCCATGAGGACCTCCGTAGCGGTCGCGCAATGACCGCCGTCGACGCCCAAGCGCGCACAATCGAGCGCATGCAGAAGCTGGTCAACGTTCTGCTGGATCGCAAGAACCCCGAGGACCTGGACCGCAACCTCGAAGAGCTAGCCGCCCTGCGCAAGGACCTTCAGGCCCTTAGCGATGAGGAGAAGTCGATCACGCAAGATACACGCGATCTTCAGGAGGCCTCCAAGAACAATGCCCAGCGCAGCCTGGAAGCCCAGTTGGAGAGCACCCTCAGCGAGCAGCGCGACCTGCTCTCCAAAGCCGAGAAGCAGGCCCGCGAGTCGGGCCTCTTCGAGCTAGAGCAATGGAAAGCACAGCTCGAGAAACTGGCTAGTGACCAGAAGCTCGGAGTGCAGACCTTTGGCGCCTGGTCACCCCAGGAGGCCGCCAAGCTCGAGCAGGCACGCGACGACCTGGCGGAAGCTCGCGCCGCGGAGTCCCGTGCGGCTCGCCTGCAACAGGCCGCCGAGGCCCTCGAACAGGCGGCGAGCGAGACCCGATCCGCAGAGGCTGGATCCCCACAACAATCGGCGGCGCAAAAGGCCGCCGATGATCTCGAGGGAGCTGCCCAAAAGGAGCAGCGGCAGGCCGGACTGACCGCAGACGAGCGTTCTAAGGAAGCAGCCAGCCTGGCCGCCGAGGCACTGGGCCAAACAGCCGAGGAATTTGCGACTGCCGCCAAGTCTGAATCTGCGGCTGCCGCCGAGGCTGCCGCAGAGGCCGCCGAGCAGCGGGCCGCCGCGCTCAGAGAGGCCGCGCGGGAAGCAGCCTCCCAGGCTGCGGCTGCCCGCTCGGAAGCGTCCGAGAAAGTCGCCAAGCTGGCCGCCTCCGAATCGATGGCCGGCGCCGCCGCCCAACGCGTCGAGGAAGCCCTCGACGAGGCCCAGGCGGCCGCTGCGCAGGCTGCCCAAGCGGAAGCCGAACAGGCCGCCGAGGCCGGCGAGCCGGCCCCTGTCCCGCCGTTCGCGGCGGACGATGCCACAGCTGCTGCCACCGAGGAAGCCCTCCGCCGCCTCGACCAAGCGACGGACGCGGAGGCGCGTCTATCCCAGGCCCTGGAGGCAAGCCAGGCGGAAGGCGCCCAGCGGGCGGAGGCCATCTCGGAGGGACTCGAGCGCAGTCCCCAAGCCGCAGGCCAGGAAAACTCCCCCGCCCAACAGGCTGCTGAGGCGATGTCCGCAGCCGCCGCAGCGATGCAGGAAGCCAAGGCCGCCGCAGCCCAGCGCGACCCCGCTGGCGCCAAGGCCCAGGCGGAGGCTGCAGCGCAGGCGCTGGCCGAGGCCCAGGAGAAACTCGATGAGGCGATTGCCGAGGGCGCGCAGCCTTCCGGCTCGGAGTCCGCATCCGAACGGCAGGCCACGGCACAGGCCCAGAGTGAGCTCGCCAAGCAGGTGGCAGAAGCACGGGAGCAGGCCTCCGAGGGATCGATGACGCCTGAAGCCCAGTCCGCCGTCGAGCAAGCACTCGCTGAGGCCCAGCAGGCGATGGAGCGCGCTGCTGAGCAACTGGAGCAACCCGGCGCAAGTCGCTCCGCAAGCCAGTCCCAGCGCGAGGCGATCGAAGCCCTGGACGAAGCGCTCGACTCCGCGCGTGAGGGCGTCGAGCCCCAGAGCGCCGAGGGCAAGGCCAAGGCACAAGAGCTGGCCGAACGCCAAGAGGCGGTCCGGAAACTGCTGCTCGAGCTGGCCCGTCGCAACGCCGAACGGGAGGGTGCACTCGCGGAGCCCGATCTGGAGGGAGCCGCCCAATCGGCTTCCCAGGCCGCCGAGTCCCTGCAACAGTCTGGCGAGTCTGGCCAGCAGGGCGAGCAGGGCGACATGCAAGAGGCCATCGAGCAGGAAGAGGAAACCCAGCGGCGCATCGAAGAAGCCCTGGCCGAGCTCGAAGAGGAAGAAAAGCAGTACCAGGAACTCCGTCAGGAGGAATTGCTCTTCCGCATCGCGGAGGAGGTCGACGCGATGCTCACTGTGCACCGCGAGCAGATGCAGCTGACCGCCGAGCTCGACGCCAACCGCGAAGGCGGCCGGGCGAGTCGCGCCCTGCGCGTACGACTGCGCGGAATCGCCCGCGAGGAGGAAACCGTGCAGGCGCGCGCGACCAAGGTCGCCGATGCTCTGGAAAACGAAGGGGTCATCGTGTTCCACGAAATCGTGCGCAACGTGGAGTCCGATCTCGTCCGGATCGTCCGCGAACTCGGCGATAGCAGCCGCTCGGGCCCGCGCGTCCAGGCCCTACAGCAAGACGTAGAGACAAGTCTGGTCTGGCTGGAGAGCGCCCTTCGCGAGGAGATGGAGGAGCGTGAAAAGCAGCAGCAGCAGCAGCAGCAGCAGGAACAAGAACAGCAGGAGCAAGACGAAGCCCTCGTGCCCGACGTGGCTGAGCTCAAGCTCCTGCGCCAGCTGGAGGAAGAAGTGCTCCAGCGAATCGAGCAGTTCACGCGGCTCCACCCCGAGCTCGCCGAAGCCGATGCCAAACCAGATCCGCTACTGCTCGAAGACATTTCACGCCTCGCTTACAAGCACAGGCGCGTGACCGAGCTGTTTCGCATGTTTCGGGAACGCCTGGGCGTTCCTGGCCCAAATGACAGCCCCGGCGAGTGAGCCTGGCCCTTATCTTGAACGGGGGCGTGCGGTCTATGCGCGCGCCCCGCTGCCTTCCACGGAGCAACTCCCTATGACTCGAATCAAGACTTTCCCCGGACGCGCGCTGGCGCTCTGGATCAGTGGAGCCCTCACGCTTTCGGGCGCTGCCGGCTGGACCACTTCTCTCCAGGAGCCCGGGCCCCAAGAGCCGACGCAAGAAGACGACGAAAAGGCACAGGACGACAAGCTCGACCTGGGTCAGTTCAATCCCTTCTCGAAAGAGCCTGCCGCCGAGGCATCTCCCCAGCAGGAGATGATTCGCCTGTTCCAAGAGGTCGAGGGACGGATGAACAAGATGGGCTCCCTGCTATTCGACGCAAGCAAGGGCGAGACCGAAGCGCTCGCCAAGGTTGGCGCCTCCGGTATGGATGAGATCCCCCGGGATCCGCAGGACCAGTCCCAATCGAATGGCGGCGGTGCGCTCGCCGATCTCTTGAACGCTTCGCGCTCCGAGGGTGCGTCGGTGCTGGAAGGCATCGACCAGATCCTCAAGATCGCCAAGGAGCAAGGCGGAGGGACGTGAAGCAGCACCATGTCGGGCGGTTCGTCCGGCAATTCTCAAGGCCAGCCTAAGAGCCAGGGTCAGTCTCAGCAGGAAAGCGGTAAGCGCAAGGATCAGTCGGCTTCGCGTCCCGAGGACGGCGAAGGCGAGCAAAAGAAGCCTGGGCAGGAAAAGCCGGGTGAGGGCGAGCAGCCGACCGGCAATCAGCAGTCCAATCAGGAGCCCCAGCCCAACCAGCAGGGCCAGCTCCCGGAGGCCGATACCGCCCAGTCCCAGCAGGGCAACCCGCAGATCGAGGTCTGGGGCAACCTGCCGATTCACCTGCGCGACATCTTCCGCGCGGAAGGCGGCGTCGACGTTCCCGCGCAGTACCGCGACTGGATCGACTCCTACTACCGTCGTCTGAACCGCCGCGGAGAGTAGCTCTGTGCGCCCGGCGCTTCTGTGGATCCTAGCCGGGCTGCTGACGAGCCCAGGCGTCGCCCAAGAGGCGACCCTGGGCTCGTCCGCATTGCCCGCCCTGCGGCCCGACCCTGCTGAGCAATCGCTGGAGCGGGGCCTCGAGTTTTTGAGCGTGCAACAGTCACGCACGGGGACCGGCGCGCTCCCCACATCCCTGGGCAAGAACCGTGCGCCGGTCGGTGTGACGGCGCTCGCAGCGTTGGCCTGGATGGGTGGCGGTTCCAGCCTCACCCGCGGCCCCCACCAGGCTCAGCTCGCCCTGGCGATCACCTACCTGCTCGACCACCAGATCGGCGAGGGTCCTGCTGCGGGCTACATCACCGACACCGAGGATCAACGCTCGAAGACCCACGGCCACGGCCTGGCGACCTTGGCCCTGACGCAGGCTTGGGCCCAGTCCCCGCGCGCTCCCCTGGGCAACCGGCTGGAGAAGGCGATTCTCGCCGCGGTCGCCATCATCGAGTCCAGCCAAGGGGTAGACGGCGGTTGGTTCTACGACCCCCGCCCCACCACCGAGCAGGAAGGCTCGGTGACCGTCTGTCTCGTTTGGGCCCTCCGCGGCGCGCGCAACGCCGGGGTCGTGGTCGACGCGGGCGTGATCAAGCGGGCCATCGCCTACGTCGAGTCCCTGCAGGCCGAAGACGGGGGTTTCCAATACTCCCATTCCCAGCCCAAGACCTCGGTTGCGCTGACCGCTGCCAGCCTCTCGACCCTGCATGCAACGGGCGTCTACGAGGGCCCCATCGTGGCCCAGGGCTACGACTACCTTTGGCGCGAACTCGAGGGCCGCAACCTGGATGGCTCCCGAGCAGAGGCCCCTGTCTTCCCCTACTACGAGCGGATGTACCTGAGTCAGGCCCTCTGGCAGCACCCTGACCTCAAGGTCTACCAACGCTGGTGGGACCCCGAACTCCAGCAAGTCCTTCGCGCCCAGCGCCCCGACGGAGCCTGGGAAGACCGCCGCCTCACCGGCTCCGGCGACATCGAAAAGGATCGCTTCGGCTCCTCCTACGCCACAGCCGTCAACTGCCTCGTGCTCGCGGTGCCCCGCGGGACCCTGCCAGTTTTCACACGCTAAGCGGCGGGCGGGGCGCTTGGTGCCTTGCTGAATAGGGCCAGGCAGCTTCCTTGCGGAGGGGTGTGGGGAGCTGAATAGGCCGTGGGTGCTCGTTCTTGCGTCGGGGGGGACTGGGCCTGGGGGACTGGGG
>CAYWNK010000100.1:0-20024 GCA_964459495.1 uncultured Planctomycetaceae bacterium
GGGGAGCAATGGACTTCGTCCGCGATGGCAGACTCCTTGCCGGGTTCCCGCGGGTTTTCGAACTGCGTTCCCAAGGCCAGGGCACGGTCCCAAATCCGGACCTGGGGACCCCGTCCTCAGGGCATGGGCCCAGGCGCTGGTCCTACACTGGGGCACGGCCAAACCCGGCCTGGATCCCCCCCCATGAGCCAGCGCATTGAAAACGTCCTCCGCGAGGACCGTTCGTTCCCCCCGTCCGACGAATTCCGCGCGAAGTCGCGCCTGGGCTCCCAGGCCGACTACGAGGCGCTGCACGCCGAGTCGATTCAGGATCCCGAAGGCTTCTTTGGGCGGATCGCCCGGGAGCTCCCCTGGATCCAATCGTTCGATTCCGTCCTGGACTGGAGCGAGGCGCCCCGCGCTCGCTGGTTCGGCGGCGGGAAGCTGAACGCGTCCGCGGTCTGCTTGGACCAACACCTAGCCAAGGCCGGGGATCAGGTGGCGATCCGCTGGGAGGGCGAGCCAGGGGACACCCGCAACCTGACCTATGCCCAGTTGCACGCCGAGGTCTGCCGGATGGCGAACGGGCTGCGGGCCCGCGGCCTGAAGAAGGGTGATCGGGTGGCGATCTACCTGCCGATGATTCCCGAGGTGGCGGTGGCGGTGCTCGCCTGTGCGCGCTTGGGGCTGATTCACTCCGTTGTTTTCGCGGGCTTCAGCGCCCAGGCCCTGCGCGATCGCATCGAAGACGGGGGCTGCACCGCTGTCATCACGTCGGACGGTGGCTGGAGGAGGGGCAAGGTCCTGCCGCTCAAGCAGGAGGTGGACGCTGGCCTCGAGGGCCAGGATCAGGTGCACACCGTGGTCGTGGTGCGTCGGACGGAGAACGAGGTCGCCTGGGACGCAGGGCGCGACGTGTGGTACCACGAGCTCGTCAGCGACCAGCCGGCGACCTGCGAGCCCGAGCCCATGGACGCTGAGGACACGCTGTTCCTGCTCTACACATCGGGCAGCACCGGCAAGCCCAAGGGCATCATGCACACGACGGGCGGCTACATGGTGGGGGCCTACCTCTCCACGCGCTACGTCTTCGATCTCCAGCCGGGCGACGTGTACTGGTGCACGGCGGACGTGGGGTGGATCACCGGCCACAGCTACATCGTGTACGGACCCCTAGCCAACGGGGCGACCCAGGTCATGTACGAGGGTGCGCCCAACGCTCCGGCTGAGAACCGCTTCTGGGACATCGTCGAACGCCACGGCGTCACGGTCTTCTACACGGCTCCCACGGCCATCCGTGCGTTCATGAAATGGGGCGACGAGCACGTGACGCGCCACGATCTGTCGTCGCTGCGCCTACTCGGCACGGTGGGCGAGCCGATCAACCCCGAGGCTTGGATGTGGTACCACCGGGTCGTTGGCGGAGAGCGCTGCCCGATCGTCGACACCTGGTGGCAGACCGAAACCGGCGGGATCATGCTGACGCCCTTGCCGGGGGTCACGGCCACCAAGCCTGGCTCCGCCATGAGTCCCTTTTTCGGAGTCGATGCGGCGATTCTCGATGAGGAGGGCGAGGAGCTGGGGCCGAACCAGGGCGGGCTGCTCGCGATCCGCAAGCCTTGGCCGTCGATGCTGCGGGGCATCTGGGGCGATGAGCAGCGCTTCCTGGACACGTATTGGTCCAAGTGGCCTGGGATCTACTTCCCAGGGGACGGGGCGCGCCGTGATGAGGACGGCAACTTCTGGATCCTGGGCAGGGTCGACGACGTGATCAACGTCTCCGGCCACCGCCTGTCGACGATGGAGATCGAGAGCGCGCTCGTCTCCCATGACGCGGTTGTGGAAGCGGCCGTGGTAGGCCGTCCGGACGATCTGACCGGGGAGGCCATCGTGGCCTTCGTTACGCCGGCAGCGGATACACCCTGGGACGAGGCCCTGGAGAAGACGCTCAGCGATCATGTCGCCAAAGAAATCGGCAAACTCGCGCGGCCAGCCGAGCTCAGGCACTCCCCCGCGCTACCCAAGACCCGTTCCGGCAAGATCATGCGCCGGCTGCTGCGCGATGTCGCTGCGGGCGTCGAGTCCAAGGGGGATATGTCGACGATCGAGGACGCGAAGGTGCTCGACTCCCTGCGTGGGGACGAGGCATGAGCGCATCCACGGCGCTCTGGATCTTTGCAACGCTGGGCGTTTCGCCCCAATCCCCGACAGGCACCGAGCTGCCCCTGCCCCGCGCCGAGGAAATCCTCGGCAGCCACGGCTGTGTGACCTGCCATGTGGCGCCTGGCGAGGCGGCGGTGGAGCGCTACCAGCCCAAGAGTGCGCCCGACCTATCGGCCGCGGCCTCGCGCCTGGGCGCGGATTGGCTGCGGGGCTTCCTGCTGGATCCCCGTGGGGTGAAGCCTTGGGTCACGATGCCTGACCTGCTGGGCAAGTTGGGCGAGGACGATCGGGCCAGCGCGGTCGAGGATTTGACCCACTACGTGCTGAGCCTGGGAGAGCCCATGGTGCACGCCGCCGAACCCGCCGATCTGGACCTCCTCGAGGACGGGCGGTGGCTCTACCGGGAGACCGGCTGCGTGGTCTGCCACGGTCCAGCGGAGCCCGACTACCTGCTGGATTGGACTCTGGCCGAGCTCTGGGAGGTGGAAACCCTGCCGGTGGGGCCTGACCCGGCCGATGGGGAAGACGAGCTCTGGGTGCCCGACGGGACGCTGGAGCCCTGGAACCGGGCGCTGTCCCCGCTGGTGGAGAACAAGTACACGGCCGCTGCGCTGGAGTCATTCCTGCTGGACCCCCTGGCGCTGCGGCCCAGCGGGCACATGCCCAACATGGAGCTCGACGCGGAGGAGGCGCAGGCCATCGCCGCCTATTTGCTGCGCGCCCGGGTGCGGCCCCAGGGGCAGGCCACCCGCGTGCCGGGCCTGGCCTATGAGCTCTTCGAACAGAAGGCCGGAGTGCCGGACTTTGAGAACGACAAGCCCGTTGCGAAGGGCTCGGCTGTGGGGGCGGACATCGGTGTTCGGCGGCGCGACGACAACTTCGGCCTGCGTTTCACAGGCACCCTCGAGTTGCCGGAAGCCGGCGAGTGGCGCTTTGCCACCAACTCCGACGACGGGTCGATGCTGTGGATCGACGGCGAGCTGGTGGTCGACAACGGCGGCAACCATGCGCCGCGCACGATCGAGGCCACGGCCCAGCTAGAAGCGGGGCCCCACGAGCTGCTCCTGACGTTCTTCGAGCAGGGCGGCGGCGAAACGCTGGAATTGCTGTGGGCTGCGCCTGGCTCGGACGAGCTGGTGGACATCCCCGTTGAAGCGATGAGCCACCTTGGCCTGGGCGTGCGTCCCCTCGAGGATGGGAGCTTTCAGGTCGATGCCCGCAGGGCGCGCGCCGGCAAGGCGCTGTTCAGTGGCCTGGGCTGCGCAGCCTGCCACTCGGTCGGAGATCCTGCGATCGACGATCTGGAGTCGGTCGGCACGGCGGCCGGCCCCTCGCTGGGCGAGCTGGCCGGGCTGGCCGGGCTGGACCGGGGGGGCTGCCTGGCGGTTCCGGCGGATTCGGAGCGCGCCGCACGCTATGCGCTCGACCCCGGGGACCAAGCGGCGGTGATGGGCTACTTGGCCGGGGATCTGCCGGTGGCCCAGCTGGCGGAGGGCCCGCGGCTCGCGCGCCAATTCCAGCGGATGAACTGCTATGGCTGCCACCGGCGGGACGAGCTCGGCGGCGTGCATCCTGCGATCAAGGAGTACTTTGTCGCGGACGAGGAGGCCGAGGTGGGCGATGAGGCGCGCTACCCGCCGCCGCTCACGGGCGTGGGGGCGAAGCTTCGCGTGCCCGCGCTACATGCGGTTCTGACGGAGGCGGAGCGCGTCCGTCCCTACGTCGCGGTGCGCATGCCCCAGTACGGGGACGAGGCGGTGGGCTGGATGCCCGCGGCGTTCGAAGCCGCCGACCGCTCCGGCGAGACAGAACCCGCGCGCGGCGAGGACCTGAGCCCCGAGCGGCTTGCGATGGCCCAGCATCTGACCGGCCGCGAAGGCCTGGGATGCATCCAGTGCCACGACTTTGCGGGGGTGGCTTCCCTAGGCATCCGCGCGGTGGACATGGCGGGCATGCACGACCGGCTGCGGCCGGTCTGGTTCCAACGCCTGCTCCGCGACCCCGCCTCGGTGAACATGAACACCCGCATGGCGAACCTGTGGATCGATGGCAAGAGCCCCGTGCAGGAGGTGCTGGATGGGGACATCGACGCGCAGGTGCAGCTCATCTGGGACTACCTCTCACTCGGTTCGGCGATGCCCTACCCCGAGGGGCTGGTGGTCCCCGATGAAGCGTTCGAGGTGCAGCCCAAGGACCGGGCTCGCTCGGTCGGCGTGTTCTGGAAGGAAGTCGGTCCGCGGGTCGTCGCGGTCGGAAGCCCCGAGCGCGTGCATTTCGCCTTCGATGTGGGCGCGAGCCGGATGGATCAGATCTGGCGGGGAGCTTTCCTCAACGCCCGGGGCACCTGGCAGGGTCGCGCTGGCCAGCTCGAGGGGCCTGCGTCCGCGGACGGGGTCCGCCTGCCGGCAGGGCCGTTGCTCGCGAACCTCGCCGAGCCGGGCGCACCCTGGCCAAGCGCGGCGGCCGAGGCATCGGGGCCTGGGCCAGGGGTGGACTCCGGGGAAGCGCCGGACCCCGATCCGGGCTCCCCTGCGCAGATTGCCCAAGCCCTCGGCCGCGAGATCGACGGGGCTACCGGACTGCCCGCCTTCCGTTACGGCCTGCTGGGCCTTGAGGTCATCGAAACCCTCGAGGCACGCCTGGCTATCGGCGGAGCGGGCGCGCTGCGCCGCGTGGAGGTGAGCGCGGATGTGCCCCCCGAGGGGCGCATCTGGCTGCGCGTCGCCACCGGCGAGACGATCGAGCTCGAGGCGGATGGGGCGTATGCGATCACGGGCGAGCAGCCCCACAGGGTCCGTTTCGAACGCGTGGCGGGCGAAGCCCAAATCGTGTCCGTGGATGGCGCCAACGAGCTGCGTGTGCCGCTCGAACTCACCCTTTCTGAGGACAGCGGCCAGCTCTCGGCCAGCTTCGCGTGGGAGATCCAATGGTAAGCAACCCTGCTTCGTGTGCCTTGGCGGCCGCCGCCTTCTGCGGGCTGAGTGGGCCCGCGTTCAGCGTTGCCCAGGACGGGGAAGTTGGTCCGGTGGAGGATGGCTTTCCCCGGGAGAGCGACTTCGTCGAGACGGTCAGCTATCCGATCCCCGAGGGCCTCGAGCTTGAGGTGAGCGGGATCGCGATCCTGCCGGATGGCCGGCCCCTGGTCTGCACGCGGCGGGGGGAGGTCTATGTGGTGCTGGACGGCGGGGCGGATGATCTCTCCGGGGCTCGCTTCCACAAGTTCGCGGAAGGCCTGCAGGAACCCCTGGGCCTGGTGGCCGACGAAGACGGCTGGATCTACACCGCCCAGCGCGGAGAAATCAGCCGAATGCGCGACGATGATGGCGATGACTCGATGGATCGCCTCGAGGTTGTCGCCGACGACTGGGAGATCTCGGGCAACTACCACGAGTACAACTTCGGGCCCCGGCGGGCGCCGGACGGGTCCCTGTGGTTCACCACGAACAAGCCCTTTGGTTCGGAGCCCTTCGGCAGCGTGGCTTGGCGCGGCTTCGCCATGCGCGTCGAAGACGGTTCCGCCGTGCCCAAGGCGGCTGGTCTGCGATCGCCCGCTGGGCTCCAGTTCAGTCCCTGGGGCGACCTTTTCTACACCGACAACCAGGGCGAGTGGTGTGGCGCAAGCAAGATGAGCCTCGTGGAGCCGGGAGGCTATCACGGGCATCCCCACGGGGTGCCGTCCTGCGGGGATGAGCGCTGGCAGTTCCCGCTGCCGCCCGAGCACAAGTCCGGCATCCTGATGCCCGACTTCGCTCGGGAAGAAGCGATGTTCCAGCTGCCTGCGGTCTGGTTCCCCTACGACAAGGTTGGGCGCAGCCCGGCGGGTTTCGTGTGGGACACCGAGGGGCACTTTGGTCCATTCCGCGGTCAGTGCTTTGTGGTCGATCAATACGAAGCGCTGGTGATGCGCGTCTCCTTGGAGCAGGTGCAGGGGCACTGGCAGGGGGCGGTCTATCGCTTCCGCGAGGGCCTGGCCTGTGGCGCCATCCGCGCCGCCTGGGGCGCGGATGGGTCGCTGTTGGTGGGGGAGACGAACCGCGGATGGGGCGGCAAGGGGCACGCGAGCCTCGGGCTCGAGCGCCTGCGCTGGAAGGGGAACATGCCCTTCGAAGTGCTGTCCACCCACGTGCAGCCAGGCGGTTTCGAGCTGCGCTTCACGCTACCTGTCGACGTGGGCAGCGCGGCGGAGGTCGGATCCTACGGTCTCAAGAGCTACACCTACCTGCTGCACTCCGACTACGGCAGCCCCGAGGTCGAGGTCCAGGAGCTTGAGGTGACCGGCGCCGTGCCGGCGGCCGATGGACTTTCGGTGCGCCTGGCGGTGAAGGGCCTGCGGGAAGGCTACGTGCACGAGTTCGATCTGTCGGGCCTGCGTTCCGCGCGCGGGCTACCCCTGCTACACGACCAGGCCTACTACACGCTCATCAAGTTTCACCGGTAGTGGGCGCGGCTGGATCACCGCCCACGACAAAGCGGAGGCCCCGTTCGCCTTTGCAGCGATCGGAGCCTCCGCAGGGGGGCTCACCTGGTAGGCCCTTGATGGGCTACCGGGTGAAGAGGGGCCTTCCTTCCTCGTGGCTTTCTTACGACCGGTCTACTGGTAGAACTGGGTCGACTCGGTATCGGAGACCGGCCGGATGAGGACCTCGGAGGTCATCGATGCGGTCAGGCGCAGGTCCCCGGCGGTGACGCTCTTGACGACGATGCGCCAGGTGGCGGTCTCGTCCGGACCGAGGGTCTTGAAGGGAGCGAACTCGATCGTGTTGCCGTTGGCCTCGCCGGCCGTGGGGCCTTGGGCACGCACCAGCTGCATTCCTTCGTCGAGCTGGACGGAGACCTTCACCTGGGATCCCGGAGCTGAGCCCTGGTTGTAGACCTTGACGTGGTAGGTGAGCGAGTCGCCCACCAGGACGGGGTCGGTCAGGTCGTCGATCTCGAGTTGCAGCGCGCTGACGCCCTGGAGCGACACCTTGCTGGAACCACTGACGGCGGCGTCATCACCGGCCACCCGGGCACGGACTTCGGCGGCACCGGCTTCCTCGGCCTGCAGGTACATCTCGATGGTCTTGCTCGCGCCAGCGCTCACGTCACCCACGTTCCAGCTCAGGTTGGAGCCAGACACGTCGGGGGTCATGGAGGCGTTGACGAAGGTCATGCCATCGGGCACTTCATGCTCGACGGTCACGTCCTTGGCATCGCCTCCACCGGTGTTGGCGAGGGTGAGCGTCCAGCGCGACGGACGGCCGATGAAGGCCTTCGAGGGGCCCGCGACCGTGAGGGCCAGGTTGGGCTCCTGCACGAGTACCGTACGCTCGGGGCTGGCGATCGTTGCGCCGTGGCGCATGCTTGCCTCGGCGCTTGCCTTGTACTCACCGGCCTTGCTGGCGCGGGCCAGGATACGGACGGTCTTGGACTCGCCGGACCGCAGGGTGCCGACAGGAATGGCCACCGTTTGGTCGCCACTGTCGGTCATCAGTCCAGCGGGCAGGGTCGAGTTGACCAGGATGTCCTTGGCGTCGCCCGAGCCGGTGTTGCGCACGGTGAGCTCCAGGGGGATGTCCTCGCCGGTAGCGGCGACGGCCGGAACTTCGAGTTGCAGATCGAGCGCGGGCGCGATGACCGCGATCCTGTTGCGGAGGCCTGAGCTGTAGCTGGCCTCGGCGAGACCCTGCACCTCGGTGCCTTCGGTCGCCGCGGCGCGGACCTGAATGACAATCTTCTCGTCAGCACCTAGGGTGCCCAGATCCCAGGTCGCGCGTCCACCGTCGAGGTTGGTCGGCTCCGGGTCGGCTTCGCGGATGCTCAGGTTGCTAGAGGCGCGCTCATCGATGAACACGTTGTCCAGAGCTGCGCTGGTCAGGTTGGTCACGTGCAGCTGGTATTGGAAATCGACCCCTTGGATGACTTCGGCGGGGCTGATCTTCTCGAGCAGCAGCGCGCTTGTGTCGGGATCACCGGTGGGCAGGGCATAGACCGTGCGTACAAGCTCGGCATCCTCCATGCTCATCAGCTTGGGGTCGGGAGCGTCGAGCTCAGCTGCGTCCATGGCCCCTTGCTGACGCGAACCTTCGTTCGCGTCGGAGCTGGAGCTGGGGGTGGACTTGTTCGCGCTGGTGTCGATCCACTTGGGGCTGGACTTCGAGCGGGAGTCGGAGGAGCTGTCCTGGAAAGGTTGCAGCTCTGAGCAGCCGGCTGCTACAGCGCCGAGCAATACCCAGGAGAGGATGTGGCTGTGTTTCATTTGCGGAGAGTAGACGAGTCGCGTGGGGCCTCTAGCGCGAAGGCCCAGAGCCCACGTGCTACACGCAAACCTATCCCGCACTTCGCGGGTGTGCGCAAAAGCCTGGGCGGAATGCCCACCTGCGGGACAATCTACGCCTCAGCGCGGGACGAACAACGCCTACGGCCCGGTTCGGGGCGCTCCGCGGCATTCGTAGATCCAGCGATTGTGGGTCAGACGCCGCCGGTCCCAAGGCGGGTGGCCTCGCCACTCCCGCCCCCTTCTTCCCGCCACCAGTCCCCCTCGGCCACCTGACGGATGCCCTCGGCAAAGGGCCGGGGCTGCCAGCCGAGGTCGTGCTGGGCGGGGACGATGTCGTGGTTGTGGTGAAGGGAGAAGTAGCCCGCACCGCGGCGTTCTTTGGTCACATCCTTGAACAGACCCTTGAGGAAGATCGCCCGTTCTACCCAGCGGCGGGGAATGTTCCGGCGCTTCACCTTGCCCCCGGTGGCCTCGATCGTGACGTCGACAAACTCGTTGAAGGAGATGCCCGCTGGGCCTGCGATCTCGAACACGCGGTAGTCCTCAAGGGCGCGGTCATAGTCGAAGTAGCGCATGACCACGTCGACCACGTCATCCACGTGGACGGGGTTCAGCTTGCTCAGACCCTCGTGATAGACCCAGTAGGTGCCCTTTTCGGCCCCGCAGCGCCGCAGCAGCGGTGCCGTGTGACGGTGATCCCCAATGCCATAGACCAGGGTGGGGCGGAACGAGGCCCAGTGCAGTCCGCTGCCCCGAATGATCTTCTCCTGCACGCGCTTCGAGTCGCGGTAGTAGCTATAGACCGGTACGCCGATCACGGCTGAAGAGACCACGATGAAAAGGAACTTGGGGTTCTTGTGCCTCTTGGCCTCGGCGATCAGGTGCTCGGTTCCCTTCACGTTGACGAGCTGCATTTGCTCCATTGTGAAGTGGTCGTGGGCGCTCGCCAGGTGCACGAGGATGTCGCAGTCCTCCAAGAAACCCGACACGGCGGGCTCGTCGGTGATGTCCCCGACGTGGCGCTCCAGCTTGTCGAGTAGATCCGGCCCCAGGTTGCCCACGTCGATAGCGTCCTCGCGGCCGGGGCGCACCAGGGCGCGTACCGTGTGGCCGGCGTTGAGGAAGCCGCGGGTCATGTAGCCGCCGATGAAGCCGGTGGCGCCGGTGATGGCGATGCGCATGGTCGAAACTGGGACGGGGGGTGCAGGCGAAGGGGGCAGGATACAGTGAAGCCACCCCAGGTCACCCCTTGGGGGAGAAGCTTCTCCGGGTGGGAGCGCGGCGCGCAGATGTGCGGCATGCTGCCTGGCATGGGTGAGCAGCAAGAGCAGCGGCCGGGCCAGGCGGAGCAGGCGGACCAGAAGCAGTGCGAACAACAGCGCCGAGGTGAACTGCGGTTTGGAGTGCTCAGCGCCCTGCTCCCCGAGCTTGGAGCCTGGGCAAAAGGGGAGCGCCGGACCCATGACCAGGGCCTCGAACTGATTCGCAGCCGAATCCCTGGGGGCGAAGTCGTGGCCTGCGCCGCCGGTGTGGGCAAGGTGGCAGCAGCCCAGGGAGCTGCGGTTCTGCTCGCACAGGGCGTCCGCTCACTGTGGATCGTGGGGACCTGCGGGGGGCTCCGGGCGGCCTTGCCACCGGGCACTTTCGTGCACTGCGAAACCGCAATCCAGGCCGATCTCGCCGTCCGTGAGGGGCGCGCAAGCAAGCCGGGCAGGGAGCTGCAGGAGCTTTGGGAAGGGGTCGAGCCGGGGACCCTGGCCACCTTCCTGACGGCCGATCGGCCCGTCCTGTCCCCCTGGCGGCGTTTCAAGCTGCGACGGGCCTGGCCTGGCCTTTGCGTGGCCGATATGGAGACCGCGGCTGCGGCGGCGGTGGCGCTCAGGGCGGGGATCCCCTGGGCCGCGGCCCGCACCGTGACCGACTCTGCGGGTTACGGAGCGGGCAGGACTTTCCAAAGAAACCTCCAACAGATGGCCGGCCGAGCCGCCGATACGCTTCCGTCGGTCTTGGCCCGTCTGGCCGCTTCCGACCCCCAGTAAGGCCCATGACTCGCCCATCCGCTTCCCACCAAGGCCCACAGGGGGGTACTCTTGCACCCGGTGGCAGCCAGGACCAGGGTGGTTCGTGCCCGTCCCGGCGGCATTGCTCTCTATGACCCGCGCAGGCACTTTCGTACGACGCAACTTCGAGCCCTTGGTCCTGTCGACCCAGGTGCTAGCCGATCTCTGCACGGTGATCGGGGCGTGTCTGTCTGCCTGGTGGCTGCGCGAGCAGTTCGTTTCCCCTGAGATGAACATGGCCGGGGAGCTTGTGGACTTCTCCACGCCCCTCGTCCTCTACCGCGAGATCTTCTCGATCACCGCCGCGGTCTGCCTTCTGTGCTTCCACTGGTTTGGGATGTACAGCCCAATCAAGAGCCTGCTGAACGTCGAGGAATTCAAGGCGGTCTCCAAAAGCACGGTGACCGCGTTCCTGATCGTGACGGCACTCGTGGTGTTCCTGCGTGGGACGACCCTGGATGCGGACGGAACCTGGGGCTGGGTCGTATCGATCCACCGAGCCGTGGAGCTACGCGTTGACCCTGAGCTGTTCAGCCGGGTCACCCTGACGCTCGCCTTCGTGTTGATTTGCATCTACACGATGATTGCGCGCTTCATCTCGTTCAAGTTGATCCAGGGCCTCCATCGTCGGGGCATGGGCAACCGCAACGTGCTGATCCTCGGCGCCGGCACAACCGGCCAGCGCCTGCAGCGCAAGTTCCTGTTGGTGCCGACCCTGGGGCTCAACTTCGCCGGCTTCGTCGACGATGACGAGGCCAAGGTCGGGGCCATGATCGAGCGCAGCCGGGTGCTGGGTACAACCGCCGATCTCCCCGCGCTCGTGGGACTGCACAAGGTCTCCGAGGTCTTTGTCGCCCTGCCGTCCGAGGACGAGCGCCGTGTGATGGAGATTGTCGCGCAGCTCGAGAATCTCGGCGTCAGCTACTACGTGGTGCCGCGCTTCTATCACCTGATGTCCTACAAGGTGCGGATCGAGAACCTGGATTCGATCCCCCTGATCGCTCGGGCCGAGAGCCGCGACTCCTGGAGCGCCCGGGTCGCCAAGCGCTTGTTTGACGTCTTTGTGTCCAGCACCGTCCTGGTCCTCAGCGCACCGTTCTTCCTGTTCTCGTGCTGGATGATCAAGCGCGATTCCCCAGGGCCGGTTTTCTTCAAGCAGGTGCGCATCGGTCAGGGGGGGCGGCCCTTCTCGATGCTCAAGTTCCGCACGATGTACACCCGGGACTGCGGGGACGAGCGCACCCCGGACAGCGAGGCCGATCCCCGTGTGACCGGGGTGGGGCGGTTCTTGCGGCGCTACAGCCTCGATGAACTGCCCAACTTCTGGAATGTCCTGCGCGGCGAGATGAGCGTGGTCGGACCGCGTCCCGAGATGCCCTTCATCGTCGATGAGTACGGGCCCCTCGACCGGGAGCGCCTGCGGGCGAAGCCCGGCGTCACGGGCCTGTGGCAGATCAGCTACGCGCGCAGCACCGCGATCCACGAGAACCTCGACTACGACCTCTACTACATCGAGAACCAATCCTTCCTGCTGGATCTGGTGATCGTGGCGTTGACCGGTTTCGCTGTGGCGAAGGGCACCGGCGCCTACTAGGGCATTCGGCATCATCCAGCCATGCGCGTAATGCACGTGATGGAGTGCACCATCGGCGGCACCCGGCGGCATCTCGTCGACGTGGCCCGCGGCCAGCGCCAGCGTGGGATGGAGGTGAGCGTGGTCGCCTCCACACTGCGGGATCCGGACTTCCCCGCGGAGCTCGACCTTCTCGAGGCCGAGGGGGTCCACGTCATTCGGCTGAACATGCTGCGCGAGGTCCGGCCTTCGGTAGACCGCCAGCACATGGCCACCCTGAAGGCCGTCCTGCGCGAGGTGCGACCGGACATCGTGCATACGCACAGCTCGAAGGCCGGTGTCCTGGGGCGACAGGCCTCGCTGTCCACCAAGATTGGGCGCCGTGTTCACTCCCCGCATACCTTTGCGTTTCTCTTCAAGGCGCTCTTCGGGTGGCACAAGCGCCTGGCGTACCAGGCTATCGAGGGGCACTTCGCCTACCGCAGCCAAGCGATCATCGCGGTTTCGGAGAGCGAAGCGAAGAGCTTTGCGAGCAGTTGGGCCGTGCCGTCCAAGCGAATTCGCGTGGTGCCCAACGGGATCGACCCGCTGCGATTCCAGAATGCGGCACCGGTGGACGTGGCCGAGTTCGATCTCGACCCCGGACGCCCGATCGCTCTGATGGTGGGGCTGGTCTACGCGGCGAAGGGGCAGGACCTCGCGCTCGAGGCGCTGGCGCAGCCTGGCCTCGAGGAGCTGCAGCTTATCTGCGCAGGACCCGGCGACCTCAGCGCAGTCGAGGCCCAGGCGAAGTCCCTGGGCATCCGGGACCGCGTGCGCTTTCTTGGGCCCCGCCGGGACGTGCCCAAGCTGCTAGCGAGCTGTGACTTTCTCGCGCTTCCTTCGCGCTGGGAAGGCATGCCCTACGTGGTGCTCGAGGCGATGGCCGCGGGCAGGCCGGTGATGGCCACGCCCGTCAATGGGGCCGTGGATGCGATTCAGGATCCAACCACGGGCGTGCTCTGCTCCGGGATCGATGCGCAATCGGTGGCGCTTGGCCTGCGACGCATGCTGGAAGTTGGTGCGGAGGGCCGGGCCGCCATGGGGCGCCAGGGTGCCGCGTGGCTGGAGGGGCGTTACACCATCCCCGCCATGCTCGATGGACTCCAGGCGGTGTACGAGGACGTGCTGTGAGGCTCCTACATATCCTGACCACTCTCGATGTCGGGGGCGCGGAGATGCACGTGCTCACCCAGGTGCGCGGGCAAACCGCCCGTGGACACGAGGTGCGGGTGGCCTACTTGCTAGGCGAGGGCACGCTGGTGGAGGACTTCCGAGCGGCCGGTGCCGAGGTCGTCGGCTGCGTGGGGAAGGGGCCGGGTGCGATCTGGCGCTTGCG
Organism: uncultured Planctomycetaceae bacterium; assembly: GCA_964459495.1. GTDB lineage: Bacteria > Planctomycetota > UBA1135 > UBA1135 > CAYWNK01. The sequence goes on from CAYWNK010000100.1 coordinate 13,413, forward strand.
CAAGCATCTGGCCTGGTGCCAAATTGCACACAGTCATCTGCTGCGCGCTGACTTCCTGGCCGCGGGTGCCGTGCTGGCATGGGGCAAGCGCAAGCGCTTGATCTCCGGCAAGCACAACGACGAGCGCGCGCTGATGCGCCCGGTGGTCAGCCGTGTCCATGGGGCCGTGGGGCGCGTGCCTGCCCGCACCATCGTCCTGTCCGATCACGTCGGGCGCTTCATCGCCGAGCATGGCCGCGTACCGGTGGCGCGCCAGGAGCGCATCTACTACGGCATCGATCCTGCGCCCTGGGCTGCGGCTGCAGCGGAGTCGCGGGCGAGGGGAGGGGAGCTAGCAAGGACCGTGCGCGCCGAGTTCGGCTTCGGGCCCGATGATGTGGTCTTTCTCTGCGTGGCACGCTTCGCGCCCCAGAAGGCCCACGAGGTATTGCTGCGCGCGTTTGCGAGCGCGGCCGATCAGCTGCGGTCCAGCGACCCGAGCAAGGTACTGCGCCTGTTGCTGGTGGGCGACGATCCCTTCTTTGGCCACAGGCCCAAGGCGGAGGCGGTGGCGCACGAGCTCGGGTTGATCGAGAGCGGGGCCTGCGTTTTTGCGGGCATTCGCCGGGACGTACCGCGATTGATTGCTGCCAGCAGCGTGTTTGCGATGGCTTCCCGTTGGGAGGGGCTAGGGCTGGTCTTTCTCGAGGCGATGGCGGCCGGTTTGCCCGTGCTATCCACCAAGGTCTCTGCGATTCCCGAAGTCGTGGTCGACGGCAACACGGGCCGGCTGGTGCCCCCCGATGATGTTCCTGCCCTGGCTACGGGGATGCTCGAGCTCGCGGCCGACCCAGACCTGAGACAGCGCTGGGGGGCGGCGGGCGAGGCCCGCGTGGCCGAAGTCTTTGGACTCGACCGCATGGTGGACGAGACACTCGCCGTGTACCGGGACGTTGCTGGGAAGGCGGGCCTGCTATAAAGGGATGCGTGAAGCGCGCTTCCTCGACCTTTCTCGTATTCATCGCCGTTCTGCTGTGTGGGCCGCTCGATGGGCTGCAGAGCAAGGGCTTCGGGCTGGATTCCGGCCCCGACTTTGCGGCCGAGATTCGGCCGCTTCTTTCGCGCAGCTGCTTCGCGTGCCACGGGCCAGATGAGCACGGACGCCAGGCGGGGCTGCGGCTAGACCAGCGCGAAGACGCGATCGCCCCGCGCCGCAAGGGCGCCGCGATCGTCCCCGGCGATCGTGCTGCGAGCCGCCTTTGGCAGCGTAGCGGCGATGCCGCCGACCCAATGCCGCCGGCGGGGGAGGGCCATGCGTTGAGCCCAAAAGAGCGGGAACTGCTCGGGCGGTGGATCGACGCGGGAGCTGAGTACGCACCGCACTGGGCATTCGTGCCGCCCCAGGACCATCCGAGCCCTAGCCTTCCCGACGGGCTGGATCCCGGGTGGCCACTGGATTCGCTCGACCTGTTCACAGCCGCCAAAATGGACGAGCACGGGCTGGCCCCATCCGCTGCGGCGGACCGCTGGACCCTGGCGAGGCGCGTGTCGTTGGACTTGGTCGGTCTGCCGCCGACCTACGCCGAAGCCGAGGCCTTCGTGCTCGATGAACGTCCGGATGCGTACGGGCGCTACGTGGACGGGTTGCTGGATTCGCCCCACTACGGGGAGCGCTGGGCAGCGACCTGGCTGGACATTGCGCGCTACGCGGACTCCAAGGGCCATGGCTCGGATCCACTGCGGGAAATCTGGCGCTACCGGGATTGGGTGATCGAGGCCTACCAGCGCAACCTGCCCTACGACCAGTTCTTGATCGAGCAACTGGCCGGGGATCTGCTGCCGGGCGCGACGCTGGAGCAACGGCTAGCGACCGCGTTTCATCGGAACACGATGAACAACACCGAAGGCGGCACCGACGATGAGGAATGGCGCGTCGCGGCGGTGAAGGATCGGACCAACACGACCATGCAGGCAGTGATGGGTCTGACCGCGGGCTGCGCCGCCTGCCATAGCCACAAGTTCGATCCGATCAGTCAGCACGAGTACTACTCGCTGACCGCGTACTTCAATCAGACGGCGGACACCGACAAGAACGACGACAGCCCCTTGCTCGACACGCCAACCCGCGTCCAGATCGCGGAGCGCCTACGGCTTGAGTCGCAGCTGGCGGAGGCCCAGGCCCAGTGGGCAGCGGCCGCCGCCGAGAGAGTGGGCCTTGCCGCGTTTGCAGCGTCTTGGCTAGGGGCTCATACCGCGCCTGCGGCGGCGGGGGCCAAGGATGGCCTCGAGTTCACCGAGCTGCGCGTCTCCCTTCCCGGAGCGGCTCGTCTCCTTTCCCTTGCCGAGGCAGTGGTGTTGGATCCCTCGGGGAAGGAGGTTTCGGGCGGCACCGCGGCCCAGTCGAGCACCGGATTCGCAGGACCGGCAGAGCTCGCGCGGGACGGCAACCCGAGCGGGGAATACACCGATGGTTCGGTCACCCACACGCTGGCCGAAACCGGCCCCTGGTGGAGTCTGCGCTTCGACAGCCCCGTGATGGCGCGTACGGTGCGGCTGCACAATCGCACGGACAACGGGCTGGGCCGGCGACTCGCCGGTGCGCTCGTCGAGGCCAGGGGGACGGATGGTCGGGTGCTCTGGAGCGCTGCTCTTGGCGATCAGCCGGCGGACACGGTCGAGCTGGATCTGCTCTTGGCCGCGGGCGCCCCCGACCCAGAGCTGCTGGCGGCGGCCGAGCGCTCCGCGGCCGAACGCTCGCCCGAGGATTGGAGGCTCTTGGCCGAGCTACGCATGGCCGAGGACTCCGCGCTGGCACCTGCCCGGACGGCCCACGCCGCGCTCGAAGAGCAGCTTGCTGGGCTGGAGATGCCGCGCACTCCCGTGCTGGTCGAGCTTCCCGCCGACAAGCGGCGTACGACCCACGTGCTCATCAAGGGCAACTTTCTAGTTCCAGGCGATGTGGTCGAGGCGAGCGTGCCCGCGGCTCTGCATCCCTGGCCCAAGGGACAGCCCCACGATCGGCTGGGTCTAGCCCGCTGGCTCACCGATGCGCGGAGTCCGCTGACGGCGCGGGTGGCCGTGAACCGCCTTTGGGCACGCCTCTTTGGCCGTGGCCTGGTGGCGACCGAGGAGGACTTCGGCAACCAGGGCAGCCCGCCGACTCACCCGGCCCTGCTCGATCACCTGGCACTGGGTTTCCAACGCAGCGGCTGGGACCAAAAAGCGCTGCTGCGCCGGCTGGTGACGTCAGCGACCTACCGTCAAACTTCAGCCCAGGATCCGGCCAGGGGAAGCATCGATCCCGGCAACCGCTGGCTGTCCCGCGGGCCGCGGGTGCGGCTGGAGGCGGAGATGGTGCGCGACGTGGCGCTGGTGGCCAGCGGCCTGTTCTCGCCCACGGTCGGCGGGCCGTCGATTTTTCCTCCGCAGCCCGAGGGGCTGTGGCAGGCCGCATTCAACGGCCAGCGCTCCTGGATCGAGAGCCAGGGCCCGGACCGCTATCGCCGCGGTCTCTACGTGTTTCTGCGCCGCTCGATCCCGTACCCGGCCATGGACGCGTTCGATGTACCCAACCGGGAGATCTGCAATGCGCGCCGCATCGCGACGAACACGCCGTTGCAGGCGCTGGTCACCCTGAACGATCCGGCCTTCGTCGAGCTCGCGCAGGGCTTGGCCCGGAGGATGTACGCGGCCGGAGACAGCGCCGTGGAGCGCGCGGCCTTCGGCCTGCGGGAAACCCTGGTTCGTCCCGCGGACCCCTTCGACATGCAGATCGTGGCCCGTCTCGTCGATGCCGAACGCGCCGCCGGCCGCAGCACCGAGGAATCGATTAGCCTCGCCTGCGATCCACTGGGGCCCTTGGCCGAGGGCCAAGACCCCGCCGAACTCGCGGCCTGGACCGTTGCAGCGAGCGTGCTGCTGAACCAGGACGCGGTGCTCACCAAGCAGTAGTCCCATGGAGCCCAACCAGACCACGCGAAGGGAACTCACCCGGCGCTCCTTCCTCGGGCGTGGAGCCCTCGGAGTGGGGGCGATGGCGGCGTCGGATCTGCTGGGCCTCATGCGGCCCGCCTGGGCTGCGCGCCGTGCGGTGGACGGTCCGTCCCCGGTCCACCGGCCGCGCGCGACGCGGGTCATCTACCTGGCCCTGTCCGGCGCCCCGCCCCAGCATGACCTCTGGGACCCCAAGCCCAAGCTGCAGGAACTGCACGGAACCCTGTGCCCGCAGTCGATGCTGGAGGGCCGTAGGCTTGCCTTCATCAAGGGGCACCCGACGTTGCTCGGCTCTCCCTTTCCCGTGAATCGCATCGGCAGGCAGGGCATGCTGATGGGATCCCAGATGCCGCACTTTGCGCGCATCGTCGACAAGGTTTGCGTGGTCCGTAGCCTGCACACCGACCAGTTCAACCACGCGCCGGCTGATCTGATGCTCTACACGGGCAACGCCCAGCCGGGCGGGGCGGGAATGGGGGCCTGGGCGAACTATGGGCTAGGCAGTTTGTCTGAGGACCTGCCAGGCTTTGTGGTCTTGGTTTCCGGCGGATCGGATCCCACCGGCGGCAAGAGCACCTGGTCGAGCGGCTATCTGCCCAGCGAGTACCAGGGCGTGAGACTGCGCAGCAAGGGCGAACCGGTGCTGTACGTCACCGATCCCAAAGGCATGGATCGAGCCTCGCGGCGTCGCTCCCTCGACACGCTTGCTGCCCTGAACCGGCGGACCGCGCAGGCCAGCGGCGACCCGGAGGTGACCGCGCGCATCGAGCAGTTTGAGCTAGCTTTCCGCATGCAGGCCTCGGTGCCCGACGCGGTCGACTTGTCTCAGGAAAGGCCCGAGACCCTGGCCGAGTACGGGGCTGTCCCCGGTGACGGCAGCTTTGCGGGCCACTGCCTGCTGGCGCGACGACTCGTCGAACGCGGAGTGCGCTGGGTACAACTGCACAACTGGGGCTGGGACATTCACGGCACGAGCGCCGGAGACGACCTGGAGGAGTCCTTCCCCAAGAAGTGCCTGGAGGTGGATCGACCCATCGCAGCGCTGCTGCTCGATTTGGACCGTCGCGGCCTGTTGGACGAAACGCTGGTGGTGTGTTCCGGGGAATTCGGCCGCACGCCGATGAACGAAGCGCGCGGGGGCTCGAAGAAGCTTGGGCGCGACCACCATCCCGATTGCTTCAGCGGCTGGCTCGCTGGGGCCGGCGTCCACGCCGGGATGATCCACGGGGAGACCGACGAGCTGGGCTACGAGATCGTCCGTGACCCTGTGTCGGTGCACGACCTGCAGGCGACGATCCTGCACCTGTTGGGACTGGATCCACTCACCTTGCGCTACCCCTTCCAGGGGCTGGATCAACGCTTGATCGGACCGGCCGCGGGCCCGCGGGTGGTGCACGAGCTGTTCAGCTAGCCGGCGCCTAGGGCGGTCCAGCCCAGGGAAGGCGATCTCAGCGTACGAAGACCAGATCCTCGGGACCGATCTCCCCGAGCGGCTGACCCGCGATGCCGTAGCGCACCCCGAGGCCTGCGGTCGTGTCTGCGCTGTGGGCCCAAAGCAGCTCCAATGCGTGCCAGCCAGGCGAGAGCGAGACATGGCCGAGGTTCGTGCCGGCGCGCTGGGCGACCACCAGGGGGGTGTCGCCAACAGCGAGGGTCACCGGGCCGCTCGATTGCACCTCGAAGGTGTAGGTCTCGGGTTTAGCGATGCGCAGGAAGCCGCGAAAGCGACGTGCTTCTGCCGTGGTCTCCTGCGCATTGGGGATCCGCAGGTGCTTGGCGCCGACGGTCCGAGAAGGGGGGCGTGAGGCGAGGCTGGCTTCCAAGTCCAGCTGTCCATCGCCGGTCAGATCGCCCGTCCAGACATCCACCATGAGGCCGGGCCGGGTTCCGTAGATACCGATCGCAGGCAGGGGGCGGACACGCCGGAAGCGCAGCTCCGCCGGCTCCGAGATGGGCTGTCCGTTCAGGAAGCTGGTGGCGCGCAGATAGCAGCCCGCGTCGAGCACGAGCAGGTCGCCGCCATCGGGCGATCCGACCTGCAGCGAGGAGATGGCGGGCTCTGAGCCGTCCAACGTGTAGTGGACCGCGATCCTGGGCGACGGGGCGAGCAGCTGGACTTCACGGCTGGAGACGAATTCGGCAGCGGCGGTCACGATCCGCGGCGCTTCCAGCGGAATAGGTGGGCCGTCCAAGTCGAGGGCAAGGACGGGAAAGGGAGCGGCTGGCGGGTCGCCCTGCCAGCTGGCTACGAGGTCGAGCCCGTCGGAGCGCACGCTGACGGCGGTGTCGCTGCCTAGGAATCGCGCGCCAAGGCTGCGGTTCCCGATGCGACGAACACGCTGCTCGCCGCCGGCCTCGGGATTCTCCAGGGCCAGGAACAGCGTGGCGCCGGCTTCGTTCCCTGGCTTCGGCTTCCATGTGATCCAGGCCCCCGGGGAGTGGCGCAGGGGGCTAGGGGAAGCGGCGTTGACCGCGATCGCATTGCGTTCCATCCAGTCGCCAAGGCCCGCGAGCACGCGCAGGTCGGCTGGCGACCAGGTCCCATCGGGGCGCACGCGCAGGCGGTAGAGGGGCTGCTCACCCCGGGAGCGGGACGCGACGAGATCGGCCACCGCCGTGCGAACATGGGCGGGCAGTGGC
>CAYWNK010000101.1:0-19875 GCA_964459495.1 uncultured Planctomycetaceae bacterium
CATCCACCCCAGCGGCCCCCAGGGGTCTGCCCCCCAGGAAGACGCCATCCTCCTGGAGTACGTCTACGGCTGCGCCGAAGACCCCGCCACCATCGAAGCGCGACTCGCCGTCGATCCCGCCTACGCCGCGCGCCTCGAAGCGGTTCGTGCCCAGGCCGAGGTGCTCGACGCCGCCGCCCAGGAGACCCTGCCCAAGCTAGACCTGACGCCGCCCGCGCCCATGTCAGCGGCCGCCTCCGAGCCCAAGTCCATGGGCCGCCTGATCCAAGGCTTCTTTGGCGGCACCGCAGCGCGCCGCGTTGCTAGCGTGATCTTCGCCCTGGCCATGGCCCTGCCGTGGATCCCGGTGCAGCGCTCCCATTCGCGCGCCACCGCCCTCGCCGAGAACAACCTACGCCTGGTCGCTAGCGCCCCCGCGGGCGTGGTGTCGGGTACGCCGTCCCAGGTCCGGATCGAAACCTGGGACCTGGAAGGCGGCGCCGTCGAGGCGCAGGTCGACTGGCGCGCGGTCGACGATGCGGGCAACGAGCTCGCGTCAGGCACTCAGGACATCGATGGCCTGCTGGAGCTCGACGTAGCTCTCAGCAACCCCGAGAAGCTGGCGGCCGCCGCCAAAGTCGAACTCGTCGCCACCCGCGGCGACACCGTGCAGCGCCTGGAGGTGCCCATCGCCCCCGGCCGCGACGTGCCCCTGGCCCACCTGAAGAGCGACAAGCCCGTGTACCGCCCCGGCGAGACCGTGCGCCTGCGCGCCGTCGTGCTCGACCGCATCAGCCTCACCCCGCGGGACGGCCGGTTCCAGCTACGGCTCGTCGACACCAAGGACGCACCGGCCCAATCCTGGATCCAGGCGGCCGATTCCGGCGTGGTCGCCCTCGAATACCAGCTGCCCCCCGACGCCGCCGGCGGTACCTGGGCTTTTGAGCTGCGCGACGGCACTGGCTCGTTCACCGTCGAGCGCCTGCCCATCGAGGTGCGCGCCTTCCAGCCGCCCCAGCTTGCCAAGAAGCTCGAGCTCGGCGCCAAGACCTACGCCCCCGGCGAGACCGGCTCCGCTGAGCTCGACGTCCAGCGCGTCACCGGCGGCGCATCCGCCGGCGCGGACATCGAAGCGGCCCTGTGGATCGACGGCAAGCGCGTCTGGCGCAAGGCCTACACCCTGGGCGCAGACGGCAAGGCCGTGATCACCTTTGCGGTGCCCGATGACGTCGAGCGCGGCGAGGCGCGGCTCGTCGCCCGCATCACCGACGGCGGCGTGGTCGAGAGCGCGGTCGAGACCTTCGTCGTGCCCACCGGACACGTCGACGCCTCGATCTACCCCGAGGGCGGCGAGCTCGCACCCGGGGTGGCCCAGCGCGTTTACGTCGAGCTGGCCGACGTGCTTGGCCGGCCCGTGGACGGCCGCGGCCAGGTCGTGGATGCCGACGGCCGCAAGATCGCGGACTTCGCCACCACCCACCAGGGGCGCGGTGTCTTCACCGCTGCCTTCGAGGCTGGCGCGACCTATGCACTGGAGCTCGTGAGCCCGAGCGAAGCACGCTTCGAGCTGCCCCCGGTCAAGTCCGGCGCCGTCGCGCTGGAGGCCACCGGATCCGAGGGCCGCGTCGTCGCGCGCCTCCAGGCGCCGAATGACGGCCCCTGGACCGTCGGCGTCTTCTGCCGCGGCCTGCTGATCGCCCAGGACTGGTTCCAGGGCAGCGCCAACGAGATCACCTTCGAGCTCCCCGCCCACATCGCCGGCGTGCTGCGCGTCACCGCCTTTGACAACAGCCTGCGGCCGGTCGCTGAACGCCTCGTGCACTGCTCCACGTCCCGCGAGGTGCGCGTGACGGTCGAGCCCGCGGTGGATGGGCTCATGCCGGGCGAGCACCAGAACCTGAAGGTGCGCGCCACCGACGAAAACGGCGATCCCGTGCAGGCCGTGCTCGGCGTTGCAGTGCGCGACTCCGCCGTCGTGTCCCTGGCCGCCGACCTGCCGACCGGCCTGGCGGATGCCGCCTGGCTCTTGGCCGACGTGGACGACCTCGAAGACGCTCCCGCCTTCCTCGGCGGAGACGCCGAAACCGAATCGCGCATCGACCTCGTCCTGGGCACCCGCGGCTGGCGCCGCTTCGCCTGGGCCAACGCGGAAGCGCTCGTCTCCGAGCACGGCGACGCCGGCAAGCGCCTGCTCGTGCGCGAGGGCCATTCCGATGCTCCCCGGGTCTACGACGTCGGGGCGGCGAGCTCACGCTCGCTCTATGAAGCGCGCCGCGACGTGCGCTGGGGCAAGTCCAACGCCCTGGCGATCAACGCGCTGCTCATGCTGGGCCTTGCGGTCCTGGCGATCTCGGTGCTGGTGGCCCGCAAGGCCGGACTTCCCTGGCCCCTTGTTGCGGGCATCGCCCTGCCCACCACCGCGCTGGGAATCTTCGCCCTCTCGCAGGGCCTTGGCTCTGCCGACTCGGCTGAGGGAGCGATTCTGAATGCAGAGATCGAGGTACGCGCCCACGCCGCCCCTCCCATGGAGCTTGGGCTCGAAGCGCCCCAGGACCAGCTCGATGAACTGGCTGCCTTCGGCTACGCCGGTGAAGACGCCATCCACCTGGGTGACGACATCCACCCGGCTAGGGGTGAGGAGTTCCAGCTCGGCGCACCCGCGCGCCGCCTCCACAAGCTGGGATACGTCGAAGGCGCCGGAGCAGGTCCCGCCCCCGGAGGCGCCGCGAAACCCGACCAAGGCATGGACCTGCTGGTGGCCGAAGAGAACATCGCGGAGGACATGGAAATGGAAATGGCCCAGCCTGGGGCTGACGCTCGCGTTGGCCTCCGCCTCGCCAAAAGGCAACGGGCCGAAGTCCGCCAATGGCAGCGCGTCTACGCCCACCGCCACAGCGGCCCGAGCGACGTGCGCACGGACTTCGCTGAGACCGTTTACTGGAACCCGATTCTAGTGACCGGTGTCGACGGGACGGCCCAGTTCGACTTCGACGTTTCCGACCGCGTCACCACCTGGGAGGTGTCCATCGACGCCCACGGCGCCAACCGCGTCGGTCAGGCGAGCAGCGGCTTCGAAGCGGTGCCGCCCCTCGCCGTCGAAGCGAAGCTGCCGCTGGAACTTCGCACCGGGGACCGCATCACGCTCCCCATCTCGTTCGCCAGCGCGGACCAGACCCTGGCTGAGGCGCGCTTCGAGGCCTACGTCGAAGGCCCGCTCACCATCGTGGGCGAGGTGCCTGAGCGCGTGGCCCTCGACCAAGGCCGCGGGCGCGTCCTGGTGACCGTCGTCGCCGGCGCTCCCACCGACCCCGGCGACTTCGGGCGCATCGCCTTCGCAGGCCGTGCCCTGGGCTTCACCGACCAGGTCGTGCAGGAACTGGTCGTCATGCCCCGCGGTTTCCCCCAGCGCATCGCCAAGAGCGGCGTGCTCGAGGGCACGACCGAGTTCCAGATCGCGCTGCCCGCCGAGTGGGAGCCCGGTTCCCTCTCCGTGAACCTGGCCCTTCACGCCTCGCCGCTGTCGGATCTGCTGTCGGGCCTCGACGGCATCCTGGGCGAGCCCCACGGCTGCTTTGAGCAGGCCTCGACCGCCAACTATCCCAACGTGCTCGCCATGAACTTCATGGAGGCCGCCGGCATCGTCGACCCCGCCGCCACGCGCCGAGCGAACGAGCTGATGGAGCGCGGCTACGCCAAGCTCGTCGGCTACGAGTGCTCCGAGGACGGCTTCGAGTGGTTCGGTGGCTCGCCGGCCCACGAATCCCTGTCGGCCTATGGCCTGCTGCAGTTCCACGACATGGCCGGGGTCTACGACGTGAGCCCCGAGCTGATCGACCGCACGCGCGCCTGGCTGCTGTCGCGGCGCAACGGCAAGGGCGGCTACGACCGCAACAGCCGGGCGCTCGACTCCTTCGGTGCCGCCCCCGAGGCGACGACCGATGCCTACGTGACCTACGCCCTGGCCGTCACCGGCACCCCGCCGGGCGACTTCGAGGGCGAGCTCGATCGGCTCGAGGGCCGCGGCCTGGCTTCGGACGATCCCTATGAGGTCGCACTGGCCGCCGCCGCGTGCCAGGCCGCCGGGCGCCCCGGTCCCGCCAAGGCCATGCGCAGCCGCCTCTCAGCCATGCAGGCCGAGGACGGCTCGATGCCCGGCGCGGAGGCCAGCATCACCCGCTCCGGCGCCCGCGACCTCACCGTAGAAACGACGGCCCTCGCGGTCCTGGCCTGGCTGGACGATGCCAGCGACGAGATCCGCGTGCGTCGCGGCGTCGAGTGGCTCCTCGGCCAGCGCAGTTCCGGCCGCTTCGGCTCGACGCAGGCCACGATCCAGGCCCTGCGCGCGCTCACGGCCTACGCCCGCTTCTCCCGCCGCACCGCCAACTCGGGCGAGGTGATCGTCTACGTGGACGACTACGAGGTCAGCCGCATCGCCTTCGAGGCCGGCCGCCGCGAGCCCCTGGAGTTCTCGGACCTCCTCGAAAGCATGACCCCCGGCGCCCACCGCGTCCGCCTCGAGCTGACCGGCGGCAACCGCTTCCCCTGGGCCTTCGACGCCGAGTACTACGCAGACGTGCCCGCGGACGACCCGAACGCTGTCCTCGCCCTGGAGGTCTCCACCGACATCCCCATGGTCGTCGAAGGCGAGTCCATCCCGGTGCGGGTCGCCCTGCGCAACCTGACGGATGAAGGCCAACCGATGGCCCTCGCCATCATCGGCCTCCCGGCCGGCCTCGAATGCCCCGTCGCCATCCTCGATGCCCTCGTCGAGGCCGGAGACGTCGCCTTCTGGGAGCAAAACGCGAACGAGATCGTCCTCTACTGGCGCGACCTCGCCCCCCGCACGACCAAGGAGATCATCCTCGACTGCCTAGGTCGCGTCCCCGGCGAAACCACCGGTGCCGCCAGCCGCGCCTACCTCTACTACACCCCGGACGCGGTCCGCTGGGCCCAGCCCATGGCCATCGAAGTGCCGGCGGCGAAGTAGGCGGTATCCGCTCTCGCGCGCCCTGCTGGTCATCAGACTTGTCCCCACAAGGCCTCAGACCCTCAAGGGGCGCGCGGGACCGCCCACAAGCATCCCGATCGTGACATTTCGGCTAGAACCGGCCACCAAGGATCAAATCTTTCCCGATCGGGGCATTTCATAGTCAATTCTGAGTAGGAAACACCCGATATTCCCGCTCGGGATATTTCATGGCGCACCTCATCGACACCACCGCCGGCCTGGGCGAGCTGATCCGCCGGGAGCGCAAGCACCAGGGCCTGCGCCAGCCGGACCTCGCCGCCGCGGCGGGCACGAGCGTGCGCTTCATCGTCGAGATCGAGCGCGGCAAGGCCACGGCGCAGATCGGCAAAGTGCTCGAGGTGCTGCGGCAGCTGGGCCTGAGCCTCAGCCTGGGCGGGCTCACGGCCCCGGTGCCTGAGGACTCGACGCTCGAGGGCCCGGAGGATGGACCCACCCAATGACGCGCACGCTCAAGGTGGCGTTGTTGGAAACACCTGTCGGTGACCTCGTGCAAACCGATGCGGGGCGGCTGCAGTTCCGTTACGACGCCGCCTGGATCGAGGAGCGGGGGAGCCCGCTGTCGATCTCGCTGCCTGTGCAGTCGGAGCCCTTCGGACACCGCGCAACCGAGCCGTTCTTTGGCGGCCTCTTGCCCGAAGAGGGAGTGCGCGAACGCGTCGCGCGCTACCTCGGAGTCACAGCCCACAATGATTTCGCGCTGCTCGAGCAGATCGGCGGAGAGTGCGCGGGAGCGGTGACGCTGACCCCGGTGGGTCCCGATGCAGAGTCAGACGTTGCAAACAAGGTCGGCGCCGTCGCAGCTCCCGCGAAACCGCCCCACCCGCTCGAGGACAAAGAGCTCGCCCAGCTGCTGGACGATCTCCCGCGCCGGCCGCTCCTGGCCGGTGGCGAACGGCGGCTTTCGCTAGCTGGCGCCCAGGACAAGGTCGCGGTGATCCTCGTCGACGACAGGCTTGCCCTGCCAACTGGCACCGAGCCCAGCACGCATATCCTCAAGACGCCGATTCAAGGCTTCGACGGTACAGTCCCCAACGAGCTTCTCTGCATGCGCACGGCGGCCGCGATCGGCCTGGCCGTCGCGCCCGCTGAACGGCGTGTGGCAAGCGGCCGCGAGTTCCTGCTCGTCGAGCGCTTCGATCGAGTGCGTTCCATCAATGATCGGGGAAGAGGCACGATCCAGCGCATCCATCAGGAGGATCTATGCCAGGCCCTCGGCGTGCCGACGCGACTCAAGTACCAGTCCGAGGGCGGCCCCTCGCTTCCCGACTGCTTCGGCCTCCTGACGCGCCACTCGCGCCGGCCCGCCGTCGACCGCCTCGCGCTCATCCGCGCAACCGCCTTCAACTACCTTGTCGGCAACTGCGACGCCCACGCAAAGAACTTCAGCCTCCAATACAGCACCGCCGGCCTCCGCCTAGCGCCCCTCTACGATCTGCTCTCCACGCTCGCCTACCCCGATCTCAGCCCACGCTACGCGATGAAGATCGGATCGAAGGCCGCCTTCCGGGACATCCGCGGCAGGCACTGGAGCGCCCTCGCCGAAGCCTCCGGCCTCGCCCCCGCCCAGCTGCGCCGCGAGGTTCTCACCATGGCCAGGACCCTGCCCGCAGCCCTTGCCCAGTCCGCGGAGACCGAGGATTTCCAGGACCTCGAACCCGCCGCGCGCCGCGTCGTGGACAGCATCGTCCAGGACACGACCCAGCGCTGCGAACTCACCGAGGTGCGCCTGAAAGAACAGTAGCGCCAATAGCCCTCCACTCCGCGCAAGTTCAGGTACGCATCGAACTTGCTCTGCGGCAAGTGGCAAGCCGCCTTCGGCCCGCGCGTCAGCTCCCCCAGCCTGCCCTCCGCCTGCCGCGCGGCGCGTCCCGCGCCAGCCGGCTGGCTCCGCTCCTCTCGGGCTCCGCCCTCTGGCTGGCTAGGATGGACCTCGGGCCAGGCGGAAGCCCACGCTGCCGCTGCGGTAGTCGGGGGGGATGGCGTCCCGGTACGCAGCCCGCACGAAGCGGGCGTTGCTGATCCAGGAGCCACCACGCATGACGCGCCCCGAGCCCGCGGCAGGCCCCCTAGGGTTGACCTCATCCTCACCGGTGTAAGGGCCATACCTATCCGAGCACCACTCCCACACGTTGCCCAAGGTGTCATGGAGCCCCCAGGCATTCGGCCGCTTGCCTTTCACCACTCGCGAACCTGCCTGAGCGAAGTCATGTTGCTTTCCTTTCCAGTCCGCAGACCCACCGGCCTCTAGATCAAAGTCCATTCCGCTATTGCCGCCGTACCAAGCTAAGGGGTCCAGAACGGGAGCGTTGCGCCCCCCAAGGATCTCCAGGTCCCCCGCATAGGTCGCGGCTTGCGTTCCCGCACGGCAGGCCCATTCCCACTCGGCCTCGGTAGGGAGCCGCAGGTTCCATTCGGGCCGAGCCGACTGCAAGGCGTCCAGGAAGGCGTCAACGCGATCGAAGCTGACCGACTCAACCGGGCGCTGGGGGCTCTGGAAGCGGCTCGGGTTCTCGCCGGTGACGGCTTCCCAGAAGGCCTGGGTACAAGGCACTTCCCCTAGCCAGAGCCCCTCGGTAAGGGTCACCCGGTGTTCGATCTCACGGTCAAATCGCCCTTGCTCCTCTTTCGGCGACCCCATGACGAAGTCCCCGGGCGGCACCCAGCGCAGGCGCTGCATCGCCTCCCCATACCGCAGAACCAGGTAGGCCCCGAAGCGGTCCTCTCCCCAACCGTCGGCCCAGGCCGGGGGAATGCCATTCGCCAAGCGGTGTTCGGTCATGGCGGGAAGGGTTGGGACTGCTGAAGGAGCACCCTTGGAGCGCTCATCCCCTTCGCCTCGCCGATCTGCCGTTCGTTGCAGTCAATCCCGAGGAATCCGCCCTGCGGGCCGCGCCCCGACTGCCCGGCGGGTCCGTGCTAGTGCTTCAGAGCCGCCCTCGGGGCGAGCTTCCTATCCATGGACTGCGTCTTGCGGCTCAGTCCAGCTCGCTCGCCAGCGCGTAGAAAAAGCGCTCGGGGTCTTCGAGCAGCAGATACGGCCCGAGACCCTCGAGGGTCTGGGCCTCGAAATCAGGGTCGGAGCGGCGGTTGATGGAGAGCCTTGTCGGCTTGTCCGAGCCATTGATGGCCGCTACGGGAACGGGGCATGCGGCGAGCGCAGCCGCCATGTCGAATTCCGGCAGCTGCTTCAGCACCGCGACCGCCACACGTGAGTCCTGCCGGCGGTAGTCATCGGCGAGGCGCTTGCGCAGATCCATGCGACTCGCGGGCACCAGGCCCCCAACGAGCAGTTCGGACTGGCCTGCGAAGTCGGCCTCAAGCGCGGGTAGGGCCGCCCGCATGACCTCACGGTCGGGCTTCTGGGAAACGTCGTAGAGCGCATTGACGACGACGACCTTCCGCACACGTTCGGGCGCCTGCCCCGCGGCGACCACGCAGAGGGGTCCGCCCAGGGAGTGACCCACGAGGATCGCGTTGTCCCAACCCAGCTGGTCGAGCACGGCGATCACGTCCGCTGCGAGGACGTCGAAGGTCCAGTCCTCCCTACCGCGCCCCGACTCCCCGTGGCCGCCGAGGTCCAGGGCTGCCACGGGGCGCTCAGTGCCAAAGTGCTCCATCGCCTCGGCGAAGTGACCCCGCTGGCCACACCAGCCGTGCACGAAGAGCAGCCCCGTCTTCTCGCTGCCGGGATCGGCCTGCGAATAGGCGAGGCGCAGACCGTCGGGGGCCAGCGTCGCGGCGCTCGGCGGCAGGGCGGGAGCGGGAATCGCCTCGGCCGCATCCTCGGCCGGGGAAGAGCAGCCGCTGGACAAAGCCAAGGCGCACATCAGGGATACGGAGCGCAGCATGGGACCAAGAGTGTACGCAGGCGAGGCTAGCGCGGCACCCTTGTCCAGGCGGTCTGCCCGGGGCCACCTAGACCTGGCGCCGCTCGCTTGGTGCTCCGGCTTCTCCGCCTCGATTCTGGTCCGTCGAAGGCGCTCGCCATCGAACGCGGGCGAGGGGGTCCCTACATTTGGTGCATGATTCTCCCGCTCGGCCTGCGTCGCTCGCCCCTCACCGGCGGTGTCGCCTTTCTGTTGCTGGCCTCACTCGCCGCCCCAGTCCAGGCGGCCCCCCCATCTCTTGCCCAAGAGGCAGGCAGCGGGCAGGTCACCGCCGCCGATCTGGCGGTCGGCCCGCTGCGGATCGGCACGAAGGAAGCCGCGCCTTTCTCCTTCCGCGGCCCGGACGGGGAATGGGCCGGAGTCAGCATCGACCTCTGGCGCCTGGTCGCCGCCGACCTCGGCCTCGAGTACGAGTTCCGCGAGGCCTCCCTGGCCGACCTTGTGCAGGGCCTCCCCGAGGGGCGCTTCGACGCCTCGGTGGCCGCCCTGACCATCACGCCCGAACGCGAGCTGATCCTTGATTTCGTCCACGCCTTCTATCCCTCGGGGCTCGGCATCGCTGTTTCGGCCGAGGAGTCCGGGGGCACCCTGAGCATTCTCTCGAACATCTTCACCCTCCAGTTCCTCAAGGCGGTTGGCACCTTGGTCTTGGTGCTCTTCCTCGGGGGTGCCGTCGTCTGGCTCTTGGAACGGCGCAAGAACCCCGAGCAGTTTGGCGGCAAGCCAGTCGAAGCCCTGGGCTCCGCGTTTTGGTGGTCCGCCGTGACCATGACCACGGTCGGCTACGGGGACAAGGCGCCGGTCACCGGGCTCGGGCGTCTCGTCGGGTTGATTTGGATGTTCGCTGGCGTGATCACGATTTCGGGCCTGACCGCCACGATCGCTTCGACCTTGACCGTGTCCCGCCTGGAACACGCGGTGAACGGCCCCGAGGACCTGCCCAATCTTGGTCGAATCGCGTGCGTTTCCAGCTCCACCAGCGAGGAGTACATGAAAGAAGAGCGCCTCGCCTACGACGCCTTCCCCTCCGCGAAGGAAGCCATGCAGGCCCTCGCCGACGGGAAGGTCAAGGCGGTGGTCTACGACCAACCGATCCTGAGCTACCTGGCCCTGAACAACTTCGACGACCAGATCAGGGTGCTCCCCGTGACCTTCGAGAAGCAGGACTACGCCTTCGCCCTGCCGCTGGAAAGCCCGCTTCGCAAGGAGATCAATCGCTCGTTGATCAGCATCCTCAGCGGCGGCGACGAATGGGATGACATCCGCTTCAAGTACCTGGGGGCTACCCGCTAGCTCACTTTGGGTCGCTACAAAGCGAGGGCCCGGATCACAGCTGTGATCCGGGCCCTCGCTTCGTTTCGCGCAGCGTCGATCAGACGATCCCGGCCGCCTTGCGGAAGCCGGCGTCGATCTTGGAGACCATGTCTTCGTCGATGCCCATCTTGGCGGCCGCTTCCTTGGCGGCTCCGAAGGCCTCGTCGTCACGGGATCCGCCCCCGTACACGTTGCCGAGCGCCTGCTCGAAGAGGAAGGTCTGGGCGTCAGCGCGCAGGGCCTGGGACGCCTCGTCGTCCAGGCCGAGACCGTTCGCGATCTCCTGGATGCGAGCGACCTCCTCGTCGGCGAGCTCCTCGTCCGACATGGCGCAGGCCCAGCCCAGCATGACGATCGACGGACGGGCCGCTTCGCTGGTTTCGGACAGCTCGGCGGCGGTCAGCTTGTCGCGCTTGGCCAGCTCCTCGACGGTGCCCAGCTCGGGGCTGATGAAGTCGGAGATGAAAGCGATCTCGTCGGCGCTCACCTCGCCGTCGGCGGCGCTGAGCTCGATGAGGGTGCGGGCCAGCACGCCCTGGTCAAAGCGCTCGGAGACCGGGCATTCGCTCAGCTTGCGCTCGAAGTTGTTCGCGGGCTTCTTGATGCCGGTCCAGGCGTTCTTGCCCTCGTCCCACTTGAAGCTGGCCTGAACGGCCTTGAAGGCCTCGACCACGCCCTCCTGGACCTCTTCCTTGCTGAAGGCGGTCTTCTGCTCGCCCTGCTTCATGCCAGCGTTCAGGGTGTCGCGCGCGATGCGGCCTGCGGCGCCGTTGCCCAGAGCGTCCGAGACGGCGCGGGTGACCGATCGGCGCAGGCTCGACCACATGTTCTTCTTGGCGGAGCGCGTGGCCTGGGCCTTCACGCTGTCGCCGCGGCGCAGGCTGCCGGTACTCGGCACTTCGGTCCCCGAGTCAGCGCACGCGAAGGTGACGGCGACCGAAGATCCACGGACTTCTTGGGACGTGACGAGGGGCTGGATGGCTTCGAAAGTGAGGTTCGACATGGGAACTGGAGATTGGGAAGCGGGGTCTTGGCGTTGCGTTGGTTGAACTGGAGAGGGGAGGGCAGCGAGGCCTGTGAGGCGTACGGGTGCCGCCAAACGTTCGAGGGGAAAGCCGCTGCCAGCGTGCCTCACGAACCCCATCGTAATTGCGGCTTCGGGAGCTGAGACATCTCTGTGACAGGTGGGAAGAAGCTTCATCTTCGGGAAAGGAATTCCGCCCGCCCCCCCGCAGGAGGCCGCCAGGGCACGCGGCATCCAAATTCAGCGCTTTCCCGCGGCCGTCTCCCATCCCGGCGGCGAGTCCTCCGTAGCCCAAGCTACCCATGGACCAAACCACCTGGAATCCCGCCCTCGAGCTGCCGAAGCACCGGGCCTTCCTCTGCCGCCTTGCCCGCCGCCTCGTCCGCGACGAGGCTCGTGCCGACGACCTGGTGCAGGAAACCTGCCTGCGCACCCTGCGGATGAAAGAGGGGCCCAGCGGCGACCGGCGCTCCTTCCTCGCGGGCGTCCTTCGGCAGGTCGCCCGGGAATTCACCCGCAGCTCAAGCCGGCGACGCGCAAGGGAAAAGAGGGCCGCGAGGGGAGAATCGCGGGCGGACCGCGCCATCGTCGAGTTCGAGGCACAGGAAAGCCTGATGCACGCGCTGGGCCGCCTCGATGGGGCGACCCGGACCACCCTCATCCTGCGCTACCAGGACGGCCTCTCGGTCGCCGCGATCGCTGCCCTGCGGGCCGAGTCTTTCTCGGCGGTGAAGTCCCGGATCCACCGCGGACTGACCCAGCTGCGCTCCGATCTGCGAGCGAAGCCCGGCGCCGATTCCATGGCGGCATTGGGAGTCCTGGCCAAGTCCTCCGCGCTGCGCGGCTCGGCCGCTTCCTTCCTTGGATCCCTCCTCATGTTGAAACCAGTCTTGGCTGCCATTGGATGCGCCTTCGCCGTCATCCTCGCCGTCTCATTGGCCTCGCCCCGCCTCCCGGAGCAAGCCCCTGCCGAGCCTCCGCTGCTGGGTAAGACCAGCACCACTCTCTCTTCCGTGGAGTCTCGGACGGCCGCAGGGGGCATCGATGAACCCAGCGTGGAGCCTGGGCCCCGCCTGGTGTCTGCATCCCCGGCTTCGCCACCGACCCCACCGCTTCCGCCCCGCTTCGGACTCGTCGTAGATCTGACTGGAACGCCTGTCGCCGGCCTCGAGATCGAATCCCAAAGTGGAAGAACACGATCCAACCCGGTCGGCGCCTTCGCCCTAGCCCAGGAGGCGAGCAATCGCTCCTACCGCTCCAACCAAGCTACCTACGCCACTGTTTTCGCCGGCATCGAAGGTCGGGCGGGGGACTCCTCCTGGCACTTCAGCATAGGTAGCTCGGCCCTGGGCGAGCAGGACCCCACCAGGGACAGCGCCACGCCCCTGGTGGTCGTAGCTTCAGCCATCGATCTCGTGGGCCAAGTCCGAAGCGCCCAGGGGGAACCCGTTCCGCAAGTGGCGCTCATCTGGGTTCGGCCCGAGTCCTGGTCGGCGGGCATCGACCTGGACCTGAGTCAGAGCCAGCCTGTTCCCTACTCCGCGAACTCGGACTCCAGCGGCCGGTTTGAGCTACGAGCCATACCCGCCATTCCCGGAGCCAAGCTGATCGCTCGCTGCCAAACCGACCGGCGCTACGTCGTTCTTCCCGTACCGATCCTTGGGGACGGCGACATGCACATCGTCCTGCCCGACGACCGGCCGCAGGAACCCATCCGCGGAACCGTAGTCGATGCCCGAGGAGTACCGGTCGAAGACGCGTTCGTCGCCCTTGGGGACAACGGCTGCACGTCGGGCCCAGACGGCGAATTCGTGATCGAAGCCGAGGGCCTAGCCTGGGATGCGGAGCTGAGGGCGTTCAAACGGGGCATGCAGCCCGCGTCGCTGCACTCCAGCGCACCGCGGGGGGCAGCCGCACCGATGTGGAACACCCCGGTCCGACTCGTGCTCGGAGCGCCAACCCGCACGCTGCGCGGTAGGGTCGTCGACAGGGCAGGCTCCCCGGTCCAAGAGGTGATCATGGGCGTTCAAGACGAGACACCCTTCGGGCGGCTGCCCAGCGGAATCCAAGTCACCATCGAAGGCCTCAACGCGGCGGAGGATCGATTCGAGGGGTTCACCGACGAGAACGGCATGTTCTCCATCTCTGGCCTAATCGATCGAGAGTACACCGTCGTCGGGCAGGACTGGCGCCATGGGCGCCAGCTGACCCAAGCGGGCGTCCACCCAGGGCCCGAGCCCATCGTTCTGGTGCTCGGCCCAATCCCGGCCAGGGAAACCTGGTCGGGCACCGTGGTCAATCGGCGCGGCAGACCTGTTGCTGGTTTGAAGCTCTCGCCAGTCATCGAGGTGAGGGAGCTTCTAGGTGGTCAATCCGTTCAGACCATGGCCGGCGCGACGACCGACGCCGAGGGGCGCTTCACAATCCCGGGGGTCCCCGAAATCCTCGTCGCCCTGCAGGTCGACGGTCCCGCTCCGAGCAAGCTGCACGAGCTACCGCAAGGAAGCGATCGCCAGAACCTGCGGCTCGTGGTCGACGACCTGCTTCCCTTTCAAGTCGAGCTGTCCCAGCGCTTTGAGCACTGCGACCAGTTCGCCCTGCGGGCCGGTGGCGAGGTGCTCGAAACCAAGGTCCCGGGAACCTGGCAGAAGAGCATTCGGGGTCCGCGCCGCATCGAGCTCGGGCGCTCCGCGATCCTGGTCGCATCCGAGCGGGCCGATGAACTCGTGCTCTACTCCAACTGGGAGATCGTTCACGTGGAGCCCATTCAGCTCATCCCCTCCGCCAGCGAGCAGATCCTGCGCGTGAACTAGGGGCGTGCGGCGAGTCCGGAACCATCGTAGGCTGGGCCGATGGTTCCCTCCCCCGACCTCTCCGACAACGTGCTTCGCCCCCTCCTTCGCGATGGCGCAGAGGCCTGGCGGGATTTTTTGGCGAGCCGCGGAAAGCTGTTCCACGGCTTCATCCCCGCCGATGCCGAAGGTGCCCTGGAGGCGCTCTTGCCGCTTCGGAATGAATGCCAGTCCTTCCTCGAGCTGGGCTCCGGCATCGGGCTGATCACGATCCTCGCCGACCTGCTCGGCTTCGAGGCTTACGGGATCGAGATCGTGCCAGAACTCTGGGACACCTCCGTGCGCCTCGCAGAAGACCATGGATCGAACGCCACGTTTGTGGAGGGAAGCTTCGTCCCCACGGAATTCCGTGGGGAGATCGATCTGCTGGACGCGGATTTCCACACCGTCACCGAAGGCGCTGACGGCTACGAAGAGCTGGGCATGGAGCTCTGCGACTTCGACCTGGTCTACGGCTACCCCTGGCCCGGGGAAGAGGATTGGATGACCGAACTTGTACGCAGCGGTGCCGGCCCCCACACCCGGATGCTGCGCTACAGCGTCTCCGACGGCTACGAGGTCGTGTCCTTCAGCGACTAGCCAGCGCGGACCACAGGGGGGCCAGACCGAGACCGTACACGGCTGGAACCGGCGGCGCCCCGACGGGTGCCTAGGATAGGGCTGGCCTCTCCGGCCGCTCTCCCCCAAGGTCCCTCCCCACCAGCGCTTCAGCGCGCTGGGTAACTATGCGCGTTCTGTCTGCCCTCGCCGCTGCGAGCCTGCTGCCGTTCTTCCTACTCTCCGCCTCCCCCGCCGCCCAGGACACGGGGGCTGATCAGGCCCAGGAATCCACCGAAGCAGATGAGCCGAAGAAGGAGCGGCCCAAAAAGCCGCGACTGCGCAAGACAGAAGGCACGCTCCCCATGGAGTTCGTCGATGGACTCGACTGGCGCTCCATCGGGCCCGCCAACATGGGCGGCCGCATCACCGATATTGCCGTTCACCCCACCGATCCCAGCACCTACTGGGTCGGCACCGCGGGAGGCGGCCTGCTGAAGACCACCAACCGGGGCGTCTCCTACAGCCACGAGTTCACGTCCGAAGGCAGCGGATCCATCGGAGCCCTCGCCGTTGCGCCGTCGAATCCCGACGTGCTGTACGTGGGCACCGGTGAGCCGAACCCGCGCAACTCGGTATCGTGGGGGGACGGGGTTTACCGTTCTGCCGATGGCGGCGAAACCTGGGACCACGTCGGACTCGACGAGAGCTTCCAGGTGGGCGCGATCGTGGTGCACCCCGAGGATGAGAACACCGTCTACGTCGCGGCTCTCGGACGCCTCTGGGGCCCGAACGAGATGCGTGGTCTCTACAAGACCACCGACGGCGGCGAGAAATGGGAGCAGGTGCTCTATGTGGACGAAAACACCGGCGTCATCGACGTCACCCTCGATCCCGCCGACCCCGACTTTCTACTGGCGGCGACCTACGAGCGGCGCAGGGACATCTACGACTCCAACGACCCCGCCAGCAAATGGGGCGAGGGCAGCGGCCTCTGGCGCAGCACGGACGGCGGCGCCACCTTCGAGCGACTGAGCGACACCGAAGGCAGCGGGGCAGGGCTGCCCGACGCGCGCATGGGCCGCATCGGCATCGACTGGGCCCGCTCGGAATCCGGCACCGTGTTCGCGATTATCGAGACCGAACGCATCACACAGGCGCGGCCGGATTCGGCCTACATGGGCCTCACGACCGCGGACGCTGGCGTCGGCGTGCGCGTGACCGGCGTGACCGAGGACAGCCCCGCCGCCGAGGCAGGTCTCCAAGAGGACGACGTGATGGTGCGCCTCGCGGACCGCGGCATCGTCGACCGGGACGACATGACCGAGCAGATCCGGCTCGGCTCCAGGGGTGAGACGGTCGCCGTCGAGATCGTGCGTGACGGGGAGATCGTCGCGCTCGAGCTGACCTACGGCGCGCCGCCCGAGGACGAAGAGGATCCCACCGACGAGCTGGGTTACCCGAACAGTGGTCCGTTCTCGATCGGCCTTGGCGGTCAACGATCCAACCAGCAGCACCTCCAGGGGCCGGACGGCAAGGATTTCGGTGGCGTCTATCGCTCCGATGATCGTGGTTCGAGCTGGACGCGCGTCAACAGCCTGAACCCGCGCCCGATGTACTACAGCCAGCTGCGCGTGGACCCCAGCGACGTGAACAACATCTACGTGCTGGGTACACGCCTGCACCGCTCCTTCGACGCCGGCAAGACCTTTGCCGCCGACGGCCACGACGGCAGCGTCCACGTCGACCACCACGCCCTCTGGATCCACCCGACGGATGGACGCCACATGATCCTGGGCAACGACGGTGGCATCTACGTCACCTGGGACCAAATGGAGACCTGGGACCATCACAACCATGTGGCGATCGGCCAGTTCTACAACGTGGGTATCGACGCGACGCGCGACTACAAGGTCTACGGTGGCCTGCAGGACAACGGTTCCTGGGGTGGTCCCCACCGCACCCCGGCCGGTGGCCCGATCAACTCGGACTGGTTCCGGGTGGGCGGCGGAGATGGCTTCGTGGTGCTGGTCGATCCGACCGATCCCGAGCAGATCTACTACGAGAGCCAGAACGGCGGGATGGGTCGCTGGCACCTGGGCACCGGCGACCGCGGCTTCATGCGCCCCCGGGCGCCCAAGGGGGAAACCTATCGCTGGAACTGGAACACGCCCTTCATGCTCTCGAGCCACAACCCCAAGATCTACTACGCGGCAGGCAGCCATGCTTTCCGCAGTCTCGACCGGGGCAACAACCTCCGCCAGATTTCGCCAAAGCTGACGGTGACTGAGCGCGGTGCGGCCGTCGCCATCGCAGAAGGCCCACGGGATGACCAGCGCCTGTACGTCGGCACCGACGACGGCGCCCTTTGGACCACCGCCGACGGCGGAGTCACCTGGATTGACCTGTGGACCCTCAACGGCGCCGAGGAAGCCCCCGAGGCCGAGGCTGAAGTCCTGCCCAAAGCCGTCGCGGTGGGCCTCGGTCCCGAGGATCCGATTTCCGGCAAGTGGAACGCCAAGGCCAAGGGGCCTGGCATCGAGGGCGAAGACCAGGGCAAGTTCACCATGGAGCTGACCCTGGCCGAAGACGGAGAGGTCACCGGCACGCTCGACAGCGCCGTCGGCAGCGGTCCCCTGGAAGATGGCGGCTTCGACAGCGACACCGGCCAACTCGCGTTGGCCTTCGCCGGGGCTTCGATGCGCCTCGAGATCGAAGGCAGCCTCGAGCAAAGCGCCTCGGGAGACATGATCCTCAAGGGCACCATCGAGGGTGCCGGCGGGTCCTTCCAGTTCACCTTTGAGGGCAAGCGCGAAGAAGCCCCCAAAGGGGATAACGAGGATGTGGAAGCCTTCACGGCCAAGAAATCCGACGATCCGGCAGGGGCCAACGGGGACGCCACAGACGAAGACAAGCCGAAGAAGAAAAAGAAGACCAAGCACATCGATAACACGATCGATCAGCTGCTTCCTGGCCGGCGCTACGTGAGCGAAATCGTCGCCTCAGCCCACAACACCAAGCGAGTGTACGTCACCTTTGACGGGCACCGCTCCGACGACACAGCGCCCTACGTTTTCCGTTCGGACGACAATGGCGAGACATGGAGCGACCTACGCAGCAACCTGCCCGACCACGCGGGCTCAGCACGCTCCATCCTCGAGGATCCCGACAACGAGGACCTCTTGTTCCTCGGCACGGAGTTTGGCTGCTACGCAAGCATCGACCGGGGCGAAAGCTGGACCCGCATCAACGGCGGCCAGCTTCCCACCGTGGCGGTGCACGACTTCGCCCTGCATACCGAAGCGAACGAACTTGTGGCTGGAACCCACGGTCGTTCCCTCTGGGTGCTGGACGTGCAGGCCCTGCGATCGATGACCGCGGCAGACGCAGAGGCAGACGCCAAGCTCTATCCGCCCAAAGCACCGGTCGACTGGGACAGCGCACCGACGCCGGGATCGAACGGTACACGGGGCTTCCGCGGCGAGAATCCCAGCACCGGAGCGATCCTGTACTACTCCCTCGATCGCAAGGCGCGCGAGATCACGCTGACCGTGGAGAGCGCTGACGGCACCGTGCTGCGCACTCTTGATGCCAGCGGCGAGAAGGGCCTGCACCGTGTCGTGTGGGACCTGCGCGCGGCTCCGAGCGAAGTTGTGACGACGGCCGGCGGCCGCGGCCGCAGGCGCCGCGCACGCCGGGCCGGCCCTGGCGAGTATCGCGTCGTGCTCGAGGTGCACGGCGAACGCTACGAGCAAACGCTGCGCTGGTAGGGATCACCTCCGCCCTCGGATCGGCCCGGAAAGCGTGACGCTTCCCGGGCCGATTCGATTGGGCGCTACACCCGGGAGCTGACCGCCGCTCCGGCGCCGGCCAGGAACCCGCTGGCAAAGGCCCACTGCAGGTTGAACCCGCCACAGGGTCCGTCGAGATCGAGCACCTCCCCGCAGAGGTACAGCCCGGGCTGCAGCTTGGATTCCATGGTCTCCGGCCGCACATCCTTCAGTCGCGCGCCGCCGCGGGTGATGAACGCCCCGTCGTAACCGGTCGTGCCGGTGATCGTGATCGGGGTTTTGGCCAGGGTGCGCGCAAGCGCATCGCGCGGCTCCCCCTTCAAGGCGTGGGCGGCGGTCCCGCGCTGCACCCCGGCGAGCTCGAGCATGACCTCGGCCAGCTCCAGGGGCAGATGTTCCACCAGACGCTCGACCAGCGGACCATCCCGTCCCGCGCGCCAGTCCTTGAAGAGGCCCTGCCAGTCCTCCTGGGTCTTGCCGCGGCACAGGTTCATCCACATCGGAAGCTCGCCGTAGCGCTCGAGGAGCGGCGAAAGCTCGCGCGAGATGTCCAGCACCACCGGCCCGCGCAGGCCGTTCTTGGTGAAGATCAAATCCCCGACGCGCGCGACCTTCGCGTGCTTGGGCAGCGCCACGGCCAAGTGCGCCTTGCCGACGGTGTGCGCGGTGCAGCGCCCCGGCCAGGTCTCCGCCGTCACCACGGGCACGCCTGCGGGATGGCGCTCGGTGATCTTGTGGCCGAAGGCCTGGGCGAAGCCGTAGCCCCCGCCGGCCGCCCCTGATTTCGGCAGGGCAAGGCCACCGGTGGCGATGATCAGCTCGTTCGAACGCACCGTCCCGCCGTCGTGCACGACATGAAAGAGCCCGTCCTCGAAGCGCACGCCCTCGACCTCGCACCCGGTATCGATGGGCACACCGAGCCGTTCGATCTCACCGAGCAGCCCCGCCAAAACCGTCGACGACTTGCGGGTCTTCGGCCAAACTCGAAAGCCGTCGTGAACCACGGTCTCTACGCCGATCCCGTGGAAGAACTCGCGCAGCTTCGGTCCCCCCAGCAGGTCGAGTGCCGGCCCCATGAAGCGGCCGTTGCGCCCTACCCGTTCCATGAACTGATCGCTGTCCAGGGTGTTGGACAGGTTGCAGCGCTGGCCGCCCGAGGCGAGCAGCTTCCGGCCCGGCGAGGGTGACTTCTCGAGGATGCGCACGGAGCGCCCTAGGCGGCCGGCGCGAATGCCCGCCACCATGCCAGAGGCCCCCGCGCCGATGATGACGACGTCGAGGGGCGAATCGCTGCCTGTGACCTCCATGGGGCCCGTACACTAGCAGCTCGATGAACCTTACTGCGCGGATCCTGATCACCTTGATGGCCTTTGGGGCATTCCTCTCCGGCCCTGTTCTAGCCCAGGACACCTTCGAGTCCCGCCTGGCAGACGCGAATGCGGCACTGACCAGGGCCCTGGTC
>CAYWNK010000102.1:0-19862 GCA_964459495.1 uncultured Planctomycetaceae bacterium
GCTACACTTACTCCATGGGGGCCCGGGCTTGGAGTGCAGTGGCGTTGGTGTTGGTGTTCGCCGGATTGGCGGCCTGGATGCGCTTCGATTCGAATGCGGTTCCAGAGGTAGAAGGGCTCGAGGTCGGGGGGGCTGGGCCCGAATCCCATTGGACCGGACCGGAGCTGGCCGGGGCCAAGGGACCGCAGGTGGGGCGGGCTGCCACGCAGAAGCAGCGCGAGGCTGCGCGGGGCGTTGAGGGCACGGAGCCAGGGTTTGGTGAGTACAAGCGGGTAGCGCATACGCTCAACATCAAGCTCGTCGGTCCCAGCGACGAGCCCTTGTCGGCTCGCATCGAGGTCTCGCCGCGGATTCTAGGGACGCGGGCGAAACCGCAAACGAAGCGAAGCAGCGCTGATGCGTGGACCAGCTTTGAATTCCCTGATCCGGTGCCGGTGCTCATTCGGGTGAGCGAGTACCCCGCCGCGCTGCTGCCGCCGGTCGAGGCCCATGACGACCGGGGGGTCGAGGGAGGGGACGGAGTCTTCACCCTCGACAAGGCGCTGCTGCCCGGCTCGAACAGCATGGTGATTCGGCTGTGCGCCGGCGCAGCGATCGAGGGGCTCGTCGTAGACGAGACGGGTGCCGGCATGACGGGTGTGATGCTCTCTGTTCACTTTCGGGGGCAAGGCGTCAGGCAGGTGCTGCGGGCGCATACCGACGAGGGCGGGCGGTACTCGATCCCCTGTCAGCCGGGTCCCCATCGGGTCGTTTTGGAGGTGGGGCAGGGCACGGGCTTTCCCTGGCAGGGGAGCCCCGCGCCGGTCGACATCCAATTGAATCCGGGGCAGGCTGCGACGGCCGATTTCACCATGCACCGGCTGGGCGCAACCGTCTCCGGTACCGTGGTCGATGAGGAGGGCCAGCCCTATTCACGGCTGAGAATCACGGCCTTGCATCGATCGTCGTCTGTACAAGGTACTGAACACGGACGTCGGAGCGAGAGGGACGTCGAGATCGCGCAGACCACCAGCTCAGGGATGGATGGTTCGTTCAACTTGGTGGGTTTGCAGGAAGGTCGCATTGCGCTGCACTACGGTTTCTGGAGCTTCGGCGACTTCAGGGGGGGGGCGGCCGAGGAGCAAGCTCCGCCGGTGTTGCATGACGTAGGGAGCACCGATCACCTGGACGTGGGGGTCGTGGTCGTTCCCCGCCTGAAGCCCACCAAGGTTGCAGGGGTCGTGATCCTTGAGGCGTCCGAAGGCGGCCGCAGTGCGGATCCAAATCTACTGGAGCTGCGGGCGAGCCTGGATTCGTTGACACCCGTTGGGGCTTCGCTGCGTCTCGACAACAGCCCCCAGGGGGAGCTGATCCCCTTAGTTCAAAAGGCCGGGCGCTTGACCTTCGAATGGACGTCGAGTCTTCCGGTGACTTACGTTTCCCTCGGGCTCTCGGGACCCGGGAACCAGTGGGTCTACAGGGAACTATCCCTCCAAGCTGGAGAGGAGAACCCTGTCGTGCTCCGCTTTCCGCCTACGGAGGATTGACGAAGCCCTGGCCAAATGGGGTGCTTGGCGCTGCGCAGGATGGACTCTGCCATGAACAGGCTTGCCCCCCTGCTCCTTCTGACTCTTGCGCTAGGTGCGACGGCCTACCTCGCGTTTCGTTCCGTCGATGAAGGAGCCCCGGCCGCACTTCCCGCCGACGGGGAAACCGAAGCGCCAGAATCCGATGCTCCGGAGGCGCCGGAGTCGCGAACACAGCCCGCGGACGCAACCGTCGCAAGCGAGTCCCCGTCTGCTTAGCAGCGCGTAGCTCTCTCCGATTCGAGCGATGGGGGGGCCAAGTGTTTGAGGGGCGTGTCGTGGACGAGACTGGCGTAGGCGTTGCGACCTTCCTGCTGCATGCCGAACACAAACCCAAGGGGGGTGGGAACGGATGGGATCCGCACGAGCTCGGGCCGTTTCACGGGGGAGTGTTTCGGGTGGAGGGGCCCCCGGAGGGCCGCTGACGACTGCGTCCATTTGCAGAGAGGCGCAAGGAAGGCAAGCGCAAGACTCTGCGTCTTCCGTACACCAAGGATCCGCTGGTCCTGTCACTGCAGCGGCTGGCGAGGATCCAGGGCGTCGTACGCGACCCAAGCGGCGAGTTGTGCGCTGGCGCAACAGTCCGGGTTAGGGACGACGGGGCGTTTAGCAGTCCCGAATTCGGCAAGGGCGGGACGTTCGAGCTGGACGTGCACCCTGGCGACTTCGAATGCGAAGCCAAAGATGGAATGTACGCGGCTAGTGAGGTCGTGCGCGGCGCCGCTTCGTTTGATCAAGCAGCTTCGGTCAAGTCGCAGCAGGGACCTACTGGCTGGAGGCTCTGAAAAGCGAGTCTGACCGTTCGAATGGCGGGAACCCGATCCGGGAGCGAGTCGAGGTCGTGGATGGAGAGACCTCTCGGGTGCTCCTTGGGGGAGTCAACCCGAACGCGGTCAAGCTGCGGGGAACGGTCTACCAATCGGGAACGCCGGCGCCGAGAGAATCGCTGTGGGGATCGATGCCGGGCGTAGGGGCCTTCGCCTCTGGGTCCCACACAATGTCGAGCGAACTGGGCGAGTACGAACTCGAATTCCCCAGCTTCTCGGCATTCACGGAGGGGGACTATCGCTTCTTCGCCCAATCGGGGGACTGGTTCAGTGCGCTCTCGCCCCCGATTCAGGTGCGTCTCGATGCGGTGGCGAAGGCCACGGTCAAGCTGGCATCGGGGGGGGCACGCCGCGACATTGGTCCGTGACGGGGAGGTGCCTGTTTGCGCGCGCCTGTGGATTTGGGACCTGAGCGGCAACGAGTACTCTCGCACGCTTGAGGTCTTCGATCGCAAGACCTATCTCACCGAGGGAGACAAGCCCGATCGCTACTCGATCGGACCCCTACCGCCCGGGAAGTATCGGGTGCGGGCCAAAGCCTACGACGGGCCTTCGGCCGAAGGTGAAGTCGTGCTGCGCGCGGGGGAGCAAGCCGTTCCCAGGCTCCAGCTGAGGCCCTGATTCTGATCGGGACCATCTTGCTCTCTGCCCTCGTGGCTAGACCGGAGAGGCGCCCTTGTGCAGTGCTCGCCGCACCTCGCGGGCTAGCTGGTCGGGGTGGAATGGCTTTTCGAGGAGCGGGAAGTCACCGGCGTTGAGCTCGCGGGAAACCTCTGGGTTGAGCGCATAGCCTGTGATGAACAGCACCCGCAGGTCGGGTCGCTGGGCACGGGCTTTGCGGAACAGCTCGAGGCCGTCCATGCCGGGCATGACGACGTCGGTCAGAAGAAGGTCCACGTTTGGATCCCGTTCGAGTCCGGCCAAGGCGTCTTGGGGGTTGTGAAAGAGGATGACCCTGTGCCCCATCTCCATCAGGAGCAGTCGCACGGCTCTGCCCAACGTTTCCTGGTCCTCGCAGACCACGATCCGGGCTGGGCCGACACTCTCGAGGGTAGCGAGGTCGCGTTCGTCCGTTCTTGGGGTTGGGCCCGTATGGGCGGGCAGGCGCACCAGGAAGCTAGAGCCTTTCCCTGGCGCGGACTGCACTTCGATCGAGCCTTGCGCCTGGTGGATGATGCCCTCCACGGATGCAAGTCCGAGCCCCGTGCCGCCCTCCGATCGGCGGGTCGTGAAGAACGGCTCGAAGATCTGATCGACATCTTCCTTGGCGATCCCCTGCCCGTCATCCACCACCTTTAGGTCGACCCATTGGGTCTGTTCTCCTGCCGATTCCTGACTGGAGCCGTGAGTGCTCAGAACAATTGTTCCCTTGCCCTCGATCGCATCACGGGCATTCAGGACCAAGTTCATGACCACCTGTTCGAACTGACCGGGGTCCATGTAGATCTGGCTCACCCCTTGACCAGGCTCGAAGCGAAACTCGATGGAAGCCCGGATGAGCCGGCGTAGTAGGACCTCCAGCTCGCAGACGATCTCGTTTGGGTCTAGCGCCTTCGCCTTGACCATCTGGCGGCCGCTGTAGGCCAGGAGCTGTCGGGTCAGCTTCGTGGCGTGGGTCGTTGCCCTCTGCATTCGCTCAACGCTGTCCCGAGAACGCTGGGGGGTGCCCTGGGCCTTGGCCATGCTCGACAGGAGAACGTGAGACTCGCAGGTGATCACGGCTAGCGTGTTGTTGAAATCGTGGGCCACGCCGCCCGCAAGTCGTCCGATGGTCTGGAAGCGCTTGGCCTGCTCGAGCTCACGTGTGAGCGATTCACGCCTCTGCATGTCGGATTCCAGCTGACGTGTGCGCTCTTGGACCTTCTCCTCAAGGTTCGCCTGGATCTCCAGTAGGTCCTTGGTACGCGCGGCGACCTCGGCCTCAAGCCGTTCCGAGCGGATCGCTTCGCTACGCACGCGGATGCGAACATAGGCGCCAACGAGGGCTAGTCCGAGGAGAAAGAGGGCGCCGGGGAACGCGAGGGTCTCGTACCAGAAGGGAAGCGCGACGATCTGGGCGGACCGACCCACAGGCCCGTAGTCGGTGGCGCCGCGACGGGCACGAACCTCGAACGTGTAGTTGCCGGGAGGTAGGGCGGAGTAGCTCGCATGCCGATCTCCTCTCGAGTGGCGCCAATCCTTCTCGTGACCGACCAGGCGATACGAGTACTCGACCGTTTCCGGGGAAGTGAAGGCCGGAGCTGTGAAGTGAAAGACCGGGTTCCTTCGCTCAGGGCCGAAGCGCAGGGAAGCGTCCGCCCTATGGAATTCCCCCTCAAGCTCCACCCCGGTCACGTAGGTCGGAGGCGAGGGCGGTCCGGGTGTATGCGCTTTGGGGTCGTAGCGCAGGGCTCCTTCCACGGTGGAGAACCAGTGGATGCCATCGCGATCGATGACCTCCGTCGGGCCGAGCACCCCTTCAGCCTCGAGTGCGGTGATTCCAGGCCCCGCGTCAAAGCGCTCTGGTTGGAGCTTGGAGAGCTCTCCGTTGGCAACCAGGTGCATGTCGCTCAGGTTCGTTCGCCAAAGGGCGTGGTTGCCCAGGATCAAGACGGCATCGGAATTGGATGTCTCTCGCGAAATGCTGCTGATGTGCATGTCCGGGAAGTCCACGGGGTGGAACTCCCCGTCCAGCAACCGGACCAGGCCGCCTCCATACGTTCCGATCCACAGCGCTCCGTGGTCGTCCTCTAGGAACGCGCGGACCGTACCCTGGGGCAGATCCCGGCCGCCGGTCCAGCTCTGGAGCGTCACGCCGTCAAAGCGGCTCAAGCCGCCTGAAGTGCCGACCCAGAGCTCGCCGCCGTTGCCCTCGAGCAAGGATCGGGCGCGACCGGGTGCGAGGCCATCCTGTTCCGACCAGATCTGCAGGTGCTGGTCCTTGAGGTGAGCGAGTCCGAACTCCCCGGTCAACCAATGGGATCCATCGGAGGCCTGGATCCAAGATGTGGCCAGCGAGGGGAGTGCTGGCGCTTCGAGGGCGGTGAAGGTGCCTCCATCCCACAGTCCAGTGTTTCGATCGTGGTTCACCGCCCACACGCGGTCCCCTGCCGTGGGCCCGAGGAGCTGGATCGATCTGCCCAGCCATTTCGGTTTCCCGTCACCGACGAAGGAGTGCTCGCCGAGGTCGCTGACAGTTGTCAAGCGCCCATCCAAAAGGGCGACCTGGGAAACGGAGATCCGGTGATCGAAGGGGATTGCCCTTGTGGACACGGGGCTCGGCCGAAGCCGCGAGAGTCCATAGGCTCCGCCGAGCCAGAGATTCCCCTCCCTGTCTTCGAGCATCTGCTGGCTCATCGCGAACTCGTAGGCCGGCGGCCCCAAGCCCAAGAACGGGTCGCACTGCTCGCTTCCAAGCCAGTAGTTCAGTCCCGCTCCAGTACTCGTCCAAAGCGTTCCCTTGCTGTCGAGGAACAGGCAAGAGGAATAGCTGGCGTCGTACTCCAGCATCGTCTCGACGGTGCCATCTTCCGCCATGCGGTTCAGACCGTTGATGTCGACGTACCAGAGCTCGTTGTCGACGATGCGGAGCTCATTGATGTAGCTCTGGATCCCTTCGTGCGTTGGCTCGTGCCGGCCTTGTGAGTCGAGGTACGAAAAACCCTGGGCTCCGCAGAGCATTCGACCAGGGGAGAACTCGGCCAATGTTG
This sequence comes from uncultured Planctomycetaceae bacterium, assembly GCA_964459495.1. Lineage (GTDB taxonomy): Bacteria > Planctomycetota > UBA1135 > UBA1135 > CAYWNK01. The sequence goes on from CAYWNK010000102.1 coordinate 6,082, forward strand.
CCGAGTGGTCAAGGTCCTCGAATAGGCACCTGGATTGCTCTTCCTCGATGATCCAGATCGCGTTCTGAGTGCATACCCAGAGGTGCCCGAGTGAGTCCTCAACGATCTGGCCCACCGTGGACCCGCCGGGGAGGGCGTCCACCGAGCGGATTTCGGTGCCGTCGTACACGGCAAGTCCTCCCTCCTGCATCCCAATCCACAGCCTGCCATCCCCGGTGGACTCCAGGGCCAATATGCGGTTGCTGCCGAGGGCTGGATGGTCGGCCATGTAGAACGGCACGAACTCCCGCCCATCGAAGCGGCACAGGCCACCAAAGGTACCGATCCAGAGGAAGCCATCGTCGGTCTGTTCGATGGCGTTGACGGTGACCTGTGGAAGGCCATCACGGGCGGTCCAGCTTTGGAGGGAATAGGGCTGCTGCTGGGGGGACGGCCCCAGGGCGAGCAAGGCGCAGGTCAGGAACATGATTCGCCCCACCATATTACCGCGATTCTCGACCACCGCAGCGATCAACCGAGGGGGTGGGGCGTCGGCGGCGTTGCGCCATCCCCACCGATCACCCCATTGCGGCAGCTGGTCAGGGGAACAAGCTCTGCGCTAGGGCACGAACTGGACTTCGACCCCATCGGAGGTGTTGTAGGTAGCGCCAGCCGCCGTGGGGTCCCTGTACCAGTATTGGAAATACCGGCTTCCAGCGCTGGTGATGCCCGCAGCGTCCAGGGAAATCTGAAGGGAGGCGCTCCCATCTGCAGCGAAGGTGGGTGGGAATCGATAGATGGAACCCGAAGCACACAGGAGTCCGTTGCCGAACGGCACCTGCGTCTTTTCGGCGGCGTGGAAGAACAATCCAAGATCCACGGGCACATTGCGAACCGTGAGCTGGAGGTTGTCGTGGGTGAGGCTCGCCGATCCAGCCGCGTCCAGGACTGCGGGGTAGCCCGTTGAGTTCGATGTGCTGTGACAGAAGCGTTCACCGACCGGCTGTGAGCGCATCACGAGCGCATTCAGGGAGGCCTCCGCTGGACCTCCATCGCCCATCATAAGGAAGTCGACCTGCCCGTCAGAGGGTACCGAGACGCCCTGCACCAAGGCGGTTTCCGAACCGTTGTCCAGCACGCTGGAGATGTCGTCGCTCAAGGTGGTGGTTCCAACGACCTGGAACCTGGCCTCTCCGCCGGAGTCGCCCCGTGCACCATAGAACTCAGGGTCCCTAGCGGAATCAGTGGGCCGCCTTATTAGCACTACCAAGCTCGCGGTAGCCAGAACTCCTGGATCTTCTTGGCGGCTCGGGTGCCGTCGTAGTCCAGCGTGAACTGCCGGAAGCGCTTCTCGTTCTTGTTCCAGCCGATCCGGAAGAAGTTGCTGACGAGGGCCTCGTAGGCCTTGTTGGCGGCGAGTTCCTTCTGGATCCCCTCGTCCTCTTCGAGCTGCTTGAGGAGTGCGGCCGGAGCCTGGCCGAGTTCGTGGCCCTTGAGGTCCTTGGCCAGCGCCTCGAGCGCGGCGAGGCCGTGCGCGGGTTCACCGGCATCGAGCCTGGACTGGATTTGCTGCATCAGCCGCGCCACGTGCTTCTCGAAGCCGCTGCGCAGCCCAGCGCGCTCGGACTCCTCGGCAGGCTCGAGGTTCTTGAGCCGCTCCAGCTGGGCAAGGCCCTTGGACAGCTCTCCGGCGCTCCACTTGTCGGCGGCCTTCTCGAAGCACTTGGCCACCGGGGAGGGTGGCACGTAGCGCAGGTAGGCGGAGTCGCCCATGCGCTTCGAGCCCTTGATGCCCTTGAGCAGCTTGCCGTTCCAGATCCCATTGGCCGCGGCCACGCTGTAGTACACGCTGCCCTTGCGCTCGATCAGGATTTGCGCGTGCTTGCCCTGAATTCTCCAGGGGTCCTTCTCGAAACCTGCTGCGACGGGGAACGGCAGCGGATAGCTCTTCAGCATCTTCTCGACCACGGCGGGAGGGTCGGGACACACGGCGAGAATCACTAGGCCCTTGTCCTTGTAGTCGTCCCAGAACTTCAGCAGGCCGAGGAACTGGGCGCGCTTGGGGTCGCCGGCGGAGAAGTGGTGCAGGAGGACCGAGCGGCCCTCGAACGTGGCTAGGCTCGGGTCGTCGCCTATCCAGTTGAACCAGCGCTTGGCTTGGAATGCATCCGGCGCAGCGCTGCCCTCGGGGAGTTGGGCCATGGCAGGCGCAGACCACAGGAGCCCCAGTGAGAGGACGAGGAGGGAGAGGATTCTCATGGAGCGATCGTGGGGGCAGCTAGTGCGCTAGGGAGACGGTGGAGTAGTAGCGCTTGAACGCCGTGGGCAGCGCCGTGACGGTGGCGGCTAGGACGACGAGAGCACTGACTGCGATAGGGAGCCGATCGAGCGCGCCGTCTCCCATTGCGAGCGCAGCGTACACGCAGAGTTGAATGGCGACGTACCCGAGCGCAACGATGGAGCCGCCAAAGGCCAGTTGACGCAAGCCAGGACGACCATGGGCCTGCAGGCGGTGGACCGCCGGCAATGAGGCACCGCGCAGGGTCAGGACCGTCAGCAGCGGTAGGGTCGCAGCGACGAGGAACGCTGCCACGAAGAACGGAATCAGGCGCTCATGTGCCGGGGTGTGGGCGAACGGGGTGACTGTGGCAACCAACCCGCAGCTGAAGATGCAGACGGCAGCGAACACGGCTCCTGCCAAGCGGTAGAAGTTCCGTGCTGCCCCGCCGGCGATCGTATTCCGACTGAGTGGGAGGTAGCCGAGGCCCCTATGCTGCCCCAAGGCTAAGAGCGGGACGAAGGCGAGTGGTGCAAGCAGGTCGCGGCTGGCGCTGAGCGACCCGTCGGATCGAACTCCGTCCGCCGAGGGTGCGAAGAGCAGCTGCTGGAGTCGGGCTCCGAGGCTCCCGCCATCTGCGGCGATCACGTGGACGATCGTCGCCATCACGATCGGAACGGTGGACAGGATCGTGACAACTGTGAGGAGACGGCTGAGTGACCAGCGGTTTTCGGATCTGTAGATGTAGGCTGCGGCCTGACGCAGTCGAAGCACCCCATTGCGCGGCACAGCTGGCGCCGCAAGCGCGTGTTCCTGGGCTGTGGACTGCGATTCGGGAGACAGCGATCGGCCGTAGTTTCCAGGGGCTCGATAGCCGCGAGAAAGCCATCGACCGGCGAAGAGCCCGGACCCGAACGACAGGACGGAAAGCGCGCCCCACAGAACCAAGCTCGGCAGTGGCAGATCCGCGGAAAGTACGCCGAGCGGATCGACAGGAGCGGGCAGCGCAGCGCCAGTGCACACAGCGACTGCGAGGAGCATCAGCGCGAGTGCCGCCGTGGACACTGCGGAGTGTGCTCGGATGCCGGGGAGCGCAGCGAACGATGGGCGCTGCAGCAAGACCGAGACCCGGGAGCCGGCGCGGTAGCCGATGGTGAGAGGCAGGAAGCCCGCCAGGGCGATCAGGGCGGCCCTGACCCCAGCTGCGCTTGAGTCGCCCTCGTTTGGCGAAAGAACAAGGGCCAGAACGGCGGCGCCGCAGATGAAGCAGAGCAAGGTCAGCAGGTTGCGTCGCCAGCCGCCTGCATCTTCGAGGGCAAGCCCCAGCGTCAAGCTGATCCTCGGATTGCCTAGCGAGCTCATCTTTGAACCTCCGCGGGCCGATCGCTGGGCGCTGCGGCCTGCGCGTTGAGCAGCAGCGGGAACAGGGCGTCGATCCCCAGGTGCCGCGCTTCGATGCGCACTCCGTGCCTTTTCTCCAGCGTTCGGCGTTCCTCTTCTCCAGCACGCACGAGGAGCGTCATCGCCCCAGCCTTGCGCTCGACGTTGAGGATATACGGCTCGTCGAATGCTAGCTCGTCCGGTGCTCCCACCAGCGTCCAGCGCTGATGCTGTTCCTTCAGGGTGTCGAGTTCCTCGTCCGTCGTGACCCTGCCGTTTTCGACCATCGTGAGTCGATCGACGCAGGACTCGATGTCGCGCAGGACGTGGCTGGACAGGACGACCGTTGCGCCATCTTCGATGACGCGCCGCTGGATTTCTTCGAGGACGACAGCCCGAAAGATGGGGTCCTGGGCGGAGACCGGTTCATCGAGCAGCAGGAGATCGGGCCGGTGGCAGAGCGCAACAAGCACGGCGAGCCGCTGGCGCTCGCCCTGGGGCAGGTGCTCCACGGCTTTGCGGGTTTGGTGACCCAGCTGGAAGGCGTCGATCAGCCTTGCTTCCAGTGCGCTGTCCCATCTGGGCTGGAGCTTCGCGACAAAGCGAATCTGCTGCTCGACACTGACCCAATCGAGCAGCCGGTATTTCTGGTCGACAAAGCCAAGCCGTCCTTTGTGCTCGTCGTCGAGTCGGCAGGCTTCTTGGCCCAGGGTCAAGCACTGGCCGGCGCTGGGGACGAGGAGTCCCATCGCGGCATGGATAAGGGTGGACTTTCCGCTGCCGTTCGGCCCGATCAGGCCGGTGGCCGTGCCGGCGGGAACGGTCCAGTCCAGGCCGCGCAGCACGGTTCCGCCGCCGAGTTTGAGGGTCAGACCCATGGCGACCACGGGGTGAGCAAGGGCTTGAGAGGTCATGGGCAATGGGAGGCCGTGGGCCTAGTCGTCAGAGTCGAGGAGATCGCGCAGCAGGTTCACGGCGTCTTCCACCGGCACGCCGAGCTGCCGAATGGCGGTAGCCGCGGGCCTGAGAGCACGGCGCAGCTCGGAGTCGGCCGCGTCGGCGGCGGACTTCTGAGCGGCGACGACGTTGGGCTTGCCGGGCCGGCGTTCGATCACGCCAAGTCGCTCCAGCTCGCCGTAGGCTTTGCTGATGGTCATGGGGTTGACGCCGAGCTCCATCCCGAGCGCCCGGGTAGAGGGCAGCTCGGCACCCACAGCCAGGGTTTCCGCAGCGGCCTGAAAGCGAACCTGGTCGACCAGCTGCCGGTACACGGGCACTCCCGAGTGGCGGTCGATCTGGATCTGGAGGAGGCTGGGCATCGGGGGAGGGTGTCTTGGTGTATCAATGTACATATACACTGTTTTTCGGGGGCCGGCACCCTCCCAGCTGCTCCCATCGGGGGGGAAGCCTCCGGGATGGATCTATTTGAGGCACTTGGCTCGCCGCCAGCCTGGCCGGCGAAGCACCGTGTGGGGGTGGATTCAACCCCGCCACCCCGGGAGCGATACGAGCGCCATGCCGAGCTCTGGGTCCGGAGTCGCCCCGCGGGGGCGAAGCTGGAGCGCAGCTGGCTCCAGCGGTTCAGGGCCCTGCTTCCACCGAACGCCTCCATCCTTAGGGTCGGGTGCGGCCACGGGCAGCCCATCGCAGGTCGATCCTCAAGGACCCCCCAGGGCTGGGGGGGGCCGCTGGGGAAACCGGGGGATTGTCCGTGGGATCTCCTGGGCGGTAACGCTGTTCCCTCGGAGGTGTAGGTCCTTCAGCCTCAAGGCTCGATCGGATCCATCTCTCATTCCGGACCACCTCGGCCAATCCACTTCTGCGGCCCAAGACCAGGTGTATTCCATCTTCAGCGATGGGCCCCCGGGGACCGACCACAGTCGTTCGCCGCTGCTGGTTCCCTTTCTAGATCACCCCAGTAGCGACGATGTGGCGATGCTCGATCAACGCGTGATTGTGGACTACGACCTCACGCTCTCGAACACCGGCTCCACACCAATTGTCATCGCGGGCGCTAGCGCGGTCGATTCTCTTCCGTTCGCGCGAGGTGGAAATTCTGGCCAGACCGGTACTGCCCCCTGCTGGGGAACCGAGCCCACCCAGGGCTACTTGTACCAGGTGTCAACGGGGCTGCCCTTCACCATCGCACCGGGCGCAACGGCCTCCTTCACCGGCACGCACACGGAAACGGAAGTTCGGGACTGGGTGCTGGGGCAGTGTGTGCAGGATGGACTTCATGATTCGGGCACGCCACCGTTTCACGGTCCGAATGGTTCTGCCAACCAGTGGTTCTTCCAGGGCACTGATGGGGGCCAGCCCTGCGGATTCGGTTCCTTTCCGCCCAGATTCTGGAGGCCGGTGCTTTCGAGTTCGAGCCCGATCCGCTGAACGCCCCGGTTTCAGGGGGCGCTCTGCAGCGGGGGGAGACCTGGAACTTCCAGCTGTGGTACCGGGATCGCTCCCCCGGGGGGCCAACCTCGAACACGACCGACCGCATGCCGATCACGTGGCAGTGAGAGCGGTGGATCTACTCCCGCCTCCCTACCGTTTTCAGCCGGTAGGTGCGGGCCGCGTTCAGACCCCACAGCGCAGCGCGCTCTGGGGGGCTGAGTGCGGCGGACCAGTCATCCATGACGGCTGCGACCTGCTCGTACGTGGCGGCCAGGCGGCAAACCGGCCAGTCCGATCCGAACAGGATACGCTCGGGTCCAAAGGCCTCTAGTGCCGCGTCCAGATAGGGGCGGAGGTCGTCCGGTTTCCAGTCGGTCCAGGACGCCTCGGTGACCAGGCCGGACAGCTTGATCGAGACCTGTGGACGCTCGGCCAGGCGCGCGAGGTCGCTACGCCAGGGCTCGATCTCGCCGCGGGCGATGAAGGGTTTGGCCAGGTGATCGAGGACAAAGGTCTGACCGGGGTGCGCGTCGACCAGACGCAGGGCTATGGGCAGATGCCTGGGGTGGAGCAGCAGGTCGTAGGCGAGATCGCGCTCGGTGAGGGCGATGATGCCGCGCTGGAACGCAGGGCGCAGCATGTGCTCATCGTCGGGCTCCGCCTGGAGGATGTGGCGGATGCCCACGAGCGTCGGGCCGAGCCGGGCGTCGAGCTGCTCCGGGGCACTGTCCGATTCCAGGTCCACCCAGCCCACGACGGCGGCCACATGGGGGTGGTCGGCGGCATAGCGCAGCAGCTCGTCGGTTTCCTCCAGATCCTGGCGGGCCTGGACGGCGATGGAGGCGTCGAGGCCCGCCGCGGCCAGGTGGGGCTCTAGGTCGCCAGGGCCGAAGTCCCGGGCGAGGACCTCCATCCCGTCCTCAATCCAGCCGTAGCGTTCGGGGTCGTAGGTCCAAAAGTGCTGGTGGGCGTCGATCCGCATGGGGACAGGTTAGCTTGACAGCGATTCGACGCCCTGCCTAAGGTCCCTCCCCATGCGCTCCCTGCCCCTTGTCCTTTGCCTGCTGTTCCTCCTCTGCGCCTGCGGGTCCGGAGATTCCTCGGCGAGCGCAGGCGGCTCTGACGGGCCGCCGACGATCGCGATGATCCCCAAGGGCACCGCCCATGAGTTCTGGCAGACCGTTCACGCGGGGGCGCTGACGGCAGCCGCGGCGACCGGGTCGGAGCTGCTCTGGGTCGGACCCCAGCCCGAGGGCGATCGCGCGGCGCAGATCAAGGTCGTCGAGAACTGCATCACCAAGGGGGTGGACGGCATCGTGCTGATGCCGGTCGACCACAAGGCCCTGGTCCGCGTAGCCCAAGAAGCCAAGGACGCGGGCATCCCCGTGCTGATCGCCGACTCGGACCTGGCCTGGCAGGGGCGCGTCAGCTTCGTAGCCACCGACAACTACGCGGGCGGGCGCCTTGCCGGCGACGAATTGCGCGAACTGCTCCAGGGCAAGGGCAAGGTGGTGATGATGCGCTACGTGGAGGGCTCGGAGAGCACCGACCAGCGCGAGACCGGGTTCTTGGATTCGATCGCCGAAGCACCGGACATCGAGGTGATCTCGTCGAACCAGTACTCGGGAAGCACCAAGGAAGGTGCGCAATCGGTCGCCGAAAACCTGCTGCTCGCTCATCCCGAGATCGACGGGATCTTCTGCCCGGCGGAGGGAGCGGCCCACGGGATGATGCGAGCGCTTGAAGAATCGGGTCGTCACGAGAGCCTGGCGTTCGTGGGTTTCGACTCTTCGGAGAGCCTGATGGCCGGGCTCGAGTCCGGTGTGATCGATGCGCTGGTTCTGCAGAACCCCTTCGCCATGGGGCAGCTTTCGGTCGAGACGTTGATGCAGCATCTCTCGGGGCGCAACGCCGACGGCCGGGTCGACACGGGGGTGATGGTCGTGACGACCGAAAACCTGCAGAGCCCCGAGGTGCAGGCGGTGCTCACGCCGGATCTCTCGATCCTTCAGCGCTGATGGCCGAGGCCGTCCCCCCCGGCATTGGCGTGCAGGCACTGAGCCCCAGCGTGCAGGCACCGCGGCTGCGCATGCAGGGCGTGACCAAGAGCTTTGGACCGATCACCGCCCTGGACGGGGTGGATCTGGTCGTGGAGCCGGGCGAAGTGCATGCACTTCTCGGCGAAAACGGGGCGGGCAAGAGCACCCTGATGAAGGTGCTCTCCGGGGCCCATGCTCCGGACGAAGGAACGCTGGAGCTCGACGGCCAGCCCTATGCGCCGCGCGGACCGGTGGAGGCCCGGGACGCTGGCGTCGCGATGATCTACCAGGAACTGAACCTCGCACCAGCGCTAACGGTCGAGGAGAACATCGTCCTCGGTACCGAGCCGTCGCGATCGGGCGGTCGGATCGATCGAGCCGAGCGTCGCAGCATCGCGGCCAAGGCTCTCGGTTTGCTCGGCCCGGGAGCGCCGGATCCCGCCGCCCGGGTCGCGGATCTCTCGCCGGCAGCCCGTCAGCTGGTCGAGGTTGCCCGAGCCCTCGCGGCCCAGGCGCGCGTGATCGTGTTCGATGAACCCACCAGCTCGCTGGGGCGCGGCGACGCCGAGCAGCTGTTCAGCTGCGTGCGCACGCTGGCGGCGAACGGCGTGTCGGTGATTTGGATTAGCCACTTCCTCGAAGAGGTGGCGGATGTGGCGGCAGCCTTCACGGTGCTGCGAGACGGCAAGACGGTCGGCGCTGGAGAGGTCGCCTCGACGGGACCAGATCACTGGGTGTCCCTGATGGCGGGGCGCAGCGTCGAGGAGCTCTTTCCCAGGGTACCCCACGAGCCAGGCGAGGTACTGCTCGAACTCGACGGTCTCTCGGCGGATCCCGTGCCCAGCGGCGTCGGCATCACCCTCCGGCGAGGTGAGATCCTGGGGATCTCAGGGCTCGTGGGGGCGGGGCGCACCGAGCTGCTGCGCGCGCTCTTCGCGCTCGATCCCGTGGTCGCCGGCGAGGTCCGCATCGCTGGGGCGGTCGCTGCGGCCAAGGGGCCTGCGGATCGGCTGGCCCAGGGCGTCGGGCTCCTGTCCGAGGACCGCAAGGTTGAGGGCCTGGCGCTGAATCTGTCCATCGCGACCAACCTGTGTCTTTCCCGGCCTGGCCCGGTACTCCGCCGCGGCATGTTCTCAAGGGCGGCCCAGTCCCGAGCCGTCGCCGACTGGGCCTCGCGGCTCGGCCTTCGATTCAGCAGCCCCTGGCAGTCCGTGGGGGAGCTATCGGGGGGCAATCAGCAGAAGGTCGCGATCGCGCGGCTCCTGCACCACGACTGCGACGTGCTGCTGTTCGACGAGCCCACGCGGGGCATCGATGTGGGTGCGAAGGTGGAGGTGTACCGGCTGATGGGTGAACTCGCCGCCTCCGGCAAAGCCCTGCTGGTCGTGAGCTCCTACAACCCCGAGCTGCTCGGCGTCTGCGACCGCATCGCGGTCATGCACCGGGGCCGCCTTGGAGAAGCCCGCCCAAGCGGCCAGTGGACCGAGCACGAACTCCTGGACGCCGCGACCCGCGGCGCGGACCTAGAACATGCCTGAAGTCAGCCCCTCCCGCGCCCGTGTACGCCGTCTGCTCGAACGACTGGCACCGCTCATCGGGCTGCTCGTGGTCGGCGCTGTGTTCGCCTCCCTCGAGCCTGCCTTTCTCTCGGCCCGCAACCTGGTCACGATCCCGGTGCAGACCGTGGTCGTGGCGCTCGGCGCGATCGGGATGACGTTTGTGATCGCGTCTGGGGGCATCGATCTGTCTGTGGGGTCGGTGATCGCGCTCGCTTCCATGGCCGGCGCAACCGTCCTGCGCGCCGGTCATTCGGTCTGGCTGGCGGTGCCCGCTGCGATCCTGGCGGGTGCGCTCTTCGGGTTCCTCAATGGCGCGCTGATCGCGGGGCTGCGGATCGTTCCATTCATCGCGACCCTGGGGACGATGGGCATCGCGCGGGGCCTGGCGAAGTGGATCGGCGGCGAGCGCACGATCGAGCCCGACCCTGAGGCGGTGGCGCCCCTGGCCGACCTGCTGGTGAAGTCCTGGACCGCGCCGGGGCTCCTGATCACCGCGGGCCTCGCGATCTTCTTCGCTGTGGTGCTCGCCCGAACGGTCTTCGGTGTGCACACCCTGGCGATCGGTTCGTCGGAGGCGACCGCGCGCCTGTGCGGCATCGCCGTGGGCAAGCGCAAGGTACAGATTTACGCCCTCGCCGGGGCCCTTGCCGGGCTGGCGGGCGCCCTTCAGCTCGGGCGCGTCGGCGTCGGCGATCCCACCGCGGCGCTCGGGCTGGAGCTGGACGTCATCGCCGCCGTGGTCATCGGTGGCGCGTCGCTGAACGGCGGCACGGGCTCGATCCTAGGCTCGCTGCTGGGCGCGCTGCTGATGGCATCGCTTGCCACCGGCTGCAACCTGGTTGGCGTGCCGACCTATGTGCAGGAAATCCTGATCGGCACGATCATCGTCGCAGCGGTGTCGCTCGATCGGCTGCGGGGCTAGTTTGCGACTCCCATGGATGGTTGGCCGGCAGACGAGACCACGGGCTCGCGGCCTCTGGCCTACATCTGCGCCGTGGATCCCGCTGTGACGGTGGTCGTCGCGAGCTCTGTCCACTTGCCTGACCACTCGGACGTCGACACCCAATAGCCGAGCGCGCCGTGTCCAGCTGGCACCGGATCGAGGGTGAACGAGCCTCTTTCGTCGGGCTCCACGTGCCACAGCGCCTCGAAATCCTGGCCCTCAAGGGTGCCCGTCCACCGATAGCGGAGAGGCTTGCCCGGCGCCAGCGCGCTGGGATCAACGGTTCCGGCAACCTTGCCGGAGGGCAGGTCAAGGGGGAGGGAAAGCCCGCCAGGGGGCAGCTGTAGGGAGGTGCAGCGCAACTCGAATGCGCCCCCAGGCTGCGTGAGTCGCAGCTCCACAGGGCCGTTTCCCGGTACGTCGAGATGGAAGATCCCGTAGGTATCGGTGATGCCGGTGGCCAGATCCGGAGCGATGCCGGATGGGGTTTCCATGGCGCGTACGGTCCAGCCGACGCGCGAGACTCCTGAGAAACGCAGGTAGCCCTCCAGGGGCCGGGGGAGGTCTAGATCCCGGCGAAGATCGAACTGCGTGACCCGGCCGTCGATGACCTCGCAGTTGAAGTCGAGTTCGTGTGAGAGCTTGCTGCTGTGCGTGTAGGAGGGAAGGCGTGGATCGTACTCCTCCTCGACTTCGGTGACGTTCCAGCGGCCGGGCGTCAGGGCGGTGAATGCAAAGCGTCCGTCTGCGCCAACACGCTGATTGCGGATGTCCTTGTCGCCCCGGCTGGCGGCAACAATCGTCCCCGCGATCATGCCTCCGTCGGTATTGATGACGCGGCCCTCGATCGAGCCGCCCGGGCCGAGCCAAAGCTCGATGCCGTCTCTGCCCTGCTCGGCGTCGAGCTGCAGCGGCGCGCTCTCGGTCGTTGCATAGCCGTCTGCGCTGGCTCGGACCACGTACGAAGCGTTCTCGCGCATGTGCAAGACGAATCGTCCTTGTCCGTCTGTTGTCGTCCCCTGGGGGTCTACGGCCTGCTGGTTCATCGGGTAGCCCGAAAGCAGGTATCGCTCGCCGGGCTCTAGGAGCCTGCCCAGCTCAACCTTGGCTCCGGCGACGGGATCGCCATCCGCAATGACGACCCCGCAGACTCCGGGGAGGGGGGTGAGGGCAACCTTGATGCGCTTCGGTACCGCGCCTGCTTGGAATGGGCCGGCTTGCGCGACCGCGAAACCGGGGGCGGTCACGGTCAGTTGGCAGCGATCGGCGGGAGTCGGAAGAGCGATCGGAGAACTCAGGTCAACGACCTTGCGAAACAACAGGGCCAGTCCTTCCAGGGGGCTCGATTCCCCCTTTTCGAGCGCCGGATAGAACGCCAAGGCAGCTTGCTCCGGGAGTGGACCGGTATTCGACAGAACCAAAACCTCCGTGGTCGTCGATTCCTGAAACTGGAGCACCATGTCAGCTGTTCCGGGCGGCACGCCGGTGCGCACTACGGTGACCCAGCGCCCACCGGGCAGATCGGCGGCGATGAAGTCATGGGGGACCTGTTTGTCGAGCAAGAGCGAAAAGGTCCCGTCGGATTTCGTGCGGAAGCCGGCCGACTGGCCTCCGCCGGGGTGACGGAGCGAATAGCGGACGCTCTGTCCTCCGATGGGCAGCCCTTCGGGATCCAGGACGATGCCGCTGATACGCGAATCGTTGATCAAGGGCTCGAGCACCAACACGAGTCCGTCGTGAACGACGCTCTCTAGCACTTCGATTGGCTCCGAAGTCGCGTACGCAAACCCAGGTGCACCGGCCCAGAGCTGCCGGAAACCAGTCCCCACGTCATGGATCAGGAATGAGCCGTTCGTCGCCCTTGTGCTCGGAACAGGGAGCTTTGGCTGGGGTCCGTGGCTGCGCAATTCTGCAGGGAGGCCTTGGACGTTGGCGGGGTCGACGACGACGACGCGCGCGTCTGCGACCGGGTCTCCGGCACCGTCGACCACCATTCCGGCGAGCGATCCAGCGGGCCCCAGGACCAGTTCACCAAGGTCATTCGTTTCACCGGGACGAAGCTGCGTCCGCTCGAAGTGCTGGGCGAGGCCGGGATAGGACGCGACGCAAACCGCGGATTCCCCCTCGGAGCCGGTCTGTCCGACGAGTTGGACGCGGCCGTTGGATGCGGCGATGGCCTTGGCGGAGTTAGCGTCGCCGTCATACCAGCGCAGCTCGGCGCCCTGCAGGCCCTGGCCGAGATGGTCGACGATCTGCGCCTGGACAATGGCCACCGGGCGATTCGTTTCGGTGGTGGCCAGGCCCTGGACCCCAGGGGTGGTCGCAGGAGCAGTTGTGGGGCCTTCGCGGCGGCCCTGGGGGGCAAGGGCTCCCCCGGCGTCGGTGAGAGCGACCCCATTCCGAGAATCGGCTGCCTGCCCCTGCTGGAGTCCAAGGGGGGGAGGGGATTGCGATTGGTTCCTCCAGAGGGCGCTTCCTAGGGCGGCGAAACAGAGAGCGGCGAGGCCGGCGACGGCGAGTTTGGTCGACATGGCGATGGCAAGAAGCGGAATGGCAGGGGCCCCAGGCGCGGTGGTCACAGCGATTGGGGCCGGGGGTGAAGACGCTGTTGGGGCTGGAGGCAAGGGCCCTAGGATCGTCCGGATGTCCGGCAGGCCCAGAGTTGTGAGGGCCCAGTGCTGCCGTCCCTGTTCGATGTCGCTGCGCTTGTCCATGGCGGCTCGCACGAGATCGAGGGAGCGCTTGAGGCGGGCTCGAACGGTTCCGGCGGGGATGCCCTGTAGCCGGGCGATCTCAGCTGCGGACAGGTCGTGGAAGTAGCGCAGCATCACGGTGCCGCGACCGGGTTCGGGGAGCTTCTCGACCTCTTCGCCGACCCAGCGGCGCAGCTCTGCTTGGGCGACGAGCTCGTCCGTCGAGGGCAGCTGTGAGTCGGGCTCAAGCGTGGATCCGGAATCGCCAAGTCCACCGATCGAGGCGTCCTCGCGGGCCCGTGCGCGACTCCGATCACGGCGCCATCGGAGGGCCAGTCGCCGGAGCACCGAAGCCAACCAGGGCCTTGTGTCCTCCTTCCGCGAGGGGAGCTGGCGGAGCGCGACGACCATGACCTCCTGGCTCAGGTCCTGTGCGGCGGCCGCGTCCCCGACCAGCCGCAGAGCGAGCCGCTCGACCCAGCGGGACTCGCGCAAGAGATCGGCGGGGTCCGCTTGGGG
>CAYWNK010000103.1:0-19852 GCA_964459495.1 uncultured Planctomycetaceae bacterium
GTTCACGTCCGTGTCCAAGCCCACCGGCACCCCCAACTCCGCCCCCAGGCGGCCCGCCACATCGACCCCGGCCCAACCGGGCTTGGGCGTGCTCAGCAGGTGCCCGTAGTCCGCCCGGTCGGGATCGAGGCCCAGGGGTCCGAAACAAGCGATCCCAAGGGCCTGGACGTCGGAATCTCGAAGCGCCGCAACAACCCCGCCGAGGGTCCCATGGGGATCGGTCGTCGGCACGTCCCAGGTTTCTTGCAGCCTGCCGTGCTCGTCCCCGACTGCGCAGCGAAAGCGCGTGCCACCCCCCTCGACAGCCGCGAGTCGCAAGCCCCGCTACTCCGGTGACTGAACCACGTTGGCCAGGGGCGCGACGCGTTTGGACAACTCCTCGAGCAGCCCTTCGGCGTCGCGTGCGAGCGCGGCCCACTCTTCGGCTAGGGGTGTGGCATCGCCCCCCGATAGCAGGGCTGCCAGATCCTTGGCCGCCTCCGCCGGAGCGACTGGCGCCTGGAAACGGGGCTGGGCCGCGGGCACGAAGCGACCCGCACCGCGCAGGCCCGCGCGATCGTCGGCGCCGGCCAGGAGCAGCGTCGCAAGCGCGCCGCAAACCGCCGCACGGGCCAAGGTCGTCAGACGCGGCTGGCGGCGCAGGCCGGACGCGCGCGGCGGCAGATCGAGCGCGGCTAGCACATCATGGGCGGGCTCCAGGCCAGAACCCAGGCTGCGTGCATCGCGGGCGAGCCGCGCCTCGAGTTCCTCCATGGGCGAGCGACCCGCCTCCCGTTCACGGGGATTCACAGCGCACCTCCCAGGGTCGAAGGCGCGACGGGGCCTAGCCCAGCGGACTCGGGAGCCTGCACCGGAGCGGGTACGCTCGGGGGCAGGTGGGCCGCCAGCCGTTCCCGGGCGCGAAAGAGCAGCACGCGCACCGTGCTGGCGCGCTTGGAGAGAATGCGCGCGATCTCGATAGGCTCCAAGCCCTCGCCATAGCGCAGCCAAAGGGCAGAGCGCTGATCGGTGGTCAGCACCTCCGCCGCCAGAGTCCACAGGTTGTCGCGCTCCTCGGTGCAGGCGACCGCGGCGCCCGGATCATTCTCGACCGTGCAGCCATCCAGCGGATCGGCGCCGACGCATGGCAGAACAGCACGACGCTGGCGGCTGACGGCCAATCGGGAAGCGAGGGTGTACAGCCAGGTCGAAAAGCGCCAGCGTGCGTCGTAGAGATCGAGCTTGGTCCAGGCGCGCAACAGGGCGTCCTGGAGCAGCTCCTCCGCGTCCTCGGTGCTGCCCGTGCGCAGGCGCAGGAACCGGAATAGGGGAGCGGAGTAGCGATCGACGAGCTCGCCAAAGGCCGCCGTGTCCCCGGCCAGCGCTGCGCGCACCAAGCGCCCCTCTTGTTCCTTCGTCGTCGTCATGGGGTTTCGTTCTTGCTGGGGCGGGAGCCGGGAGGGGTCGACGCGGGAAGCGCTTCGGGGGTCACCACAGGGCCCCCAGCGTTCGGGAAATCGTCCAGGGGCAGCAGACCACTGGCCGGTAGACGGGCGAGCACGGCCTCGAGCTCGGCGGCGAGCTCGACCGCGTTGCCCTGGAAACTCAGATAGACGTCCGCGCGTTTCTCTTCCACGCGGACCTCATCGATCCAAGCTGCAACCTCGGGCCCAAGATTGCTCGAATTGGCCATCAGGCGCAGGAGTCGCAAGCCTCCGCGCAGCACGTCGGCCACGTCTCGGGCGTTGCCACGGTTGCCCGTCGAGATGCGCACCCGCATCCCGGCCCTGCCCTTGTGCTCGCCGAGCATGACTCGCACGCGACGCGCCTGCTTGGCCAGGCGCGAATTCGGCAGGCGGCCGAGGAGCTCGGGTAGACCGCGCCCCGCCTCGATGTAGAGGGTCGTGCCCGGCCCGGGGTCCGCGTCGAGGAGCCGAGATTCGTTGCCGGCCAGCGTCGTCGGCGCGTCCGGTGCTCCGCTGACCAGGGCAACCGCAGAACGCAGCAAGTCCTCGCGATCGGCCAGGACCAAGACACGTGCGTTCCGGCGGCCCGGCGGCACGTTCTCGCCCCCGCGCAGGAGCTGCCCGAACCAGGCCAGGGGCGGATCCGAGGTCGGCAGATCGTCGCCAGCCCAGGTATGGACCTCGAGCTCATCGTGGAGCTCGGAGCTGTGCTTGGGATGGGCCCGCAGCTTGGCCAACAGCTCATCGAGCCTCGGTGAAGCCACCGCGATCAGCACCGCGTCGCCGGGGGCTGCAGAGGACCCGTAGAGCGTGAGCCCGTAGAGATCCTGGAAAGGTTCCAGGCGGTAGCGTTCCTCGAAGGCCGCCAAGCGCTCGGCCAGGTGGCTGTGCTCGCGCCCCCATGCCCGCGCGGAACGGCCGAGGACGCTGCGTCCAACGGCTTCCATGTCCAGGTGGGCCACCCAGTGGGCATCGCCGGGCAGCCAGGAACGCCTCAGCGTCTCAGCTTGGGCCACGGGGGCCGTTTGAACCGCCCCGGAGAGGGCCGTGAGGGCGAAGAAGAGGGAACGGAGCATGGGACGAAGGTTTATGGGCCGGGCGCTTCTGGGGTTACGGCCGAACCGACAGAAGGTTGCCGGGGGGCTGGACCGCGGCCGCTGGGGACCAAGGTGGCTCTCCGCCGTGCTGGCAGGGGCTCCGCCATTCTGGCTAGAGGAACAGCTCCAGGTTCCCGCCCGCCTCCTTGACCTTGTAGGTCCTGGCCGCCTTGCAGGCCCCCTCCACCACCGCTCCATTCTTGGGATCGAAGATGTAGTTGTGCAGCGGACAGATCGCGTGCTTGCCGTCCACCAGGGGCCCAGGGATCAGGCGCCCGCCCGCATGGGGGCATTCCGCGTCAAGGGCGTAGACCCTGCCCCCCGTGCGGCAGAGCAACACCTGGCGACCATCGGCCATTGGGTCGCCGATGTCCACCTTGCGCGCCATGCCCTCCTCGAGCTTGTCTGCGTCCGGGATCAAGATGCCTTTGCCGCCGAAGAGGCGCTTGAGAAAACCAACCATAGGCAAACCAGGATAGCGACCCGTCGGGATCCGGTCGCCGGATTGGGGTCGGAGTCACCCTCGCGTAACCCAGCGCCCCCGCCCCGTCTCATCCCCTGGATGGAAATCCGACTCGGTGGACGAATGACCGCTGCACCCGTCGCCATCGCCGTGCTTGGTCGACCAGAAGTCAGGTCTCGCTCTGCGCTGACGCCGATCTTCCAACCAGAAGCCGACGGCAGCTGACCAACCAAGCTCGCCCATGCCCGTCGACCCGCTCCAATACTCCAACCCGGTAACCCGCCTGGAAGCCCTCGCGGGCACTGGCCATTGGAGCTACGACCCTGACTTTGGGCTGCGGCTTTCCCCAGTCCTGGAGTACATGCTCGGTCTGGGAAATGGCGACAGCCAGACCCAATATGAGCTACGAACAGTCCTGCGGCTCCTCGACCGCACAGGCCGCCAAAGGCTGATTGGGGATCTGCGCGGCCTCATCAGAACAGGCTCAAGGATCGATCGGGCGCTCGTGCTGCGCGCGAAGGGGCAGCCGGATAGCTGGTTCCGCTGTCACGGGATCGGCGTCGAAGTTGAGGGCCCCCAGACACGCCTGCGGGGGCTGGTGGTCGACATCACCACCAAGAAGCGCATCTCTGCGGAGCTTCGGCACAGCTACATGGTCGCCGAGAAGGCAGGCTCCATGGCGGGAATCGGCTCCTGGTCCATCGAACTGGACAGCATGGAGTTGACCTGGTCCAAAGAGGTCTTCGCCATCCACGATCTCGACCCAGGCCGCCAGCCCAGCGTCGAGGAGGCCCTCGCCTACTACCCGGAAGAATCCCGCCGGATCGTGGAGGGCTGCCTTGAGCAGCTGCTGGCGGACGGGACCCCCATGGACGTCGAAATCCCGATGCGTACCGCGACCGGGAGAGACATCTGGGTGCGGGCCATGGGCGACGTCGATCACAACTTGTTCGGCCCCCCGCGGCTCGTCTACGGGGTCTTCCAGGACATCACCAACCAGCACGAGATCGCGCGGAAGCTTCGGGAGCGTGAAGAGCGCGGCCGGCTTGCGTTGATGGGCAGCGAAGATGGGGTCTGGGACTGGTGGGTGCAGGAAGATCGAGTGAGCTTCTCCGCACGCTACAAGGAGATCCTGGGCTACGCCGATCATGAGTTCGAGGACAAGCTCGATGCCTGGCAGGCCAGCCTTCACCCCGACGATCTAGCCACCACACACGCCCTCGTTCACGAGGCCCTGTGCGGCAAAGTCGATGCCTATCGGGTCGAGTACCGCATGCGGCACAAGGACGGCAGCTGGCGCTGGATCCTAGCCCGGGGCAAGGTCGTCCAACGCGCCTTGGACGGCGCTGCAATCCGCATGGTCGGTACCCACACCGACATCACCGAACGGGTGACTGTGCGTGAAGAGTTGGTCCTAGCCAAGGAGGCCGCAGAGGCGGCGGCCAAGGCCAAGGCTAGCTTCCTGGCGACGATGAGCCATGAGATCAGGACGCCGCTGAACGGGATTCTTGGAATGGCGCAGATCCTGCTCGGCACCGAGCAGGACGGCGCGTCTCGCGAACACACCGAGACCATCATCCAGTCAGGCAGAGCCCTGCTGACCATCCTCAACGATGTCCTCGACCTATCCAAGGTCGAGTCCGGTCACTTGGAGCTCGAACTGGAGCCCTTCGACCTCAAGTGCGCGATGGAGAACGTCGTCGCGCTGCTCAGCACGGAGGCCAAGAAGAAGGACACAACGCTCCAGTTCGAGTACTCGAGTCGACTGCCAAGGCTCTTCCAGGGCGACTCGGTCCGAGTGCGTCAAGTGGTGATGAACCTAGTTGGCAACGCGGTCAAGTTCACGTCGGAGGGTGGCACGCTGCTCCGTGTGACCCCGCTGGAGCCGGACGATTCCCGTTTGAATCCCGAGGACGCAGCCGGAGACGAGGCGCAGGCCGGCCTGCTCATCGAGATCATCGACTCGGGCATCGGCATCGACCCCCAGCGCCGCGCAAGCTTGTTTGAGCCCTTCGCCCAGGCCGATGCCTCGACGACCCGCCGCTTCGGGGGCACGGGCCTGGGACTCACGATCTGCAAGCAGCTGGTCGACCTGATGGGCGGCAGCATCAACGCCGGCAGCAACCCCATGGGGGGCTCGACCTTCTGGGTGGCCCTCAGGCTGCCGGCCATCGACCAGAATAGGACCGAGGATCTCCTGGAGCAGCCTTGCGCGCCCCTGCCGGCCGAGGATCCAGTGCTTTTCCCGTGCGATGGCCCGGTCTTGATCGTCGAGGACAACAGGGTCAATCAGATCGTGGCTCGCAAGCTCATCGAGCGCTTCGGCATCACGGTCAGCGTCGCCTCCAATGGTTCTGAGGCCCTCGAAGCCATCGAGTCGACGTGGTACTCGCTGGTCCTGATGGACTGCCAAATGCCAGTCATGGACGGTTACGAAGCCACCCGCTTCCAGCGCAACAACGAGCGTCGAAATGGACTGGACCGGGTACCGATCGTGGCGATGACCGCCAATGCGATGGCCGAAGACCGGCAGCGCTGCCTGGACACAGGCATGGATGGCTACATCTCCAAGCCCTTCGTGGCGGAGCAGCTCGCCCAGATCATGGCCCAGTTCATGCGCCGACCGGAAACCCAGTGCACGCAGGATGCCCACCGGGAGCGGGGAACCGCGTAGCATCCGCGGGGTGCGCCCCATCCTACTGCTCGACCTCGTCGGCCTGACGGCCCGGCAAATCGGTCCCGATACCCCCCACCTCGCCGCCCTGGCGGAAACCGGCTCGATGGCCCCCATGCAGGGGATCCTGCCGGGGCTCACCTGTAGCGCCCAGGCCACGATGCTGACCGGCACCTCGCCCGCCCAGCACGGCGCGGTGGCCAATGGCTGGCGCCTGCCCAGCACCGGCGAAGTCAATCTGTGGAGACAGCACAACGCTCTGGTCGAAGGTGAAAAGGTGTACGAGACCGCGCGCCGGCTGGACCCAAAGTTCACCTGCGCAAAGCTCTTTTGGTGGTGGAACCTGGGCGCAGCGGTCGACTGGTCGATCACCCCCAGGCCTTACTATCCCGCCGACGGACGCAAGATCCCCGCGATCTACGCCTGGCCAACGGATTTCGGCGTCGCCACCGAGCAGGCCCTTGGGAGCTTCCCGTTCTTCGATTTCTGGGGCCCCAAGGCGGGCCTGCCTTCTTCACGCTGGATCGCGGACGCCGCCCTCCGAACGCTCGCCGAAAAACGGCCGAGCTTGACGATGGCCTATCTGCCCCACCTCGACTACGACCATCAGCGCTTCGGTCCCACCGCCCCCCAGTCGGTGCAGGCCCTGCGGGATCTCGACAGCATCGTCGGTGACCTCGTTGCAGGGGCCAGGTCCCACGGAGCGGAGATCGTGGCGGTCTCCGAGTACGGAATCATGCCCGTCGACAGGCCCGTGCACTTGAACCTGGCGCTGCGCCGGGCCGGCCTGCTCGTCGCGCGCCAGACGCCCACGGGCGACGTGCTCGACGTCTACGGCAGCCGCGCCTTCGCCATGGCCGACCATCAGGTCGCCCACGTCTACTGCAGAGACGCGGAAGCCGAGCGCGAAGCTCGCCGGCTTCTAGAGTCCATCGACGGCGTCGAGCAGGTGCTCAGCGGACCCGAGCGCACCGCCGCTGGTCTCGATCATCCCAACGCCGGAGAACTGGTCTGCGTCTCCGACGCGCACTCCTGGTTCACCTACTACTACTGGGACGGGGCAGACAGGGAGCCCGACTTCGCGCGCACGGTCGACATCCACCGCAAGCCGGGCTACGACCCCTGCGAGATGTTCCTGGACCCCGGCCTGCGCTTCCCCATGGTTCGGATCGCCCGCCGCCTAGCGATGAAGAAGCTGGGCATGCGGTACGCGATGGATGTCATCCCCGTCGATGCGGGCCTGGTGCGCGGCAGCCACGGCCGACTTCCCGATGACCCCCTCGACGGACCGATCTGGCTGTCCAGTCTCCCATTCGAGGAGGTCGGCGGAGTCCCCCACGGCGGCTCGGTGCCAATGATGTCCGTAAAGAGCCGGATCTTGTGTGCAATCGGTCTCCAAGAGGAACAACCCGATCGGTCTGCGTAGCCGGCTCTGGGGCCGCAGGGTAGGGTTGCCTCCATGCGACGAATCCCCTACGCCCGCCCCTTTGGCGGCTTCCTTTCCACTGCCGGCTGCATAGCGCTCAGCTCCACCGCGAGTGCCCAATTCGGCAACGAATGGCTGACCTACGCTGAATCCCCCACGAGCCTCGTCGCCGACAACACCGTCGGCGCCGGCGACACCCAGGAAAAGGACTACGCCTGGGCAGATCTTGACCAGGACGGAGACATCGATCTCATCAGCGTCCGCAAGCAGGGCTTCACCACCGCGGGGCGCCGGACCAACGTCTTGTTCCTGAACGAGGGCGGCGTGCTCACCGATAGCACGCTGGCATTCGCTACATCGTCCAGCGTTGCCGGCGATCAGGGCTTCCTCACCCCCACCAACGACCGCGACGTACAGATCGCTGACCTGGACGGCGATGGCTGGCTGGATGTGGTGACCGCGGTGACCTTCACTTCGGGCCAGCCCAAGGAAATCTCCCACCCGCGCATCTACCTGAACCTGGGTGAAGACAGCAACGGTGACTGGCTCGGCCTGCGGTACGAAGACGCCCTCTTCCCGCTGCTCGTCGGCGCCCAGTTCCCGCGCTTCTGCTCGGTGTCCGTCGGCGATGTCGACAACGACGGGGACCTGGATCTGTACTTCTCCGACGCCACCGGCGGAGGTGGCGGCGGCGACATGAACGATCGCCTCTTGATCAACGACGGCTCGGCCTTGTTCACCGACGAGACCGCCGTTCGCATGACCACCCAGATGACCAACTCCGGCTTCGGGCACTCCAGCGAGATGCGCGACCTAAATGGTGACGGCAACGCCGATATCGTCAAGACCAACTCCTTCGTCAACCCCTCCCGCGTCCAGGTCGCCTACAACGATCCCGCGGCCGTGGGCACCTTCAACCTGTCCGCCAACGCGTCCACACAGTCGCCGTACTTCGTCTCGACCGGCGACCTCAACAACGACAACTTGCCCGACCTGCTGGTCAGCTCCAACGGCAACGACCGGGTCAACTACAACCAGGGCAACAACGCCAACGGCAGTGTCGACTGGTCGAACAACATCCCGGTGGACATCCTCGGCGGCTCCGACGATGGATTCGGCGGCAACAACCTGGTCACCGACTTGGACGGTGACGGCTGGAACGATGCGCTGATCTGCGACGTGGACGTGGACCTCGCCGGGTGCAATCGCCGCCTGCACATCTACCGCAACCCCGGCGGGACGCCCGGCGACCTGATCACCCTGCAGGAAGAAGCCGAGCAGGCCGGCAACGGTGGCTGGAAGGGCGTCGTCGGACTGACGGTCAACGAACTGCGCGGCATGCACGACGTAGCGGTCTTCGATATCGACGGCGATGGCGACCAGGACATGGTCCTCGGCCGCTGCGTCGGGACCTTTGTCTACCTGCAGGAAGCCGATAGCCTCGGCACCAGCTACTGCTCGCCCGCCACTCCCAACTCGACGGGCCAGCCCGGCGTGTTGGTCGCGAGCGGCAGCAACGTAGCTGGCGGCAACCCGCTGACCCTGACGGCTAGCCAGCTACCCACCAACCAGTTCGGCTACCTGGTGGCCTCCCGCACCCAGGCACTGATCATGAACCCCGGCGGTAGCCAGGGCGACCTCTGCCTCGGTTCACCTATCGCGCGCTTCAACAGCCAGGTGGGCAACTCCGGCGCGGGTGGCGAGATCGCCATCGACATCGACACCCTGTCGATCCCCCTTAGCCCGCCCGTGCCGATCCTGGCCGGTGAAACCTGGAACTTCCAGATGTGGCACCGGGACGCGAACCCCACGCCGACGTCCAACTTCACCGACGCCGTCAGCATCGACTTCCAATGAGCCGTAACCGCATGCTTACCGTCCCGATCCGCTGGCTCTCTCTCGGCCTGGTCTTGGCATTCTGCGCGTGTTCAAGTGGTGGGTCTCGGCCCCCCATGGAGCACCTGCGCGGAGAGGCCCGAGTCGCGAACGTCACGCGCAAGGGCCTGGGCATGCAGGGCTTCGACCCGGTCTCCTACCACCCCGTCTACGGGGGGAAACCGAGGACAGGCAACCCCGCGATCACCGCTGAATTCGACGGGGTGACCTACCGCTTCGCTTCGCCGGAGAACGAGGAAGCGTTCTCCTCCAACCCCCAGCGCTTCGTCCCCGCCTATGGCGGCTGGTGCGCCTGGGCGATGGCGGAGGGCGAAGGCAGCCAGGTCGACATCGACCCAGCATCCTTCACGATCGAAGCAGGCCGGCTTTACCTCTTCTATGACGGCTGGCTCGCGGACACCCGGGCGAAGTGGAAGAACAAGGGTGGGGCCAAGGCCCTCGCTCCGGAGGCCGACTCGAACTGGGCCCGCTTCCTCCAGCCCCAGTAGGCGTCTGCGGGACAGTGCATTCGGCCGGTGTGCAGCATTGCCTGCGCAGCGGCCGATCCTATTCCAGCTCGGCGTCGTTGTAGAACGCCAGGCCGTGGCCAGCACCGGCGCGCGCCTTCGCGATCCATACCGCCTGGCCCGTGTGCCAGGAGAAGTGCTCGGTCACGTGCAGGACGGCGCCTTCGACGGTCGTATCAAAGCCCTGGATCTGCAGCTTGGCCCCAGCTCGATCCGAGTCCAGGCCGCGGATCCCTGCAGCCGCCTCCCCCACCGTGCCGGCGAGGGCCGCCAAGAGTTCCGCAACGCTCCGGGGCTCCGAAGAGGCGTCCGCGCGAAATTCCGCGCTGCGCGCCCTGTGGTCGTCGGCTCCTAGGACCCCGGCCAGGATCCACTGGCGCACGTTGCCCTCCAGGTGCACGAGAATCGTGCCGAACGCGATGCAGTCGGGGTAAGGCCTCCACCACAGGTCCTCCGGTGGCAAGACCGCTGCAGCTGCCCGCAGGCGCGGAAGGTAGGTGGCCTCCAGGTAGTCCGCACAGGCCTTGAGCTGGGCTGCGGTCATCCTCGCCCCGCCATCTCCTGCAGCCAGGCCGCCTGGGCCTTCCCCCCCGGGTCGCGGCTGATGCCCTCGACCACCATGGAAGCAAGCCGGCTGTCATCATCGATGCCGAGCCAGATCAAGTTGCGCTTGAGGCGTGCCCACAGGAGGGAATCCAGGTCCCCGAAGGCCACCCGCAGGGTGCCCGCGGAGGGATCGAAGCGGTAGCGGGGAGTCGCCTCACGCACGACCTCGACATCCGCAACGTAGGCCTCCGGTGCCACCTCAGGCCGGTCGGCCACGGGAACCTCGCCCGTGTCCGCCGCGAGATCCAGGCTGAGGCTGCAGATGTTGTCCTCGTCATCAACGCAGATGTTCAACCCGCCGCCGAAAGCGTCGGACCTTCCCTCCTCCTCGAAGGCATTGGAGATGACGTCGATCACCGAGGTGTCGGGATCGTAGTAGGCCTTGTAGGTGAGCTCGCCGTCGAAGTAGAGCCTCATCCGACCTTGGCTCCAACGGCTTCCGGTTCGGCGTAAGCCTCAATCGGAGGACAGGTGCAGATGAGGTTCTTGTCCCCAAAGCCGTTGTCGATGCGGCCCACGCTCGGCCAGAACTTGTGCTCCCGCACCCAGGCGGCGGGCCAGGCCGCCTGCTCACGGGAATAGGGGTGGGACCAGTTCTCCGCGCTGACCACGGCCGCCGTGTGCGGCGCGTTCACGAGCGGGTTGTCGTCCCGCGGCAGCTCGCCGCGCTCGACCAGGGCGATCTCCGCCCGAATCGAGATCAGCGCCTCCACCAGTCGATCCAGCTCGGGCTGGGACTCCGACTCCGTAGGCTCGATCATCAACGTGCCGCTCACCGGGAACGACATCGTCGGCGCGTGGAAACCGAAGTCCATCAGCCGCTTCGCTACGTCCTCAGGGCTCGTGCCCGCGGTGGCTTCGAAGGGCCGCAGGTCAATGATGAACTCGTGCGCCACGCGACCGTTCGCGCCGCGGTAGAGCACCTCGTAGTGGCCCTCGAGGCGCTTGGCCATGTAGTTCGCGGAGAGGATCGCAGTGCGCGTCGCATGGGCGAGGCCCTCGGCGCCCATCAGCGCGATGTACACCCACGAGATCGGCAGGATCGAAGGGCTGCCCCAGGGGGCTGCTGCTACTGCCCCAATGGCCTGGTCGCCACCCGTGGCCACCACGGGGTGCCCCGGGAGGTAGGGCGCTAGGTGCTCAACCACGCCGATCGGCCCCATGCCGGGGCCGCCGCCCCCGTGGGGAATGCAGAAGGTCTTGTGCAAATTGAGGTGGCACACGTCAGGACCGAAGTCGCCTGGCCGGCACAGGCCGACCTGCGCATTCATGTTGGCACCGTCCATGTAGACCTGGCCGCCGCAGGCGTGAACGATCTCGCAGATCCGAACGATCTCCGCCTCAAACACACCGTGGGTGGAGGGGTAGGTGACCATGATCGCGGCGAGATTCTCCTTGTGCTGCTCCGCCTTGGCCTCGAGGTCGGCGACGTCCACGTTGCCGCCCGCATCACATTGGACAGGCACCACTCGCATGCCCGACATCACGGCGCTGGCGGGGTTGGTCCCGTGGGCTGAAGTCGGAATCAGGCACACGTCGCGGTGCCCCTCACCCCGCGCCTGGTGGTAGGCGCGGATCACCAGCATGCCCGCGTACTCCCCCTGGGAACCCGCGTTGGGCTGTAGGGAAACCGAGTGGAAGCCGGTGATCTCCGACAGCCACACGTCGAGGTTGTCCAACAGTTGGGTGTAGCCCGCCGCCTGCTCCACAGGCACGAAGGGATGCAGGCCCCCGAAGGCCTTCCAGGTCACCGGCAGCATCTCCGAGGTGCCGTTGAGCTTCATGGTGCACGAGCCGAGCGCGATCATCGAGGTGGTCAGCGACAGGTCGCGCGACGAGAGCTTGTGCAGGTAGCGCAGCATCTCGTGCTCGGACCGATGGCTGTGAAACACCGGGTGCGTCAGGAAATCGCTCGTTCGCGCGTGTGGAGCCCCGTAGGCCCGGGGTTCAGCCGGCAGGTGCTCGTGGGCGTCGACAGACTCAGCACCAAGGACCGCCAGAATTTGCGTCAGGTGGCCCGGCACGGTCGTCTCGTCGAGGGAGACGCCGACTCGCTTGTCATCCACGGGCCGCAGGTTGAACCCCTTGGAACGCGCCGCGGCGTGGACTGCGTCCGCGCGATCTACGTTCACGATGAGGGTGTCGAAGCGCTCGCCCGACTCGACGCTGATCCCCGCCGCCGCAAGCGCCGCAGCAAGGCCTTCCGTCAAACCGCGCACCCTGCGCGCGATCGTTCGCAGGCCCTCCGGTCCGTGGTAGACCGCGTACATGCCGCTCATGATCGCCAGTAGCACCTGCGCTGTGCAGATGTTGCTGGTGGCCTTATCCCGACGGATGTGCTGCTCTCGGGTTTGCAGGGCCATGCGCAGGGCCGGATTCCCGTGGGCGTCCTTGCTGATCCCGATGATCCGTCCAGGGATCTGACGCTTGTACTTGTCGTGGGTCGCCAGGAACGCCGCGTGCGGGCCGCCGTACCCCATGGGTACGCCAAAGCGCTGGCTGGATCCGATCGCCACATCGGCGCCGAATTCCCCGGGCGGGCGCAGCAGGCAAAGCGCCAGAAGATCTGTCGCAACGACGAGCAAGGCCCCGGCTCCGTGCACCCGCTCGGCGAGCGCATCGAAGCTGTCTACCCGCCCGTGCGTGTCGGGGTACTGCACCAGCACGCCGCTGGCTCCCTCGAGGTCGAGCTGGTCGACATCGCCGACCGCGAGCTCCACGCCCAGCGCCTCGCAGCGCGTGGACAGCACCGCCAAGGTTTGGGGATGGCAGCGATCCGAGGCCACGAAGCGCATTCGCTTGCCCCGCGCGGCGGACACGCACAGCCCCATGGCCTCCGCAGCGGCCGTCGCCTCATCGAGCAGCGAAGCCCCAGCGAGCGGCAGACCGGTCAGGTCCGACACCATCGTCTGGAAGTTCAGCAGCGCCTCGAGCCGGCCCTGCGCGATCTCCGCCTGGTAGGGCGTGTACTGCGTATACCAAGAAGGGTTCTCAAGCACGTTGCGCTGGATCACCGGCGGCACGATGCAGTCGAAGTACCCCATGCCGATGTGGGATCGCAGTACCTGGTTGGCGCTTGCCATGCATTCGAGCTCGGCCAGCAGTTCGTGCTCTCCCCGCTCGGGCCCGAGGGCCAGGCTCCGTCCCAGCTGGATCGAGGTAGGAACGATCTCCCCCACCAAGGACTCGAGGCTGGGGGCGTCCACAATGCGCAGCATCTCGGCCACTTGCGCCCCGTCGGGTCCCACGTGGCGGCGGACAAAGGTATCGCTGGCGGCGAGGTAGTCGGGTAGGGCTCGGGTCACGGAAATCGGGCTTTTCAGGGCGCTCAGGGGGAGTTCGGAGGTGGGATTCTAGCGACGGAGCAGGCAAACTTGGCCGACTCTGTCGAAACCCCTAGGGGAAATTGCCTATGGAGTGCAGGGGAGCAGCTACGTAACACACCTGCAATGGGACGTCCCAAAGCATTCGATCGTGAGCAGGCGCTCGCCCTGGCAGTGGAGGCCTTCCGGTCTCGCGGCTACGAGTCCACCTCGATCCAGAACCTCGTGGACTCCATGGGGATTCATCGTGCCAGCCTGTACGACACCTACGGAAGCAAGCAAGAGCTCTTCCTCGAGGTGTTGGGCCGGTACACCCAAAACGTGCGCGAGACCCTCTTTGTGGTCCTGGAAGCGGATGGCTCCGCCAAGGAGATCCTGCGCGGATTCTTTGACAAGGCCGTAAGCGAGCTGTGCGCGGACGATGGCCAAGCCTGCCTGATGGTTCGAACGGCCCTGTCGCCGGAAGCCCCCTGGGCCCGCGACGTGGTACGGGATCACATGGATGAACTCGATCGGCGCTTCCGCAAGGTGCTTGAGGCCGGACGCAGCCAAGAAGAACTCCGCAGCGATCTACCGGTGGCTGCAACCGCCACCTTCCTCCGCAACTCCTACGAGGGCCTGGTGGTCAGCTCCGCCGTCCAGCGCGACCCCGCCCAGCTGAACTTCACCGTCGACTGCGTCCTGCGGGTACTGGACTAGAGGTCCGGCCCAACGGCGTCCTAGATCGAGACGCAGCTCGGGCTTTGATCTAGGAGTTCTTGGTTCGCCAAAAGGTTGCAGGCCCCGGGGGCCGATTCAGTTGGAGCGCTGGGCATGGGCCCGGCTTGCCCAACCGACCAATCGACCTCCATGCACTGGAACTCTATTCTCTGCGGCGCTGCTACCACGCTGCTGCTTCTTTCCGGCTGTGCGAACACCGGGACCTCCGCCTCCGTCTCTCCGAACGAGATCCACATCGGTCGCGCCGAGCTCAGCGTCCAGGGCACCGGCCTTGAAACCCTCGAGGTGCTGAACGGAGACTGGCAGGTTCAGAGCCGCTGGTGGCCGACCGCCAAGGCCAAGCGTGCGCGCACCTCCGACGGCACCGCCAAATTCACCTGGACCGAAGACCAGAGCCGCATGGTGGGCAGCATGGACCTGAGCATCGGCAAGAGCCCGCTCAGCACCGTGATGGTCCTCGGCGTCGACTCCTCCACCGACGGCTTCGTCCTTGGTTGGGATCGCATGGACGGCTCCGAGGTTCTGCCCATGTGCCTCGCGGTTGAGGGCAGCCCGGACCAGCGCATGGTCGTCGAGCGCAAGAGCGGCAAGGACGGCATGGTCCGCGAGGTCATGAGCCAAGTCAGCGAGAACATCTTCCGCTACGAGCGCTTCCGCACCGACAGCAAGGGCAACGCCTACAGGGAACTCGAGATCCTCGGCAAGCGCTAGCAAAGCGTCATCGGATCCGGCATGCCGGGCCGTAAGCAGCAGGGGGGAAGCGCGGCAGCCGCGCTTCCCCCCTGCTGCTTACAGCCCTCTCCCCGACGGGGCTAGAAGACCGTGTAAACGAAAGGCATCGCCACCGATTCGGGCTGCAGCCAGCGGAAAATCAGGAGGGCGGGAACCAGCAGAGCTGCCAGGGGCACCAGCCACCACCAGGGGCCCAGCCAGAACCGATCCCAGAGGCTTTCCTCTCGGGTAGTTTTTTCGGTCATCGTGGCGGGATCACGGCATCAGGGATGCGGGAGTGGGGCCAGAGGCCCGCTGTTGGGTCGATATTGTATCTTCGATTCCTTAGCCCGCTCGCTCCCCCTCGACTCGCCCCCCGCAACCGTGAATCGAAGGCCCTCCTCTGGAAGGCGCCGCTGGATGGTGGTGGCCCTGGCCCTCCTGCTCAGCCCGATCCTGGCTGAGGTTCTGCTCCGCCTAGACGGCTATCGTCCATCCGAGGCCCGGGAGGAGATCCAGACCCTCGTCGACCGTGTGCTGGGCGACCAGGCAGGCCGGGACGCTGATCCAGGCAGCCAGGGCAAGGGACAAGCCCGCCGCGCTGGTGGGCAGGTCCGGGGCAGTGCAGGCACCGGTGGCAGTCGCTTGCTCCACCCTTTTTTCGGCTACGACGCCAAAGAAGGCAGCAAACTGATCGATCGCTACGTCGAGCTCCACCTCTCCGAGGAGCGCGACAAGCACTTCACCGTTCTAGTCTGCGGTGGATCGGCTGCGGAGATCTTCGTCGGCGTCAACAAGGGGGGCTCGGCCCACCTCAAGAACCTCCTCGCTGCACACCCCAAACTCCAAGGTCGCAAAGTCCACATTCAGCGCCTGGCCCGGGCGGGCTACAAGCAGCCCCAGCAGCTGACCAAACTCGCCTATTTCCTCGCCCATGGCTGCCGGCCCGACGTCGTCCTCAACCTGGATGGCTACAACGAGATCAAGCTCGGAATCCGCAACGCCACGGTGGGATCTCGCATCGATTTCCCCTCGGCAAACCACTGGCAGCACCTGGCTGCCAACACCCAGTCGGGCATCCAGCACCAGGAAGAATTCGTGGCCATGCTCGTCGCGCGGCGGGACTTCCTGGTGCCCTGCCAGACCGCCCTTCAGGACAGGACCTTCGACAGCGCGCTGACCGGTCGCTTCCTTCAGAATCGGGCTCAACGGGCCTTTCGGGCGCTCGTGGCAGCCGAGTCCGCATACAGCGATGCTCTGGCCGGCGCGGGGCCGCGGAAGAGTCAGGCCCTGACGACCGAACAGCGCCTGGGGTTTGTGGAGAGCGCGGTGCGCCTCTGGAGCGAGTCTTCCCGTGGGATGCACCTACTCGCGGAAGGCGTTGGAGCGACCTACATCCACTGCCTGCAGCCCTCGCTCCAGGACCCAGGCTCCAAGATCATGACCGCCACCGAGCGCAGAAAGGCCCTGGCGAAACAGCCGATCGATCCCCACTTCAAGGGCTACTACGACGAGCTGCGAAGCGCCGGGGCAGCCCTCGCTCGGGATGGCGTGGACTTCCTTGACCTCAGCCACATCTTTGCAGAAGTCGAAGAAACGCTGTTCTACGATCACGTGCACGTGGGGACCGCCGGGAACCGACGTCTTGCCCAGCGCTTCGCGGACGAGATTATCGAACGGCTTGAGTGACTCCTCCCCCGGGGAGCCGCAGGCCTGGAGCCCGTCGAGCCGGCGCTGCAAGGGCGCTCCCTCCGGGCATCCCTCTGGCTAGTTGGCCCGCACGCGCCACTCGTCCGAGAGCACCTGCGGTAGCTGCTCGGGGGGGCAGTAGTCGTGCGGGGCGATGCGGCCCATCTGGTGCGCGACCCGCACCGGCTGAGGAGGCTCCTCATGCCATTCCACGCCGGGCTCATAGCAAAGCAAGGTGCGGCTCACGGCCGCTGTGGGAAGCACCTGACGCGCCAGCACCATGGAGGCTCGGCGGCGGTCGTCGTGATAGAAGCCGACGCGCCGATCCGAGAGACGCATGGCGACCAGCCGGCCAGCGTCGATGCAATCCTCGGGGAGTTCATCGAGCCAGACCACGAGAACGCGCACGTCCGCGTCTGGCTCCATCCTCAGCGCCTCCTCGAGAGCGTCGATGGACTGTCCGGAATAGGGACAGGTCGGCGAGAGAAACGCCACGACTCGAGCTCGCTCGGTGTTGGCGTTGAAGTCCTCCCGCAGCGCGTCGAGGTTCGCCGCGAGACTCTGGGCCGCTGGCCCGTCGGGCAGGCCCTCTGGATGCACGACCGCGCAGCTCTCCAGGCCCACCATGCCCATGCTGGCCAGAAGCAACATCGCTTCTGCTGGCCAGTGAAGCAGGGGTCGGGATCGGGGGTCGGGGCTCATCCAATGCTCATCGACTTGCGCAGGGGCACCAACTGGAGTTTCCTTGGCCACAGCTTTGGTAAGGGGATCGAAGCGATTCGCCCCACGGCGCAGTCGGGATCGAAGGATACCAACCTGCAACCCCGTTCCATCCTCTTAGGTCCATGCCGCCCTCTTCCACAGACTCGGAATTTCGATTCGCGACGGCTACCAGCCCGGTAGGGTGAGTTCGTTCGTTCCCACGCGTGCAGCGGCTGGAATTTCCCGATGAAACCCCACCCCCGGATCGCTCTGGTTGGAGCGCGGCGCGTTCGCCAGGGTTTGGGTCCTTTCGTTGCCCGGCAGCTGCTCGCCGCTGGCGCTGAGCCCGTGGCCTGCCTCGGCACCAGCCGCGCCAGCGCACAGGAGGCCGCCCAGGCCATCGGACGGGACTGCGGCATCGAGCTGCTGGGAACTGCGGACTGGGCGGAGATGATCGAACGCAGCGCGCCCGATGCGCTCGCGATCCTCTGTCCACCCGAGGCGCATGGAGCGTACCTGGAGCGCGCGCTCCAGGCGGGCCTTCACACCCTGGCCGAAAAGCCCCTGCTGTGGTCCGCTGATCCCGATGCGGATGCGCGTGCGGCCAGCGACTGGGTGCGCCGCTACCGCGAACGCGGGCTGCTGCTCGTCGAGAACTGCCAATGGCCCGAAGTGCTCGGCGGCATCAGCGCCATGGAGCCAAAGCTAGTCCCCGCCGCACGCAGCTTTGCCATGGGCCTCGAGCCCGCCGTCCCGGGTGAGCGAATGCTCGGCGATGCGCTCCCCCACCCGCTCAGCCTCCTCGAGCGCCTGGCGCCGGGGCCCGCAAGCCCGGCCGAGATTCGCTGCCGCTGGGGACCCGGGCTTCGAGCCCTGGACCTGGACTTTCGCTGGACGGGGCGCGACCGCAGCCTGGAGGCCCATATCGAGCTCCGCTGCAGCCAAGAGACCCCCCGCAAGGCATGGATCCAGCTGGACGAGCTGCGCTTCGACCGATTGGTGCGAGCCTCGGACTACGCATTGTTCCTAAACTGCGAAGATCGCACGCAGCGTCTGGACGACCCCCTCGAACGGCACCTGGCCCGCTTCGTGGAAACGCTTCGCGGCGTCCTCGACGGCGCTGCACCTCCCGACCCCGCCCCGATTGCCGCGCGCGCGCACGCCCTCACCTCGTTGCGCCGAGCCGCCCACACATCCTTGCCTTGAGCCACTCGATCCACGACTTCACCGCCAAGCTTCGCCAACCCGGCGTCCTGGCGTCGCTCGAGACCTACGTGCAATGGCGCAAGGACGTGGCTCAGGCGGAGGCCGGCGGCCAGCCGGCGCCCAAGCCCCCGGCCAGCTCCCCCATCTCGATCAACCTCGACCTCACGGTGGCATGCAACTACCGCTGCACCCACTGCATCGACTGGGACATCCTCAACACCAAGCACAGGCTCGCGGAGAAGGAGCTGCGCGCTTCGCTTGCCACCATGCGCGAGCGCGGGCTGCGGTCCGTCATTCTGATCGGAGGCGGCGAACCTACGCTCTATCCGGGCTTCGTCGACTTCGTCGCCTACCTCAAAACGGAACTCGGTCTGCAGGTCGCGATCGTAAGCAACGGCAGCCGTGGCGACCGGCTGCTTGAGATTGCGCCGCACTTGGAGGAAGGGGACTGGGTTCGGCTCTCGCTCGACTCGGGCTCCAACGATCTGTTTCGGGCAATGCACAAGCCCCAGTCGGCGCACACCGACTTGGATGAAATCTGCAGCTGGATCCCGCGGATCAAGCAGGCCAACCCAGCCCCGCGACTGGGCTTCAGCTACGTCATCGTTTGGTCGGGTGCCTCACGGGACGAGCACGATCTGAACGAGAACATTCACGAGATTCAGCTCGCAGCCGAACGGGCGAAGGCGAGCGGCTTCGACTACATCTCGTACAAGCCGGTCCTCGAGCGCCAGGCCGATGGGGCCGAGGTGATGGATCCAAGCAAGACCGCCGAGCGCACCGCCGAGGTGATCCGCCGCATCCGCGCTGAGGTAACGCAGGCCCAGGAGCTAGAGGACAA
Source organism: uncultured Planctomycetaceae bacterium (assembly GCA_964459495.1). Taxonomy (GTDB): domain Bacteria; phylum Planctomycetota; class UBA1135; order UBA1135; genus CAYWNK01. The sequence continues at coordinate 19,306 of CAYWNK010000103.1, forward strand.
GAGCTTCGACGTGTACGTCAGCACCAACCTGCGCCTCCTTGAGGAGGGCAGCTGGGAGGAGTTTACGCGCCAACCGAAGACCTGCCACATGCAGGCCCTACGCCAGGTGCTCACGCCGCTCGGGCTCTACAACTGCCCCGCCCACCGCGGCGTCGACAAGGCGGTGCTTGGCGGTAAGAACGCCTACTACGATGACCAGCAGGCGGAGGTGACCGCCGCAAGCCTGTCCCAGCTGCTAGATGGCTTCGACGCAAGCAAGGAGTGCGCCCAGGTCACTTGCCTCTACAACCGGGTGAACTGGTGGCTCGAGGACCGGATTGCCGCTCCGGGCACCGCAGCGGAGGTACTCGAAGCCGGCGAGGAGCTCGGCGACACGTTCCTTTAGGGCTATCCCGGATTATTCATGAGGATTCGCACCAGAACGCCGGATCGGCTGCCTGCGGCAGCCTACAGGTCATTAGGGATCGATCTCGTGCGCTGCGGTCCTCGATGGGGCGAGACCCCGTCTCCGGGCGCAACGCCCGAGATCGATCCCTAATGACCTGTT
>CAYWNK010000104.1:0-19823 GCA_964459495.1 uncultured Planctomycetaceae bacterium
CGTCTACCGCGTCCATGACGAGAACTTGGGCCGGGATCTCGCCATGAAGGTCCTGCGAGGCCCAGCGGGCTCCCGCCCAAAGGAAGAGGTCGAACGCTTCCTGCGCGAAGGCTCCCTCACAGCCCAGCTCGACCACCCCGGCATTGTGCCTGTCCACAGTCGAGGTGTGGACGAGATGGGCCAGCTCTACTTCACCATGAAGCTGGTCGAGGGCATCGAACTCGAAGAGCTCCTGCGGGACGCCAAGCTCCGGGACCAGGGTCGCCATCTCGATCAGGTTGCCGAGGTCCTGATGCGCGTCTGCGACGCCCTCGCCTACGCCCACTCCCGCGATGTTCTGCACCGCGACCTGAAGCCGACCAACATCATGGTCGGGCCCTTTGGTGAGGTCTACGTCATGGACTGGGGCCTCGCGAGGTCGTCCTATGGGCACCCGCCCGAGCAGGCCGCCACCCGGCTGGCAGACAGAGCAGAGCGCCCTGCGGTGGAGACGGCGGGCGGCGAGGTTCTGGGGACTCCGGCCTTCATGGCCCCCGAGCAGGCCCGTGGCGACCAGGAACAGGTGGGCCCAAGGTCCGACGTGTACTCCCTGGGGGCGATCCTGCACTACGCGATTCAGGGTACCCCTCCCTACTGCGAAGGGCCCCATGCACCCTCTGGCGAAGCTGTGATGGCGCGCCTGCTCAAGGGCCCCCCTCCCCCGCCGCGCGGCCCCGCGCCGGCAGAGCTCGTCGCGATCGCCAGCAAGGCAATGGCACCACAAGCCAGGGACCGCTACCTCAGCATGGGTGAGCTCTGCCGGGATCTCGCCGCGTTCCGCAGTGGCCGCCCAGTCAAGGCCCTGAGACTCGGCCCGATTCGGCGGGTCACCCGTTGGATTGCGCGCAACCCCGTCGCCGCATCCGTCGTCGCGGGCATGACCCTCAGCGGTGGCTTCGCAATGGCGAGGCTCGCTGAGCTTGGGCGCGACCTCGCCCAGCAAACCGCACTTGAGGCTGCTGCCAACCAAGCCGCCATCCTCGAAGAGGTCAACGCTCTCTACAGCGAAGAGGTCGTGTCTCGCATCGGCTTGACCGACGTCCACGTCACCCATGACTACGAGTCCCGGCCCAACTCCATCCCCCTGCCCGCCACTTTTCTCAACCGTCTCGGGGAACGCCTTTCCGCGAGCGTCGATGGCTTGGAGGTGCGGCACTACAGCGACGCGCCCTTTCCCTTCCGCTCCAGCGAAGGCTTGGACACCTTCCAGTCGCAGGCCCTCGAGACGCTCCGCGCCCACCCCGAGGAGCCCTTCATCCGCGTGAAGGGTGGCGAAGCCGCTGTTCTGCAGTACGCCACCGCACGCACCATGGAGTCGAGCTGCGTCGATTGCCACAACACCCATCCCGACAGCCCACGCCGAGACTGGCGCGTCGGTGACGTCCGCGGCGTACTCGAAATCAGGCAGGCCCTGCAGGGCGGCGACGATCTTCGGCGCTATGGACTGCGCAGCGTCTTGCTGGCCTCAGGGCTGGCGCTCTTGTTCTCGATCGCTGCCGTGTCTGCGGCGCTCGCGCGCCGTTGAGCCGCGCTCCGTCAGGCCCAATGCTAGCCCGTGGTCCGTGGTCCACTACGCATTCATCACTTCGCGCAGCTGGGAGAGCGCGCGCGAGTAGCGCTTGCGGGCCGTCGGCTCCTGCACGCTGATCCGCTCCGCGATCGCCGCAAAGGAAAGTCCCTCGATGTGCCGCAGGTGGACGATCTCGCGGGACACCCCCGAAAGCCGGTCCAGTGCGTCGCGCAGACCGGATTGACGCTCTTGCCGGTGCAGTCGAGCACTGGGACCTGCCCGCATCGACGAAGGGACCGCGATCGCTGAGTGAAGCTCCTTCGTCTCCCCCCGCCGGTTCCGCGCGCGCACCCGATCCAAGGCCACATTGCGGGCAATGCCGATCATCCAAGCGCGCACGCTCCGCAGGCCGGCCAGACGGGATCGGTCCCGCCACGCCCGTATGAGCGCTTCCTGGACAACATCCTCCGCGTCGCAACGGCTGCCCGCGATCCTCTGCACAGCCCGAACCAGCTGGGAACGGTGGCCCTCGATCTGGCCTACCCAGCTGCGCTCCGCGGAGAGCGTGATCGTGGATTCCGGGGGCATACGCGGGGGAACGCAGGGCCAACCCTCTTGTGACCGGATGAAAGCGCTTTTCTTGGGGCCCGGCCCCATGGACGCCACTCGCCCCCCCATGCGAGAGCGACTTCTGGAAAAGCCCAGAACCCGAGGTCACGTTCCGCCCTGCGGAACGAGGGACAGTGGAGCGCCCGCGAGGCGGCGCGCCCCCCTCTTCTCCATCCCACTCAAGCCAATGACCACGTTCCGCAGTGCCCTGTACGCCACAACCCTAGCCCTGTTCTCCGCCGGCTTCGCCAGCGCTCAGCAGGTCGAAATCCCGACAGTCCTCGTGACCATCGAGAACGCCCAGCCCGGGCGCGGTATTTTCCTCACTCCGCCCTGGATCGGAATCCACGACGGCAGCTTCGACAGCTACGACGGCGGTCAGCCCGCGAATGTCCCCCTGGGCGGGAACGAGATCGAGGCTCTCGCCGAGGACGGCAACAACGGCCCGATCACCGCCACCTTTGAGACTCTGCTGCCGAACGCCCCCCAGGTGCAGGGCGTCGCTGGCCCGACCGGCCCCCTCGGCCCCGGCCAGCGCGCATCGGTCGCCTTGCAGGTCGACCCGACGAGCGATCGCTACTTCAGCTACGCCTCGATGGTCATCCCCAGCAACGATGCCTTCATCGCCAATGGCAACCCCCTCGCCCACCTGCTCTTTGACGGTTCCGGAAATTTCGTGGGTCAGAACTTCATCGTCTCCGGCGATGAAACCAACGACGCAGGAACCGAGGTGAACGACGAGATCGCGGGCAACGTGGCATTCCTGGCCCAGGCCGCCCCGAACACCGGTGTGACCGAGATGCTGCCGGTGATGACCCCCGCCCCCGGTTTTGCTGCTCCCGGAACCCTGACCTACCCGGACGGAGTCCTCAACTACCCCGTGTTCGGGAACGGCGATTTCAACGACGCCGATGATCGCCTCCTATCCGTGCGCTTCCGCTTCGCTGACCTGGGCGCCCGACTGCTGTACAACGCCTTCCTCGACACCGACCAGGAGGTTGCCCCCGACGCCATCAACACCGGCGCCACCGGCTTCGCCCAGCTGCTGTCCCGCAACGGCAACACCCTGCGCATCTTCGTGAACACGCTAGACCTGAGCGGTCCGATCATGGCGGCCCACCTGCACCTTGGCCCGAACGGCTCCAACGGCGCGGTCGTCGTCGACCTGGCCGCCGGGCTCCTCCCCGGCGGAACCTCGCTCATCCTCAACATCGAGGATGCCGACCTGACAGGCCCCTTGGCCGGTGGTGACTTTGTGGATTTCCTTGGCGAGGTCGCCGCAGGAAACGTCTACGTGAACATCCACACCGCCCAGTTCCCCGCTGGTGAAATCCGGGGTCAGGTCCAGCTGATCCAATAGCAGCCCCTGTCAACGCCCCCCATGGGGCCTCTCCAATGCAAGGCGCCGCCGAGCTATGCCCGGCGGCGCCTCTCGTTGGAGTCTCCCCCACCGGCGGGCATCGATCGCTTACTCTAGCGCCTGGGCCAGCAGGTGAGCCTGCTCGTACTTGTGGCGGCTGTGGGAGCCCGTTGCCGGCGCGGACGACTGTGGACGACCCACGTAGCGGATCTTCCAACCCAGGTCCATCGCGCGCTGAACGATAAACGACCAGGAGCCCATGTTGCGCGGCTCCTCCTGGACCCAGACCAATTCGGCGCCGGGGAATCGGCTGAGTTCTGCCGCCATCGCCTCGCTTGGGAAGGGATAGAGCTGTTCGAGTCGAGCGATTGCAATATCGGTCCGGCGCGCTGCAATGAGTTCGTCGCGCAGCTCGTAGTAGATCTTGCCTGAGCACAGCAGGAGGCGCTTGACCGCCCCGTGGGGCCCGTCGCCGTCGTGGCCCTGGTCGGGGATCAACTCGTGGAAGCGCCCCCGGGCCAGGTCCTCGATCGGACTCGCGGCCCGCTTATCACGCAGCAGCGACTTGGGGGTCAGGACCACCATCATGCGCTTGGTGTCCGCCCTGCCCTGACGCCTGAGAAGGTGGAAGAACTGGGCCGAGGTCGTGCAGTTGATCACGCTCATGTTGCCGTCCGAACACAGCGCTAGAAAGCGCTCGGGGCGCGCGCTGGAGTGCTCGGCGCCCTGGCCGTCGTAGCCGTGGGGCAGCAGCATCACGAGGCCCGAAGTTTGGCGCCACTTGGCCTCGGAGGCAGCTAGGAACTGATCGATCATCACCTGAGCCCCGTTGACGAAATCGCCGAACTGCGCTTCCCAGAGGGTCAGGGCCGCGGGGCTTTCCAAGGCATAGCCATACTCGAATCCCAACACGGCCTCTTCGCTCAGCAGGCTATCCCAGACCTGGAACTTTGCCCCGGACTCCAGCTTGGCCAGGGGCACGTGCTCGGCCTCGGTGACTTGGTCCCGGATGACCGCGTGCCGGTGGGAGAACGTGCCACGTCCCGAGTCCTGGCCCGTCAGGCGAATCGGAATGCCGTCGAGCAGCAGGGTTCCGTAGGCGAGCGCCTCGGCACAGCCCCAGTCCAGGTCCTGTTCACCGCGCACCATCCGCTCCCTACGCCGCAGCTGGCGAAGCAGGTTGGGATGCGTCACAAAATCCGCGGGCATCGCGTTCAGCTCATCCAAGATCGTGACCAGCCGCTCAGCCGGCACGCCCGTCTCGGGAGAGATGCCTGGGGCGTAGTCCGCCTCATCATCGACCGTGTAGTCCAGCAGTTCAGCGGCCGGCAGTGCCTCCGTGGACTCGGCTTCGGCGCGCTGCTGATCGAGGGCGGCACGCAGCTCGAGGTCGAACTCCTGGCCGATGGCCTCGGCCTCCGCTTCCTCCAGCTCGCCCCGGCGCACGAGGAGCTGACGGTAGTTGTTGGCAACCGTGGGGTGCCTTGCGATCCGCGCGTAGAGCGTGGGCTGGGTGTACGCAGGCTCGTCGCCTTCATTGTGTCCGTGGCGCCGATAGCAAATCATGTTGATGACCGCATCGCCGCCGAACTCCTGGCGGTAGTCGACGGCCACACCGACGGCGCGCAGCACCGACTCGGGAAAGTCCCCGTTGGCGTGTAGGACCGGCGCTTCCACCCCCTTGGCCACATCGGTGCAGGAGTATGTGCTGCGCAGGTCCTTTGGACCTGCCGTAAAGCCGATCTGGTTGTTCACGACGATGTGCACCGTGCCACCGTTCGAGAAGGCGCGCAGCTCCGACATGTTGAAGGTCTCAGCGACCACTCCCTGGCCGCTAAAGGCCGCATCGCCGTGGATCAACACGGCGAGAGCTCGCTTGCGCTCGGTGTCTCCACCCGCGTCTTGCCAGGCGCGCGTCATTCCGCACACCACGGGATCCACGGCCTCCAGGTGGCTCGGATTCGCCGAGAGCAAGACCTCCACCTGGCGCCCGTCCTTCGACGTGAACGTGCCCTGCTGACCGAGGTGATACTTGACGTCGCCCGATCCCTCCTGGGAGAGCGGCAGCATGACGGCCTCAAACTCCGCAAACACGCCCTTGTAGGACTTGCCCATCACGTTGACGAGCACGTTCAAGCGGCCACGGTGGGCCATGCCGATCACGACCCGCTCGATCCCGTGAACGGCAGCGCGTTCGAGCAGCTCGAGGAGTGCAGGAATCAACGTGTCGCCGCCCTCGAGCGAAAAGCGCTTGTTCCCGACGTAGCGCGTGGCCAGGAAGCGCTCGAAGTTCTCCGCACGATAGAGCTGGGAGAGAATCCGGCGCCGGTCATCGGAATCGAACTGCTGCTCCTGCTCCGAGCTCTCGACTCGGTCCCGAATCCAGTGCTTGCGGAAGCGGTCGGTGATGTGCATGTACTCGACGGTCCAACGCCGGCAGTAGGCGCGACGCATCGCCGCCAGGATCTCCCGCAGCGTCATGCGCTCCGATCCGTCGATCCCACTCGATTGGAAGGTCCGGTCGAGATCCCAAACCGAGAAGCCGTAGTGCGCGGGATCCAGCGACGGCAGAGCCTGGGGCTTGTAGCCAAGCGGATCGAGGTCCGCCAGGCGGTGTCCCCGCGAGCGGTAGGCGTTGACCATGCTCCAGAGCTGAGCCTGCATGCGCGCCTCGTCGCGGCCGTGGATCGAGCGCTGGTCTTGGGCCGCTCGGGCAGGCGTCCACGGGACCCGGAACGCTTCGAAAATCGCGTCGTAAAAGCCGTGCTCACCCTGCAGCAGCTGATCCATACGACGCAACAGCAGGCCGGACTCTGCTCCTTGGACGACCCGGTGATCGTAGGTGCTGGTCAGCGTCGTCACCGGCCCAAGGGCCAATTCAGCCAAGGCTGCCCCCGACGCGCCCATCAGCTCGGGCGGAACCCCGATCGAGCCTGCGGCGATGATCAGGCCCTGCCCAGGCATGAGACGGGGCACGCTCATCGACGTCCCGAAACCGCCTGGGTTGGTGAGGGTAACCGTCGTCCCGGAGTAGTCCGCCGAGGTCAGCTTTCCTTCCCGGGCGCGCAGCACGAGATCCTCATACGCCTCGTAGAACTCGACGAACGACAGCTTCTCGCAGCCCTTGATGCTGGGCACCACGAGCATACGCCCGCTCGGGCTGGGTACGTCGACCGCCAGGCCAAGACCGATGCTCTGGGGCAGCCGTGCGTAGGACTTGTCCCCATGTTGCTCGAAGCTGCTCTGAACCTGCGGCTGCTCCTTCAGCGCCTGGACCAACGCCCAGGCTAGCAGGTGGGTGAAGGACGCCTTGCCGTAGGCGCGCACCTTCAGATGCTCGTTGAGCAGCAGCCGGTTCTCGACCATCACCTTGGCCCCCAGCGTGCGCACCGAGGTGGCCGTGGGCAGCTCAAGACTCGCGGTCATGTTGGTCGCGATACGGCCCGCAATGCCCTTGAGGCGGGTGAGCTCGGGGTCGTCCTCGGGCCCCTCGCTGGCGGACCCTGCGGCGCTCTTGTCGGGCTCAGCAGCCGGAGGCGCCGCTGCCGAGGAGCGCTGGAAGATCTTCTGCCAGCTTTCCTCGACCTGTCCAGGGTCGTTTTGCCACTGGTCGAAGAGGGCCTGGACGTAGCCTGCGTTGACGCCGTATTCGTGCTCGAAGTCGATAGCCATGGGTGCATTGGCGCCCAGGTTCATCCGGGGCGTTTGGAGCCCCTGAGCGCAAGTCGCGCAGGCTAACCGAAGTCCCCCTCCCAGCCCCCACTAGACCGCTGAAACAGGACCCCGTGGGACGCGCACGGGAAAGAACCGGCTAGAGGTTGGGCGAGGTGGCCCGCACGACCGGCAGGGTAGCGGGCGGGTCACAGGTGAATCCAACGCCCCAACCATCGAGCTGATAGGTGTTCACATTCGGCAGATACCCGCGGGCCACCAGGCGTGCAAAGCAGGTGGCATAGTCCGCCGGCAGGGGTTCCGAAGACCCCCAATCGGCGTTGTAACGCGTGATCGCCCCGTTGATGATCGTCAGTCGTTCCAGGCTGACCCGGCGCCGGACTCCGGTGACGTCCAAGACGACCGCAATGTCATCCGGCGTTCCGAAGGTCGCATCACCGCCGCTGGAGGTGCAGGTCCATAGGTCTCCTGCCACCGCCACCGTATAGGCCCTCGACCAGCCGTCGACCTCAAAGCTGCTCGAGCCCGTGAGCCGATCGGTCGTCACTCCACCCACATAGGGCCCCGTCCAGCCTGCGACCGGAGGATCCACCAGCAGATCCCCCACCCGGCTCGGCAGCACGCCGGTGTCGGTGAAGTACTCCTCTGTGGCAGCCGACAGGCCCGTCAGCTCGGAGAGGGTCGCTCGCCGCGATGTCGAGTTCACGATCTTGGAGGTCAGCGGAATCGCAGCCCCGACCAGGATCGACAGAATAGAAACCGCGATCACGATCTCGATCAGCGTGAATCCAGCGCGGGGGCTTCGATAGCGAGTGGACAACATTACGCAAGGCTCTCGTAGAGGGAGAAGACAGGCAGCAGGGCAGCCAGGAGGATGAAGGCGACCAGGATGCCCGCCACGATCAGAATCGTGGGTTCGAGCAGGGAGAGGAACCACTTGACGGTCCGCGGCACCTCTTCGTCGTAGTAATCGCTGAGCCTCTCGAGGCTGCCCGCCAGGTCGCCGGCGGTCTCGCCGATGTGGGTCATCTGAATGAGCAACGGGTCCATCACGCTTTCCAGCTCCAGGCTCTCGGTGATGGTCGACCCTGTACGCACCCGCTCTGAGACCGCCTGAAAGCGGCTTGCGAGGTACTCGTTGCCGCAGGTGGAGCCGGCGACCTCGAGCACAGTCGAAATCCCACAACCCGCCCCCTGTAGGGTCGAAGCGGTCGCAGCAAAACGACTCGTCGCTAGCATACGGGCGACTTCCCCATAGCGCGGAATCTTCAACTGCGTTTGCGCGACGAAGATCCGGAACTCCCGGGCCCGGCGTGCAAGTACGTAGCCAACCACCGTAGCTGTTACCCCACCCAACAGGAGCAGCCAGTGCGCAGTCAAGAAGTCCGAGATGCTCATCACCAAACGCGTCTGGTAGGGCAGCTGTGCTTCTCCACCGGGAAACAAGCTCGTGATCCGGGGGATCACAAAGGTCAAGAGCACAATGATCAGGACCAGGATCGCGACCATCAGGATCGCGGGATAGACAAGGGCCTGAATCGTGGTGGTGCGCATCGCGCGCACCCAGGACAGAAAGGACGCGAGCCGCGTGAGTACCTTGGGGAGCGATCCTGACAGCTCACCCGCAGCAACGCACTGGGTGTAGACATGGGGAAAGGAACGCGGCTGCGCAGCAAGGGTCTCGGCAAGGCCGTGGCCCGCTTCAAGGTTCTCGAGAATGACGTCGACCATGCGCTTGCCCGAGGGCGTGCGCATTCGCTTGCCGATGCCCCGTAGACCTTCTACGACGGGAACGCCCGCCTCGAGCAAGGTCGACAGCTGAGTCGTGAAGAACACCAGCTCAGCTCGCGAGAGCTTGACTCCACCGCGCACAGGACCGTCCCTCAGTTCCTTGGCCCGCGTCAGAGTCAGCCCTTTGGACTCGAGGTCCCGATCGAGGGCTAGCTCATCGGAAGCTGACGCTCGGCCGGTGACGGTGCCCGCTGCTCCGATCGCCGCGTATTCAAACGTCGCCATGGATCTCCTTGCTCAAACGGTGGCTGCTGCAAACGCGCTGGACCTCTTCCACGGTGGTCACTCCCGCACGCACTTTGATGCGCCCGTCGTCCGCCATGTCCTGTTGTCCAGCGGCCCGCGACATCCGCCGCAGGGTGTTGCTGTCCGCGCCTGTTCGAATCGCTTCCGCCATCTCGTCATCGGGGAGGAAAAGCTCAGAGATCACGGTTCGCCCCGCGAACCCTTCTCCTTTGCAATGCTCGCAGCCAGCGCCCCGCATCGGCGTCCCCACGTCTTCGCCAAGCCAGTCCCGTTCCTGGGCGCTCAGCGTATGGGGCTTTGCACAGAAACGGCAGATACGCCGCACCAGGCGTTGGGCGAGCACGCCTACGAGAGCGTCCTCCACCAGGTAGGCCGGAATCCCCAGATCGACGAGTCTCGTGGTCGCGCCCACCGCCGAGTTGGTGTGCAGGGTCGAGAAGACCAGGTGCCCGGTCATGGAAGCCTTGATGGCCATGTCCGCCGTCTCTTTGTCGCGGATCTCACCGACCAGGATGACGTCGGGGTCTTGGCGCAGCAAAGATCGAAGCCCGTCCCCAAAGGTGTAACCCGCCGCAGGCTCCACCTGGCTCTGGCGAATCAGTGGCATCCGGTATTCCACCGGATCCTCGACCGTCGCGACATTGCGGTGAATCGCGTCGACCTGACCGAGCACGCTGTAGAGGGTGGTTGTCTTGCCGGAGCCGGTGGGTCCGGTGACCAGGAAGAGGCCGTGCGATCGGGCGGCGACCTGTCCCAGCCGACGCTGCACGTTGGCCTCGAAGCCCAGAGCCACGAGCGGAACCGATCCGGCGGCCCTGTCGAGCACGCGCAGCACCAGGTTTTCCCCATGGGTCACCGGCATGATCGACACGCGCAAGTCGACCTCGCGTCCGTCCACGTGAACCCGCATGCGTCCGTCCTGGGGCCGGCGCCGTTCAGCGATGTCGAGGCGCGAGAGAATCTTGATCCTGCTGATCACGGCATCCGTCACCTCACGGGGCAGGTTCTCCGCAGACTGCAGCATTCCATCGATCCGATAGCGCAGGCGCGTCACCTTCTCCTCAGGCTCGACGTGGATGTCCGTCGCGGTGCGGCGCACGCCGTCGATCACCAGGGCGGCAGCCAGATCCTCAACGGGCAGGTTCTCAATCCCCTCCTTGCCCTTGCTGCTGGCCTCACCGAGCACCCGCATGACCTGGGATTCCTGGGCCGCCAGGAAGTTGCGCATCAGCGCCGCCAGGTCGTCCTCGGTGGTCATGGCCACCTCGAGCTGGAACGGGAAACGCTCGCGGACCGCAGAGACCTTCTCCGGATCACCGGGCTCGGTCATGACGACCTGCAAAACCTGGTCCTTCACACGGATGGGGAAAGCACCCGTCGCCCGCACAAACGCCGGATCCAGGGCCGCGGTCAGCATGGGATCGGGGTCCAGATCCACCGCACGGCGGACCGGCAGACCGAGCGACTCAGCCATGACCTCCGCCATCTGTAGAGGCGTGACGAAGCCAAGGCTGACGAGAATCTCCCCCAGCGGACGGTGCACACGACGCTGCTCTCCCAGCCCGACGTCGAGCTCACTCTGGGTGAGAACGCCACGTGTTAGGAGAGCATCGCCGATGCGAATCCGGGTTCCGCTGTAGGTCATCGATCTACTTGCCCGCCGGCAAGGAGTCTGCGGTGGTCATCACGGGCGAATCGTCTGTGGTGGGGCTATCGATCGCCTTGCCCACATCCCCTCGCACCTCGCGATAGTGGTCCTGGTAGTGACCTGCCATGACCGCTGCCTCATGCGGATTCAGGATCCGCGGCGTGACAAACACGAGCAGTTCGCGACGCTCGCTGGAGTCCTCGTCGCGGCGGAACAGGCGTCCGATACCCGGGATCTTCATCAGGAGCGGGACCCCCTCATCGATGTCCCGGCGGCGGTCCTGCATCAGTCCGCCCAGCACGATGGTCTCGTTGTCAGAGACCATGAATGTGTTGCTCAGCTTACGGGTGTCCAGCACCGGAATCTCGTTGAAGAAGTCCACAACCTCGGAGAGCTCCAGCTCGATTTGGATCTGCAGAACGCCCAGGTCCTGAATCGCCGGCGTCGCCTTCAGCTTGACGCCGGCCTCCTTGAACTGGACTTCCTCAAGGACGTTGCTGCCGAGGCCATCACCGGTCTCGGTCGTGCTGGTGACCTGCACGAACGGCACCTCTTCCACCACGTCTACCGTGGCTTCGGTGTTGGTCACGGCGATCACGCGCGGGGCCGAGAGTAGCTCGAGACCGATGTAGCGACGTAGAGCCGAGATCGTCGCGTTGGGGTTGCCGTCTTCATCCTGGACGGTCAGCGAGAACGCGTTGCCCGGCGAAGCCAGGCTCGAGAGGATGTTGTAAGTCGTGTCCCCAAGCTCATCGGCGTAGGAACCGCTCCATCCAAGGTCGAAGTTCTCGTCGATCAGAGCCTCAACAATGGTGACCTCTACCAGGACCTGGGGCTTCAGCTGGTCAACGGCAGACAGGTATTCCCCAACGGCCTCGACCGCACCCTGCGTTCCATCGACAAGGACGACGTTCTGCTGGCGGTCCACGATCACGCGCGCATCATCGCCAGCAAGCTCCGTGACCTGGGCGGCGACATCGTCTGCCGAAACCGAACGCAGCGGGAAGGCCCGGCGAGCGGGTTCTGTGCCGCGCATCGAGCTAACGTAGAACACCCCCTTGGGCTCCTCCGACAGGCGCAGCCCGTTGCGGCTGAGCAGGGTCGCCAACGCGTCATCAAGGGTAACGTCGGGGAACGAGGCGTCGATCGGCGCGTCCAGACCCGCATCGAAGTAGACGTTGACCCCCGCCATTTCGGCGATCAGGTACACCGACTCGGCGAGGGTAGACCCGCGCAGCTCGAGGGCTACGGTCTCATCCCCGGCCATACGCGGCGCCTTGAATGAATCGCTGTGCAAGCCAGGCGCCGATCTCTCGGGTGGCCGAACCGCACGGCGGATCGGCGAGGAATTGATGCGCTCCAGAATGTCCGGATCCAGGCGCCCAACATCAGACTCGACCGCGTAGCAGGCTAGCGCGAACGGCAGGAGGGCAGCGAGTGCGAAACTTTGACGGTGCATGCTAAAGGCCCGCCCCCTGGACGGATTGGCCACTGAGTTCACTGGGGACTGCAGGTGCCTGGGCGTCAGGTGCCCCGGGCACCACCTGCTGATCGGGAATCCGTGTACTGCGGGGATCGGCTGCCTCTTCGGCGTTCTTCCACTCGATCACTTCCTCCACGCTCTCGGAGCGGGGTGCAGGACCCGAGCGCAGGGTCGGCAGAGTCATCTCCATGGGCCCAGCGGCGGAGCTGAGCCAAACCGCTCGTTTCTCGATGCGATCGATCGAGACGTTGGTGCTCAACTCGGCTCCCTCTTCGAGGATGCGGCCCCCCATGATGGCCCGCGCTCCAGACTTCGCAAAGATGATCGCGGTGAGCGGGTTTTCGGCCATGACGAGTTTGACCTCGAAGAGACCGGCCATCGACGGTACAGCTTCGGTGTCTGTGCCCCCCTCGCTGGGCGCAGGGGTGACGACGCCCTCCGGCCGGAAGGCTTGCAGGCTGCCCAGCAATGCCTCCATATCGAGGGTGTCAGAGGTTGCGCTAGAAGCGATCTCCTCGCCCTCGGTGATCAGCTGGGAAATGCCGGGCAGGCTTTGCTCCAAGCTGGGCACGGATCCGAGGTCGGTCCCCCCTTGGAACTCGCTCGGCTCTCCTGTGGGCATGGTCTCGAGGGAGCTCTCCACCAGCGCACCCGGATCGGGCGAAACCGACATGTCGGCGGGGACCTCATCCTGCGATCCCATAAATTGAGGAACCCAGACGGCGGCGGAAGCGCCCATGAGGACGAGCAGGGATATGGCTTGCTTGGGAGACATCACTGGGGTGCCGGCTCTCCCCCGTCCACGGGGGAGTCCTCCAGGGTTGCGGCTGCAGGAGGAATGCGGTGAAAAACGGCAAGCCGGAGCTCGACGTCGAAGGTGAGGCTGTTCGGCTTGCGGGAGAAGACAAAAGACTCGACCGCCGTGGGCAGACCTACAGCGCGTAGGCGATCGACAAACGCACCCACAGCCACAGTGGTCGCCGCGCCCTTGAGGAGCACCTCGCGCCGACCGATGGCGCGGCCGTCCAGCGGCTGCTGAAACGGCTCGGGGTCGGACACCTGAAGAGTGTTGAGCGCAAACTGAGCGGTGGTGGCGGCGCTGCGGAGCACGCTGTAGAGCTCCAGGCTCCCCAGCTCCCCGGGTACGAGCTTGCGCAGGGCCTGGTCGAGCACGAGGGCACGCGCTGCGGTGGCCTCCAGGGGCTCAGCCTCCGACAGTTGCGCGCGCAACGATTCGGTTTCCGCCGCGCGCAACTCCGCGTCCTTGACGTGCCCTGCGGCTGCGCGCAAGTCCAACACGGGCTTCATCGTGACGCCCGCTAGCCCAAGGGGCAGCAGGACCATCGGAAGCACCAGCAGCACCACCCGCCGGCCACGGCCTTCGACCAGGTTGCTGTGCGTCGTGGTCATTGCTTGCCCTCCAAGCTGCTGCGGACCTGGAAGCGTAGCTCGCTTTCGGCATCCTCAGACAGGCGTCCGTTCGGTGGAAGCAGGACCACGTCACTGCAAGTGCCCGACTGCTCGAGCTCGGAGACCAGCTCGTTCAGCATGCGCAGGGAGAGGGCAGGATCGGGGTCGGTGCTGCCTAGCAACTCGATTTCAGCTTCCATGTCGCCCGGCTGGAGCTTGACGCTCTGCAGGAGAGCCCTACCCCGGAATGCCGCCTCGATGTCAGCCATCAAGGGCTGCAGCGGATGGCCACTACTGCCGACCGCCTTGAGCCGCTCAGCCCGCAGCAGCGCAGCCTCGTGCACCTCAGCAGAGGCGCTCAGCTGCCGCTGAAGGCGGGAGTAGTCCCGGGCCCCAGCGCTTAGCTCACTGGCATAGGACTCAGCGACCTGGCGGCGTTGGGAAAGGTGCCCCTGGCCATAGAAGCCAAGGATCATTCCGAACGTGGCCGCGCACATCGCAGCAGCGAGAATCAGGGACTTGCTGGGCGGCTCTTTGGGCGTGAGGTCTCCCCGGCTGTCGGACGCTGCCGCAGCCATCTTCAACGCGAACGCGCGGGCCTCGTTCTCGCTTTCGCATAGGGGCCCCATCACCACCTTGCAGTCGCGGTTGCCCAGGGCCGTTCGAATCGCCGGCGTGAGGGCAAGCGAGGTGTCCTCGGTCAACCCGAACAGCAAGACCTCGTCGATCGAACCGCCGCGGGACAGCTTGCGCCAGAAGCCCTCAAAGCTGCGCAGCTCTTGCAGCACGCTCGAGGCAAGGCCGGACTGCTGTTCGAACAGCCCAGGTACGAAGGTCTGCTGAACCAGCTCCCCCTTCGACGTTAGAGAGATCGCTACGCCTCCGGGCTCCAAGCAGAGCAGGATGCGGGTGAGCTCCGCTTCGCTGTCCTGCTGACCGGCCGGGTGTGCACTGAGGAGGGAGAGCCTGGGGACCGAGATGCCCTGGGGCCGGAAACCGACCCTCTCCAGCTCGTGGGTCAAGGCCAACAGTTCCGAGCGCCGAATCGCGCAGATCAACCAGCGTTGCTCTTCGGCGTTTTCCGCGCCGGCCAGCTGGATCGCCCGGTACCAGGCGTCCCGCGGCTCGACGCCGAGCAGGTTGGCCGCTTTGCGCTCCAAGACGCCACGTAGGTCCTTGGCAGGCATTGGAGCGAGGGTCAGCATCCTCTGGGAGGTCAGCGTCCCCCCCACCATGACCAGGCAGCGGCAGGGCTTCTCATCGACGAGCTCGACGAGCTCTAGCGCCTGCTCAGCCAGCTCGCGTGGCGAATTGGAGTCAGCCCGGCGACCGTTGCAGGAATACCGCTTGTCGGGGTCACCGCTGACCCACTCGATGCGCCCATCCCCCAAAAACAGAATGGGTAGATTGGAGCGACTGTGTGATTGAAGAAGCGGCATTGGTCGGGGATCCCTGAACGGGACGGCTATCGACCGGTCAGCAGAAACCCTTGAGCCCCAGAGCGACTTCCCTTCAGTTGATGCAGGCCCTAGGACGATGCGACCTCGTTAGGCGCCCATGCTGCCCCGGACTCGGGTCCGCTGGGATTGCCACCAGCCCAGCTACGCCCCATGAACCGCGCAAGGAATGCCCAATCCAGCCACCGGGCTGGATTCAGCCTCTTCGAGATCACGCTCGTCCTGGTGATCCTGAGCCTGCTGACGGGTCTCGTCCTGCCGCGTGTCGGCGCCTACCAGGCCCGCGCCCGCGACGCACGTCGCATCCAGGACCTTGGGAACCTCGCGGAAGCGATCGAGTCTTTCCGGCGTGACCTTGGCCGCTACCCCGCCTCACCGAGTGAGGTCGGAGGCTGGGACACCTCCGCAGACGGAGATCTGGCCGCAGAGCTGATCACCGAGCGCTACTGGCGCCAGCCCCTCCAGGACCCGCTCGAGGACGCGGGCCACAGCTTCCACTACCGGGTTTACCCCCAGGGCGCCAATGGCTGCTTCGGACCTGGCCCCTACTACGTGCTGGGGATCGAGGCCTTCGAAACCGCATGGGCGCGGGATCGCTTCCAGAGCACCTTCCGCTGCTCGGGCTACGACTGGTCGAGGGACCTGGAGTACACGACGGGCGGTGGCGCCAGCTTCACAGCCCCGGGCGCCCCCTCCGGTCCGGGTCTCTAAAGTCGCTCAATCGCCCCGAGGAGGGGCGCTATGGATGACTCGGGAAATAGGACCGTCCAGTCATCCGCCGAGCGGGCCGCGGGCACGGCCTCGCCTTCGGCGTCGGAGGCACCGAAGTAGCCGGTCCACGGATCGTCGTCGGGCCCGCGCTCCAAAGTCACCCTGAGCCTGGGGCTCCCCAGGAGCTCGGGAGCCGTCCCGGTTCCCTGCACCTCAGAAACACTGAGTGCCGCCAAGCCCCGGAGCAGCGCGCGCACCGCCTCACCGGACACGATCTCATCGTTTGGCCCCGTCCACAGCTCCACCCCGCCGTTGGGACGCTCCAGGCGCAGGGGCTCGCCAATCGCTGTGCCTGAGAGTTCGACGGCACGCACGACGACCTCGGCCCGTTCAAAGGGCAGCCAGGCCGGATGCATCCAGACCTCAGGCGTACTCGGCAAACGCCCGCGCAGGCTAGCCGCACGCCACACGCGGTCGTCCCCAAAGACCCGCACGTAGGTCGCCCGTCCACCGGGAGCTGCATCCCCCTGCAGGAGGTCAGCGAGCAACTCCCCGCTGGCGCCGAAGATCCGCAGCCGCGCCGCATCCGCCTCCAGCAGACCGTAGTCGTTGTGACTCGCTGCATCGCTCGCCAGCAGGTCCGACGTCGCCAGGTTCTTGACCGTCCGCAGCAGGAAGGCGACCCGCGTTCCCTGGGCAGGCCAACCCTCCTTGGAGACCACCCGCCAGGGTGCACCCGGCGCGCGTTCGAGCTCTTCGCCGCTGGCCTTCACCAGCTCGAGCACTTGAGCGTTGCCTGCACTGGAAACCGCCGTGCTTGCTAGCGGGTCGGTGATCGAGATGCGCAGCGCCTCCCCCTCACCCAAAGCAGGAAACAGGGGCAGCTCCTCACGGGCTTCGTTCGCCCGCGGCCGGGTCGCCAGATCGACCGCGAACAAAGCGGCCGCCAACACCAAGAGCACCACGTTGCGCCGCGCCAACATCAGGCTTTCCTCCGACTCCAAGCAGCCGCAAACAGACTGACCAGCACCAGGCCAAACATCACCACCCCGGGTGGAATCAGCATCGCGCGCAGGCGCCGCAGTCCCGCAGTGCGTTCGGCTTTCGCCCGCAGCGCACTGCGCGCTTCGGCTTCGCCGCGGGAGTCCGGCACATCCTTCGGATCGCCCATCCCCACTTCGTCGCGGGCTTCGCCCTCGAAGTCGTGAAGCGGCCGCGATCGCGGCTGCTTCGCTCGCACCGCGATCAACTCGTCGTCGCGCAGCAGCCAGTCGACAATGTCGTCGAGGAGCCGCCCGTGATCCGACTCCAGCCCCGGCATCAGCGCCCTGTACTGGGCCGGTGCAGGGTCGCGAAGCCAGTCCGCATCACCGATCACGATCACGGCGCTATCCGCGGCGGCATCGAGCACGGGCTCATCGGTGATTTTCACCGGGCCGTCGGATTCTTCCATGGTCGCGTCGAACGGCGCGGGAGCGCCGCGCGTGAACGGCGTGGGGAATCTGCCCTCGAGCACGGTGGCCAGCGGCCAAGAGCGCTTGAGGTCCGCTCGATGGCCGAAGGACATCGACAGGCTGTCGAGCATGTCGGCGGACAACACCGCCTGGTCCTGCAGCCCTTCGGTGGGCCAGGTGCGATCCGACGTGTGCAGCACGTCGGTTCTCTTCAGGCCCGCGGGCAGCGCAGTCGCCTCTCCGATCGGTTGGGCCCAATAGAGCTGGAGCTGTCCCATCGCCGCGGTGGGCGGCCACTGTCCGTCCCCTTGGCCGGGCCCGTAGCGGGGGCAGGCCGGGTCCACCAGGGGCACCAAGCGCCGATCGGATGTGTCGGGCACAGCGACAGCTCGCTGCACCGCCCCCGCCAGCTCGACGTCCCAAACGTGCACGGGCAGCACGGGCGCGCCCCAGTTCGCGAGGAGCCGTTCGAGCCCCGTGCGCTCCGGCTCTTCTCCGCGGAAAGCGTGCAGGGACTGCCCCACAAAGCCCATCAACACCTGGTCGATGCAGATCAGCAGGCGGCCCCCGCGCTGCACGAACTGGTCCAACGCATAGACCGCGCGAAGCTGGAGTTCCCTCGGCCGGGCGACGACGATCGCCTCGACCTTGTCGGGAATCGGACTGCCTGCGGCCAGCCGAGCCGCGTCCAGCGCCTGGACCTCGTAGCGCACACCGAGGCGCGCCTGGGCGATCGAATAGCTGCCGTACAGGCCGCTGGCCTCCGGATCTTCCGAAATCGAATCACCGAGCCAAGCGATGACCCGCCTGCGATCGCTCAAGAGCCGTCGCACAGCTCCCGCAAACTCCGACTCGAGCGTCCAGGGATTCAACTGGGGCAGCACCTCTTCCCGGCCGCGGTAGCGCAGCACAAGCCCCATGTAGGCCACGGCCGCGCTCACCCGCGTGCCGCTCGATTGACCGTATTGGTAAGGCCGCATCCCAAAGCTACTCGCCGTGGTCAGGGCGGTCGAGTTCACCGAGGGATCGACCTCACTGACCCGCACCCGATCCCCCCCCAGGCTCGCTAGCTCGGCGAGCTGGCTGCGCACACGGCCCTGCAACAGCGCCAGACTGCCAAGCTCCACCCGGTCGGTGATGTAGGCGTCCAGCGTCAGCTGGTCGTCGAGCCGACCGAGGATCGCGCGCGTCGCCGGTGCGATGGCGTACAGCTGGTCCTGCGAGAAGTCCTGGCGCAGGGCCAGGAACCGCCCGGCCAGGCGGTTCACCTGCACGGCCACCAGGACCAACAGCAACGCGGTCAGCCAGCCGTTCCAGCGCGCCCAGCGCTTGGTCAGAGTGCGCGCCATATCAGGCCCACCTACGGCGCTCCACAAGCACCGTGTTGAGAACAAGGCCGACGAGGACCAGGGATGCAAAGTACACGCCGTCGCGAAGGTCGAGAACACCGCGGGCGGCGCTGTCGAGAACGTGGCTTGCGGGACAGAGCGTGTTGAGAGGTTCGGCTAGCTCGGGGGGCAGCACCGGCACCAACAGTCGCAGCGCCCAGAGAACACCCAGTACGAGCGCGCCCACAAGGAACGCGACCAGCTGCTCGGAACTGAGCGCGGAACAACACAGGGCGAGCGCGCAGTAAGCCGCAGCGAGGCCGCAGGCCCCGATCAGGCCGGCCGCGACGGCGCCCCAGTCCAAATCGCCCAGGCCCCCCACCGTCCAGGCCAGCGGAAGAGTCCCCAGAACCAGCATCGCGATCACTAGGGTCCAAGTCGAAAGCCACTTCCCGACGACCACCTCGAAGGTGCGCAGCGGGTAGGTGAAGAGCAGCTCCTGGGTGCCGGCCCGGCGCTCCTCCGCCCACGCGCCCATGGACAGGGCCGGAACGAGAAAGGCCAGGAGCAAGGGTTGCCAGGTGAACGTCACCGAGAGCGTCGCCTGGCCGCCCTCCCAGAGCGCCGGCAGCGGCACGGGCCCGACGGGGTAACCGATCCAGTAGAGCAAGGCGGTCTGCAGCGCCACGAAGGTCAGGATCGACACCAGGGCCACCGGGGACCCGAAGGAAGCACCGAGCTCCCGACGCCAGACATGAACGATGCGCAGCATTGCTAGCCAGGGATCATCAGGGGGAGTCGCAGCGAAGTTTCGCTGCGGGTGGGAGTCCTCATCAGCATGACAGGCTACCTACCCGTGGCAGCACCAGAGGCTACGCCGCGCGTACGCGCGAGGAACACCGATTCCAGGCTCGGCAGCTCGTGACCCAGCTCCAGCAGCACCCACCCCCTGGTTCGCGCCAGCTCGGACACCCGTGCAGCGACCGCGAAGCGTTCGGCGACTTCGAGCTGCACCGTCCAGCGCCCAGCCTCAGAAGCCCCCAGCGCTCGCACCGAGTTGACGCCGGGCAAAGCCTCGAGCTCCGCGCGGGCCTCCGCGGAGGCC
>CAYWNK010000105.1:0-19687 GCA_964459495.1 uncultured Planctomycetaceae bacterium
GGGCGAGCCCCGGCTCGGGACCCGCCCCTATTTGCTGCCTACGTGGTTCGGACAAAAAGAAGGACCGGGCTCTGCACAAAGCGCTGAGCCCGGTCCCGGGAGAAGGGAGCCAGGGGCTCAGGGGCACCAGGAGACGGCCAGCCCGTCGGACGTGTCAAAGCTGGCCCCAACGCCCGGGTCACGGAACCAGTACTGGAAGTTCCAGACGTCCCCCGCCAGCACCGGCGGAGAGTTTGGGGGCAGGGCGGTGAAATCGAGGGCATTGCTGTTCGCGTTGCCTGTGGCCACCTGGGGAGCTAGGCGAGTGACGGACTCGCCACCTCCGATGCACAGCAGGCCGTTGCCGAAAGGCGTGCCGCTGCCGCCAGCGGCCTGGCCGAGGCTGTAGAAGAAGAGACCCGTGTCGTTGGGCACGGAGTCCACTTCGATCGAGAATCCGTTGGCCCCGATCGATGTCATGCCGTTGGAGTCCATGATCGCGGGCCCACCGCTGGAGTTGGGGGTCGAACTGCAGAAGGACTCCGTGGTGCCGCAACGGGGCAGGAAGGCTCGGAAGCCAAAGAACCCACTGGCTGGATCGAAGCCGCGGCCGACGATGGTCTGTCCGTCTTCGGAAATCCCCAGGGCGAACTCCAAGCCGAGGCTGGCCCCAATGTTGGCACCGTTGGCGATCAGGACGTCCTTGAGACCCTGGTTTCCGCTGGACGGAGTCCAAATGGTAGCGAGGCGGTTGAAGGGGAAGGTGGTCGCGTTGCCCACCACCACTTCGCCGTCGTCGCTGGTGGCGAAGGCGCGGTTGGAATCGAAGCCCGGGAAAGGACCGAACGTCACGGCGCCATCGCCCGGGTTCCAGACGAAACCCTGGCTGGCTGCCGCGCCACAGGCCACGCTACCGTCCGAGTTCAGGCCGTTGACCTCGCCGATTCCATCGGTGGTCACCCCGATCAGCAGCAGCACCTCGTTGAAATTCTCGTCCCATAGGGCTGCGCGACGGGGGCCGTTGGGGGCCTCGTCGAACCCGCCAATCCACATGCCATCCCTGGACACCGCGCTCGCGCGGCTGGAGTTCGGACCCATCTGGGGGAGTTCCAGCAGGCCGGTGCCGGCGCGCCAGCGAAATCCGCGCGCCGTGAAGTTCGTGCGCCACCCCAGGCCCACCGCCGTCGCGCCGTCACCGGAGATCTGGTACGCGCTACTGTCCTCGTTGGCCGGGCTCGACTGGCCGGGCAAGCCGCCGAGGAGGGCCCAACCAGTGCTGGCCGTATAGATGGCCGCCGAAGGTAGGCCGCCCATGGGATCAGGAGCCTGGCCGTAGACCACGGTTCCGTCGTCGGAGATGTCGGTGCAGCCCATCGAACCTGGGATGTAGGTCTTCACCCCGTTCTCGAGAACGAAGTAGTCGCTGCTATCGACCCCAAGGAGGATCGACCCGTCGAAATTGCAGGTGATGACATCGCCGTCGATCACCTCGAAGCTCGCCTGGGCGCTGGCCGCGCTCGTGAGGGCGAGGCCGAGCCCAAGGGACAGGCAGATCTGGATCGTTTTCATAGGGATCAGTTTAGGCGCCCGTCGAGAGTTCGATGGGGCCCGGCCGAACGGAGCCGCATTCCGGGCACCCCTGGGCACGGTGGTGCCTGCTCCCCCTGGGCCTACGCGCCGCAGGGCTGTGCCCACGGCTTTCCCCTAGCCACGCAATGCACCCGGCTCCCCGCACTGCAGGCAATCCCGTCGAGCACCGACGGAGCACTCGGGCTGGCGGGGTCCAGCTGGAGCAGGCGCCACTCGCGCATATCCCAAACGGCGAGAAGCTCGGAACAACCTGAAACTCGAAGATGAAGAAAAATCGCTGACCCAGGGAATTCTCGGCCGAACGCAGGTCGACCTCGCCGGGATCGACGGCGCTATGGAATAGACGATAGCTCGCTGCCTCCGTCCTTGCTCATTCGCTCCCCCCAGCTCGACCTCTGACGTGGATTCCACTCCTATGGCTCGGCTACCCGGGTCCGCTGCACGCTTTCGAGAGCTGTCACCTTAGGATGGGGAGCATGCATCGACGCGACCTTCTCAAAGCCGGCCTTGCCTCCGGTGTTGCCCTGCCCGCCGCCGCCGCTCCCCTGCAGGAGCCCGCTGCCGAAAAGGCCGGCGCCAAGCCTTCCTTCCAGCTCAAGTACGGCCCCCACGCCGGCACCTTTTCCGCACTGTCCGGGGACGACGTGGTGGACCAGATCGCCTTTGCGGCAGACAACGGATTCCGTGCCTGGGAAGACAACAGCCTGGCGGGTCGCCCGCCCGAGGAACAGGAGCGCATCGCCGCCGCCCTTCAAAAGCACAACATGACCATGGGTGTGTTCGTCGCGAACTTCGGCACCGCATTCCGGAAGCGCTCCTTTTCCACCGCATCGGATGAGTTTGCTGAGAATTTCCTAGCCGATCTGCGCAAGTCCGTCGAGGTCGCCAAGCGCGTGAACGCCAAGTGGATGACGATCGTCCTCGGTGACAGGGAGCCGCGACTCGAACTCGACTACCAGCACGCCAATGCCATCGACATGCTGCGCCGCGGCGCCGAGATCTTCGAGCCCGAGGGCCTCATCATGGTGATGGAACCCCTCAATCCCTGGCGTGATCACCCAGGCATGCTCTTGGCGGGATCTCCCCAGGCCTACATGCTCTGCAAAGCGGTCAACTCCCCCGCCGTGAAGATCCTCTTCGACATCTACCACCAGCAGATCGCCGAGGGCAACCTGATCCCCAACATCGACCGCTGCTGGGACGAGATCGCCTACTTCCAGATCGGCGACAACCCGGGCCGCAAGGAACCGGGCACCGGTGAGATCAACTACCGCAACGTGTTCCGCCACATCCACAGCAAGGGCTACGACGGCGTCCTCGGGATGGAGCACGGCCAATCCGAGGCCGGCGAAGCGGGCCAGCGCAAGGTCCTCGAAGCCTACCGCGAGGCGGATCGGTTCTAGGTCCTTCGCGCCTAGCCGAACGGCCCGGCTCCGTTCGGTTAGGCGCAGCAACGACGTGGACTGCCGGTCGATCCGCACGGCGCCCACGGAGGGATTGCCGGCGGCTTCGAAGTGCGAGAACAGGCCGCCGCCGAGCCGAACTTTTGGCCGATCGAGGAATGGTCAATCCCTTCCCCAGCCTCCGTAGCCGAGCGCCACGTGGACCCATTCGACTACCCGCAGCTTGCGCCTTCGACCACCGGTGCGCCCGCGTCCGTCCAGGCATCGAAGCCGCCGCGCAGGTCCTGGGAAGGGATGCCGGCTGCGGCGAGGATGCTGCTCGCGATCATCGAGCGATAACCAGCCTTGCAGTGCACCAGCAGAGGCCGGTCCCGCGGGACCTCGCTAAGGCGACTCGCCAGCGCCCCAAGGGGGATCGACAGCCGGCTCTCGATGCTGGACGAGGACACCTCTCCCGGCTGCCGCACGTCCAGCACCAGCGGCGCTGCACCCGAGGCGAGGTCGTTCTGCGCTTCCGCCACGTCCCTGCGCCCGATGCTGGCCTGGAGCTCGTCTCTTCCGGCAAAGGCCGCCGCTCCCCCGGCCAGATGTCCGCGCACCCGATCGAAACCGATCCGGCCCAGGCGACGCACCGCCTGTCCCTCGTCGCCAGGTTCAGAGACCAGCACGACGTCGGCGTGAAGGTCCAGCACCTGGCCCGCCCAGCTAGCGAAGTTGCCTTCCAAACCCACGAACAGACTGCCCTTGAGATGGCCGGCCGCGAAGACCTCGGCGTTGCGCGTGTCGAGGATCGTGGCGCCAGCCGCCTGTGCCGCGAGCACCTCATCCAGGGAGAGTTCCCGCTGGGCCGCTTGCTCCACATCCCTCAGGATCGGACGCATCGAGCGGTTCAAGCCCGACGTCATCGGGAAGTAGGCCGGCGGCGGCTGGAGCCCATCGGTCACCGCAGCCACGAAGGCCTCTTTGTCCATCGGCTGCAGCGCATAGTTGGAGCGCCGCTGCTCGCCGAGAGTTGAGAACGTATCGCTCGACAAGTTCTTGCCGCAGGCCGAACCCGCGCCGTGGCCCGGGTAGACCAGAGTCCCGTCGGGTAGCGGCAGCAGCTTGGTGCGCAGGGACTCGTACATCATCCCGGCCAGGCCCTCGCGGGTGTGGCCTGCACCCGCCAGGAGGTCGGGGCGCCCGACGTCGCCAAGAAACAGGGTGTCGCCGGTGAGCACGGCATGGGGCTCAGAGCCAGCTCCGTCGTACACCACGTAGCAGACGCTCTCGGGCGTGTGCCCCGGGGTGCTCAAGACCTTGATCTTCACCGCTCCAACCCTGAGCTCATCCCCGTCCTGCAAGGGCTGATGGGGGTACTCGACGCTCGCGCCAGCCCCGACGTGAATTGCGGCACCGCTGCGCTCGGCCAGCTCCAGGTGGCCCCCCAGGAAATCGGCGTGCACGTGGGTGAGCAGCACCCCGGTGATGCGCACGCCCAGCTCCTTGGCCTGATCCACATACACGTCGATGTCGCGGCGCGGGTCGACGACGAAGGCCTCTCCGGCGGATTTGTCACCGACGAGGTAGGAGGCCTGGGCCAGGCAGGAGAGGTAGTGTTGCTCGAGGATCATGGCGATTCGATGGTTGGTTAGAGCAGGTATCCGCCGGCGACCTCCACGTCCTGACCCGTGATGTGGTCCGCGGCGGGGGAGCAAAGAAAGACGGCTGCTTGAGCGATGTCGGTCGGGGTTCCAGCGCGACCGATGGGCACCTGGGCCTGCACCGCTGGATCGAGGGTATCTTCGCTCGCCCCCGGGTGCGGCACCACCCCGGGCGACAGAAGGTTGACGCGCACGCCGTGGGGCGCCTCCTGCAGGGCGAGCGAGCGCCCGTAGGAGCGCAGGGCCGACTTGGCCGCGACGTAGGCGGCGTTGGTCGAGCGGGCGCGCTGGCCCCCGAGCCCGGACACACCGAAGAACAGCGCGCAGCCCTTCGCTGCCCGCAGGGACGCGCGGGCCGCGTCCACCAGGTCGACGGCGGTGAACAGATTGCCGTCGACCAGCTCGCGGAAGCGCTCGCCGGATGTGTCTTCCAGCCCACCTTCGAAGTACGGCCCCACCGCGTGGACCAGCACGTCGAGACGACCGTCTTGCTCCAAGATCGAAGCGATCAGGCTGCGCGCCTGATCCGGTCCATCGAGGCTGCCGCTGTGCACGCGGCCGGGAAAGCTGCGCTCGAGGGGGTAGGCGCGCTCGGGGTTGCGGTGCAGGACGTGGACGTGGTCGCCTGCCGCCCCGAGGGCTTGGGCGACGGCGAGGCCTAGGCCCCGGGACGAGCCTGTCACCAGGCAAACGCGGCTGCTAGCTGTCGGCATGGGCCTACGCTGCCGGAGAGGGCAGTACGGTGCCAGGGCAATTTCGGCCGCCTGCCCCGGGGGTCCCTCCTGGCGAACTCTAGGGGCTCCTGCCCTGGGGTACCAGCTAGCGGACCGAGCCCAGGCGGGCCAGGGGCCAGACCTTCGCCCGCACTTTTCCGCGCAGGTAGTCCGCCGGTACCTGACCGAATTCACGGCTGTCCGAGGAGTGCAGGCGGTTGTCTCCCAGCACAAAATAGTGTCCCGGACGCACGATCGTGCGCAGCGTGGTGTAGGGATCCACCGACTCCGAGGCCACGTAGGGCTCGGGCCATCCGGCGCCGTTGATCATCACCCGCCCGCGCTCGATGATCACCTCGTCGCCGGGCAGCCCGACCACGCGCTTCAGATAGTCCAGGCTCGGATCCAGCGGATAGCGCATTACCACGACATCTCCCCGACCCACCGAACCCAACATGTACGTCAGGTGGTCGACCAAAATCCGGTCGTTGTCGTGGATGCCGGGCATCATAGAGCTGCCGCGCACCTCGGACACGTTGAACACCAGGCCCCAGGCAAGGACCACGAGGACGGATGCCTTGCACCCGATCAGAAAAAGATTCTGGGTCCAGCGCAAGAGCGGCAGCCTGCGGGCCATGCGCTGGGGTGCCGGGGCCAAGCTAGCCCGCGCCGGCTGCAGGGGCAGCAGCTCGTCGTGGCTGCCCGGCTGAAAGAGCTCGCTAAGGCCAGCACTGTCTGCGACCTCGTCCTGTTGCGCCGTGTTTGTGCCCTCGAATCCAACCATGTCGATGGGAGTTTTGTCGGCACTTCGAGCGCCCCATCTTGAGCGAGCTTCCTCCGAGCTGTCCTGCTGGATACCCTTCCCCTGCCCCGAATCCCCCTCGCCAGCCACAGATAGCCTCGATCCATGGGCTTCAGCATCGATCCCCACTCCCTCCCCAGTGAGCGCCAGGCCGCCCTCGACGAGCTATTCGCCGACATCGCCGACGCATCCGGGGAGGTCGAGCCCATCCGGCCCGACGAATACGCATTGCGCAGGGGTCGGCTGACCGAACTCCTGGGGCAAGGCTCAGCCGACGCCTATCTATGTGAAGGCGGCGCGACGATGCGCTACCTCACCGGCATGGCCACCGGCCGCTCGGAGCGACTCGTCGGACTGGTGATCCCGGCCGCCGGAGACCCCTTCTGGATCGCACCCGCGTTTGAGCAGTCGCGGATCGAGGGCCTGGTGGGCGCTGCGGGTGGACCAGGCGGGACGGTGCTTGCCTGGGACGAGCACGAGTACCCCTACCGGCCCTTAGCTGCCGCCCTTGCCGAGCGCCGCCTCGAGCGCCTGGCGCTGGACCCCGACCTCCGATTCCGCTTCGCGGCGGGCTGCGCCCGAGCCATGGGACAAGAGCGCATCGTCGATGGCCTGCCCCTGTGCACCGAGCTTCGGGGCCGCAAGGACGAGCATGAACTCGCGCTGCTGCGCCGCGCCAACGAGCTCACGCAGAAGGCGATTCTCAAGACGGCCGAAACCCTCGAACCGGGCATGACCAACCGCGAGCTCGCCGAGCGTGTCACCTGGGCCCAGCACCGCATGGGGCTCAAGGACATTTGGAACCTATCTCTCATCGGCCCCGCCGGCGCCTTTCCCCACGGCGAAGATCGCGAGCGAACCATGGAATTCGGCAGCCCCCTGCTCGTCGACACCGGTGGCGCACTTCACGGCTACCAGTCCGACAACACCCGCAGCTGGGTGCTGGGCGGCAGGCCCGACGCGAGCTTCACCAAGCTTTGGAACCTGGTGCGCGACGCCCAGCGAGCCGCCTTTGAAGCACTTGGCCCCGGCCAGCCCTGCGCAGGACCGGATGCAGCTGCACGCGAAGTAATCGATGCCGGCGGCTATGGCCCGGGCTACCGCTGCTTTACCCATCGCCTCGGCCATGGCATCGGCACCGAGGGTCACGAAGGCCCATACTGCGACGGCGGCTCGGACGTGGCCATGCAGGCCGGCATGACGTTTTCGAACGAGCCCGGCATCTACCTGCCAGGTGAACTCGGCCTACGCATCGAGGACATCGTGACGGTGACCCCCGACGGCGGCGATCACTTTGGCACCTGGCAGCTCGGACCCGGGTCTCCGGCATGAGTGGCACCATCGGTAGCCTGCGCGGCGCCCTTGGCGTCGCCCGCAAGGAACTCCTCGAAGCCCTACGCGACAAGCAAACCGTGCTCTACACGGTCGTGCTGCCGATCTGCATGTACCCGGTGATGTTCTGGGCGATGATCCAGGCCTTTCTGGTCGTGCAGGGTCTTGAGGAGCGCACGGAAGTGCGCGTTGGGCTCGCCGCAGTCACGGCCCCGGCCCAGCCCGCCGCCGGCACACTTCCCGGCCTCGCTCGGACCCTCGACCTGCGCCAGGCCCTGGACCCGCGTGAAGCCCCTGGGCAAAGTGAGGACGACCAGCCGCCGGTCAACCCGGTGAAGCTGGTGCCCGCCCAACAAAAGGGAGCGCTCGATGCCGAAGGCGCCAGGACGTGGGCGCTGGACCAGGGCGAAGTGCCCGGCGGCGAGCGGCTCGATGCCGTGCTGTTTCTCCCCAGTACCGCAGAGCGAGAAGGCGCGGAGAACGAACAGATGACGGCCCAGGTCTTCTATGACGGGGCCCGCAGCCGCTCGAAGCTCGCGCGCAAACGCATCGAACAGCGCCTGGAGGCCGAAGCCAGCGATATGCGCCGTGAAGCCGCCAGGGATCGTGACCTCAGCCCCGGTTTGCTGCGGCCTGTCACCGTCACCGCCCACGACACCGCGCCTGGCCCAGGTAAGGGCGCGCTGCTGCTCTCGACCATTCTGCCGCTGCTGCTGGTCACGATGGCCGTCATGGGCGCGTTCTTCCCGGCCGTCGACCTGACCGCAGGTGAAAAGGAGCGCGGCACCGCCGAGACCACGATGCTGCTGCCCCTGCCGCGCACGGCCGTACTGCTCGGCAAGGTGCTCGCCACCTGCCTGCTCGCTGTGATCGCCACGACCCTGAACCTCTTTGCGATCGCCCTTTCTGCCGAGCACCTGTTGAGCACGCTGGCGCAGGGCACGTCCCTCGAGATCCCCCTGCCCCTCGGCGCCCTGGCCACAATCCTGCCCCTGGCCCTGCTTTTCGCCTTCTTCACCGCCGCGATCCTGACCGCCATCGCGGGCCTGGCCCGCAGTTTCAAGGAGGGCCAGGCCCTGCTCGGGCCCGCACAGATGCTGTTCATCGTGCCCGCCATGATCGGGATCGTGCCCGGCATCGAGCTCAACCTTGGCTGGGCGCTGGTGCCGATCGTCAACGTCGTGCTCGCCTGCAAGGCGCTGCTGGTGGACAAGCAACTGCCCCTGGAATACCTCACCGTCGCCGCCGCCCAGCTCGTCTACGCGGGCCTGGCCGTGGTTTTCGCCGTCCGACTCCTCTCTCGCGAAGCCGTAGCCCTTGCGGGCGAAACGCTTTCCCTTCGGCGTCTATTCTCCCTGCTCCGCTCCCGGGGCTCCTCCGCATGAATGCCAACGAACCCGCGATCCTGACCTCGGGTCTAGAGAAGACCTATCACGATCCCCAGCGCGGCACCGTTCAGGCCGTGCGCGGCGTCGACCTCGAGTGCCAACAGGGTGAGATCTACGGACTCCTCGGCCCCAACGGAGCTGGAAAAACGACGACATTGAGAATGCTGGCCACGATCCTGTCCCCCACCGGCGGATCGGCCAAAGTCGCGGGCGTATCGGTCGCCGACGACCCCTTGGAGGTTCGGAGACGCATCGGGTTCCTCTCGGGCACGACAGGCCTCTACCCACGCCTTACCGCCCGGGAGACCCTTTCGTATTTCGGCAAGCTGCACGGGCTGAAGGGCACCGAGCTCGAGGAGCGCGTTGACTCACTGATCGAGGCCTTCGACATGCAGGCCTTCCAGGACGGACGCTGCGAGGGACTCTCCACAGGCCAGCGCCAGCGGGTTTCGATCGCCCGCGCCGTCGTGCACCACCCGCCGGTGTTGATCCTGGACGAGCCCACAACGGGCCTCGACATCCTCGCTGCCAGCGACATGATCCAGTTCATCGAGAGCCGCCGAGAGGCGGGCACCTGTGTGCTCTTCAGCACCCACATTCTCTCGGAGGCCGAGCGCCTGTGCGACCGCATCGGCGTGATCCACGCCGGGCGCATGCTCGCCGTGGGTTCGGTTGAGCAGCTGCGCGAGCGCACCGGGAAGACCTGGCTGGAGGACGTGTTTCGCGCTCTGGTCGCCGAGGCCGGTGAATCCACCGAGCCCGCAGGTAACGACCAGGAGCTGCCCGCGTGAATGCCTGGCGCGCCGCGTGGATCGTGCTGTGCAGCGAGTTGAAGCAGCTCGCCAGGGACAAGCGGGCCGTGATCTCCGCCGTTCTGCTGCCCGCGATTCTATACCCCCTCATGCTCTCGGCCAGCGATGGCATCGAGAACCTCTCCGAGCGCACGCTCGCCGAGCGCGAAATCATGGCCGCTGTGGATCTATCCATGGCGCCCCCCGAGCTGGCGGCGCGAGCCCGCGCCCGACTGACGGCAGCTGAGCCGATCGTGCTGCGCAACGTCAACGCCTCCGCCCTGCACATCGCGCGGTTGGAGAAAGCCGTTGATATCGACGAACAGGCCCGCGCTCTGCTCAAACCCGGGGAGCACATCCTTGTGCATGCCACCCCCCATAGCCAGCCGGGCCGCACGACCTTGCACGTCTACTACGATGTCAAGGACGACGCCAGCCGGGAGGGTCTGGAGCGCGCGCGCAGCACCTTTGGCGAGCTCAGCGAGGAAGAAGCCCAGTCCGCCCTCGAGGACCTGCTGGGCGGGGACCCGGCGCTCGGTCTCGAGCCCGAGAGCATCGACATCTCCACCGCCAGCGCCCGTGCAGGCGAAGAACGGGGCAAGTTTCTGCCCCTGATCGCGGTCCTGATCCTGATCAGCGGTGGCGCCTACGCGGCGCTCGCCGTGTTCGCTGGGGAGCGCGAGGCGGGAACCCTGGAAACCCTGCTGGTGCAACCGGTACCCGCTCGAGCGGTGACCGCCGGCAAGTATGCGGCGGTGGTGATCGCGTCCCTGGTCACCCTCGGAGCCAACCTCTTCAGTCTGACCATCTGCTCCGCCATGGGCCTCGGCAACATGGCCGCCGCCGGCCAGGGAAGCTACGGGCTGACCGAGTTGGTGGCGGGCCTCGTCTATCTGCCGGCGACGCTCCTGCTGGCCGCGCTGCTGTGCTTGATGTGCGGCCGCGCCCGCACCTTCCGCGAGGGGCAGCAGCTCCTCCTCCCGCTGATGCTGATCACCGCTGGTCCCTCGGCGATCTCGATGCGTGGAGACCTCGAGCACTCCGCACTCCTAGCCATGGTGCCCTTCGGCGGAGCGGCTCTTTCCCTACGCGATGCGCTGCGGGGCTCGCTCACCTTCGTGCCGACGATCGTGATGGCCATCAGCCACCTAGCCTACGGGGGCATCGCCCTCAGCCGGCTGAGCCGCCTGCTCGACGCCGAGCGGATCCTGTCCACCCCCGACTCCGAGTCCGAGTCCGACCTACGCCAGCTCTCGGCGCGCCACGGTCAGCGCTGGGCCTTCGCGGGCGTGCTCGCCGTGTACCTCATCGGTGGCAAACTGCAGGCCTGGGATCTCGAGCAGGGACTCATCCTGACGCTGCTGGTGCTCCTCCCCGCCATGGCGCTCGCATGTGCCCTGCGCGCCCCGCATCGGCGTGGTCTGCTCGCCGAACTCGGCCTTGCCGCCCCCCGGCTTCTACCGACCTTGGGCGCGCTCCTGTGCATCCCAGCGATCGCCTGGGCCATGGGCTCGCTCGGGGAGTGGCAGCAAAAGGTGCTGCCTATTCCCCGCGCGATGGCGAACCTGGACGGCATTGGAGCGCTCTTCGCGAGCCTGTCTCCCTGGACCCTGGTGGCGCTGTTTGCCGCCGCCCCGGCGATCGGTGAGGAGCTGTTTTTCCGGGGCGCTGTCACCTCGTCCCTGCGCCGGAACCAGGGCCCGCTGCGCACGGTGCTCGTGCAGGCTGCATTCTTCGCAGCGGCCCACGCCTCGATCTACCGCCTAGCCCCGACCTTCCTAATGGGGCTCGCTCTGGGCGGCCTGCGCCTGCGGACGGGATCCCTGCTGGCCTGCGTCCTGGTGCACTTCGGCTACAACGCGATGCTCACCCTGGACGGCGCGAACCACTGGAATTGGACCGAGACGGCCTACGGCCCCCACCTGGCTTGGGCGGCGATTCCAGGCCTGTGCATGATTGTGATTGGGTCCCGCGGAAAAAGCGTGGACTCCGCGCCGCCGGGCCCCTGATCCGAAGGTCGGGTCCGTTCCTAGCGGACCCGAGCCGACCCCTAGTTGAGCATCTTCTTGGCACAGGCCTTAGCTAACTCGTCCAAGCGATCGTGAATGCCTTCGGGCGTGAGTCCGTCCAAGTAGGTCCGGGCCCTACGCCAGAGCACCTTCTCTTCCTGACGCAGCCAGCGAATGGGGGCTGCGATCGGCCCCTCTTGCGCAAGGGTCATGGGGCTGAGGGACGCGCGCATCTCGTCGGTGAACTGCACAGAGGCCTTTTGATACACGCTCAAGATCACGTTCATCCAGCGCCGGACCTCGGAAAGGTGGTCGGCAAAGTCCCGGCGCGGACCCGGTTCGCCGGGCTGGGCGAGGACCTCGGCCAACAGGCGCACAAGGTTGCCGTCCGAGTCCGGCAGCGCGGTGTGCATGCTGAGCTTCTTGGTGAGCTCGGTGGCCATGTACGAAATGGCCTTCTCGGAGAGGCGCAGCATGCGAAAGCTCTCCACCAGATAGAACTCGTCGACGGGGCCTTCGAGCCGCGTTTCAAAGTTGCCGAAGTCCTCGGCGACAAGGTCTTCCAGCAGCGCCGCCGCCGGCGAGGTCGCGCCCGAGCCACCGGCCCCCGCCAGCTGCCGTTCGAGTTCGGCCACTCGAGCCTTCAATCGATCCACCTCCCCCTGCGAAGCATCGGAGGCGTCTTCCCCGGCCGCTGCGGCCCCCATGCTGGGGGCCCCGTCGATCTCGACCCGAATCACCGGCCCGCCAACGGTCAGTCGCCGGCCACCCATCAGAGACGGGGTTTCGATCCGGCTGTCGTCGAGGAATGTGCCGTTGGAGGAACCCAAGTCCTCGACGACGACCCCCGCCAGAATGCGCAAGTGCCGCCCGCTGACGTAAGGGTGGTTGACCACCACATCGCAGTCCGGGGAACGTCCAAGCACAATCTCCGAAAGGCTCGTGCTGAATTCGATCGGCTGCTTGTCGCGTTCGATAATGCGGAGGCGGATAGCGATCTCCTGTTTGTACGGGAACATGGGATTCTACCCACCCGCTTCCCGGGCCCGCAAGCACAGCGCGACATTGCCCCAAAGCGCTAGGATAGAGGTTTGCGCCTGCCCCCCATCCACCCGCCCTATGCAGCCCCAGTTTTCCCCGCTCCGCAGCCAACCGTCGTCCAAGGCCGAGGATCTGTACGTCGACTATCTCGCCAGAGTCGACAACGGGGAACGGGTGGACTTCGAGGCTTGGTGCGCCGAGCACCCCAAGCATGCGGCAGACCTTCAGCAGATTCGCTCCGAGGACCAGCGCCTGATGAACCTAGCCAAGGAGCTCGGTTTCGCAGCCGCGAGCCTGGTCGAGGGACCCGCTGAAAGCAGCAAAGGGGGACCGCAGCCCCAGGCCCCTTCGCCCGCAAATACCTGCGAGTCGACTCGCTTTGTCGAGAACATTGCGGAACGCGAGGAGACCTTTGGCAAATACCACCTCCGCCGCCTGATCGGACGCGGCTCGATGGGCGAGGTCTACAAGGTCTGGGACGAGGACCTGCGCCGGCACCTCGCGATGAAAATCCTCTCTGGCAGCTCGCGCGAAATGCAGTCCGCCGACCTCCGCACCAGCCGGGCGCTCGCGCGCTTCGTCGAGGAGGCCCAGGTCACCAGCCAGCTCGACCACCCCGGCATCGTGCCGATCCACGACATCGGGGTCTCGCCCCACGACAAGATCTACTTCACGATGAAGCTCGTGAAGGGGCGTGAACTCGCCAGCGTCTTCGAGATGGTCCAGCGCAGCCAAAACGGATGGACGCTGACACGCGCGCTAGGCCTGATCCTCAAGACCACCGAGGCGATGGCCTACGCCCACTCCAAGGGAGTCCTGCACCGGGATCTCAAGCCCGCCAACATCATGGTCGGTCGCTATGGCGCCGTATACGTGATGGACTGGGGGCTGGCTCGGGTGATGATGCACACGCGCGAAAAGGCGCTGCTCTCGGACGGACACTCGACCCTGGTTGTCAACTCCAACCGCAGCGACCGAGTATCCGAAGACCCCGACAACCCGATCGCCACCCGCCAAGGGGATTCGGTGGGCACACCCGTCTACATGGCTCCCGAACAGGCGCGCGGCGACAACGCAGAGGTCGGCCCCTGGACGGACATCTACGGGGTTGGCGCCATGCTCTACCACCTGATCTCCGGCCGAGCCCCCTACACCGAGCCCGGCAAACGCATCGGTGCGCACGCGGTACTGCATCGTGTCAAACACGGCCCCCCCGTGCCGACCGAGGAGCTTGCCCCCCTTGTTCCGTCGGAGCTGCACGCCATCGTAGCCAAGGCCATGGCCCGCGATCCAAACGATCGCTATTCCACGATGGAGGACCTCCAGGAGGACATTCTGGCGTTCATCGAGGGGCGGGTCGTTCGCGCCGCCCAGAGCGGTCGTCGCACCGGAGCGTGGAAATGGCTGCGCCGCAACCCGGCCCTAGCCGCTGCCGCCGCCGCTGGCGTCGTGGTCCTCGGTGCCAGCGCTTGGGCTCTCTCGAGCCGTCCAGTCCAGGCTGCTCAGCCAGGCGAGGTCGTGCGAACCGACGATGCCGCCGGGCAAATCCTCGAGAACCCCGACCTGGATCCAGAGCTGGCCCTGGTGCTTAGAACGGCGCGAGAAGAGCTCCGGAGCACGAACAAGGAGGTCTCCGCCGCGGCCCTCCTCCGCATCAAGAAGGTCCTCGCTACCATGTGATCCGGCCCTGCCCTGGCCAGACACTTCGCTGCTATCCCGCTGAATCTACGCCGAAAATCCTGTCCATGAGCAAACCCAGCAAGCGCAAACCCTCTCGTCCGGCAACGCAGCCCCTCGAGGGTTTGAATCACACCGTGCTCGCCGGAGCAGATGGCACCATCCGCTCCGATGACGTCGAGCCGATGGCCGACAATCGCCTGATGGTCCTGGAGGTCCTGAGCGGCGGGCGGCGCGGATTGATCAAGCGCTGCAACAAGGACAAGTTCCGCCTCGGTCGGCGCAGCCACAACGACCTCTCCTTTGACGGCAAGGAAGACCGTGCCGTGTCGGGCAACCACCTCCTGCTCGAGCGCCGTCCTGACGGCTGGTGGGCTCAGGATCTCAAGTCGACCAACGGCACCTTGCTCAACGGCAAGCCCCTGACGGCTCCCGCCTCCCTCACGTCCGAGGACATCCTGGAACTCGGCCGCAGGCCTGAGATGGGCACCGGCGGCACCGTCAAGCTGCGCCTGCGCTTCGAAGCCGCAGGGGAAGGCGAGGAGGAGGAAACCCAGGAGGAGGCCACCCGCCTTCGCCCGGGGGACGAAGCCGCGACATCAACCCGCTCGCCAGCCAGCGCCACGATCAGCGCTACGAGCACCGCCGTCCCCGCGGACGAGCACGAGCCGCTCACGATCGAACAGACCGCCAAGACCCCGCAGCCTGCCAGCCCAGCGCCCCAAGCTCAGAAGCAGCCGGCCAAAGAGAAGTCAGCTCCAACGGCCAAGCTCCTCGCCGATCTGCAGGACAAGACTCTGATGCTCGGCAAGGTGAGCTATCGCCTCGAGGATCTCCTCGCCGGCCTCTGCCGAGCGGCTCTCGAGGACGACAAGATCGACGTGCTCAAGCTCAAGGGCGGCAGCGACCTGATGGCGGGAATCGAGACCCGGGCCAAGCTCATCGCCGATTGCGAAAAGGCCTACGAAGACCTGGCCGGCCACGGCTCCTTCGCCAACGCGCAGATCAACCCCTTGGAGACCGCCGCCAAATCCATGGAGACCGAGCTGGCCAAGGCCCGCAAGGCCGCCGAAGATGCCAGCAAGGTCTCCGCCTCCGCGTCCGACGCACTTTCCAAGCTCGACGGGGACGCGCGCTCCACCCTGAGGGAGATGCTCTCCGACGTGACCAAGGGCCTGGCGTCCGATACGCAGTCGATCCCGAAAGCCAAGCCAGGCGCGGATGGGGCGCCCCAAGGAGCCCCTGAGATCCGTCCCCCCTGGACCGGCTGGATCCAGGCCCTGGAGAAGTCGACCGCCGACCTGCAGGAGCGCAAACCCAAGCTCGAGAAAGCGGCCAAGCTGGCATCCGAAGCTCGCGCTGCGCTCGAGTCTGCGGAATCGGTCGCCAGGGAGCTGAACCTGAAGCACGCCGAAGCCGCCGATGCGCTCGAGGCCAAGACCGCTGCAATGACGACGCGCAAGGCCGAGCTAGAGAGCGAGGTCGCTCGCCTTTCGGCCGCCAGCGAACCGGCCGAGGACCAAGAGCGTGAATCCATGGCGGACTTTGCGGAGGCCAACCTGACCGCCGACGGGGCCCCCCTCGCCGCGCTCGCGGGCCACGCCAAGGCCTTGTCGCTCACCGAGCAGCGCAAGTCACTGGAAGCGGAAGTCGAAGGCCTGCGCAAGCAGCTCGGGGCATAGACCCCAAGCAAAGAAGTATGGTCAATAGTTGTGTTCCAGGAGTCTCTGGATCAGGCAGCGGCGTCATCTCCCTTGGCTTTTATCGGCATGATGTCGTCCTTGAACTGGGCACCCTCGAGAGGGGCTCCCAGTTGCTCGTGTCCGTTGAGCCGCCGCCATCGTCGCTCTGCGCTAATGGGTAGTGCAGCATGGGGTCTGTAATTTGGCGACCCCGATTCTTGGCTCCCTAGAGCGTCCACTTGAGCGGAGCGAGTACTTACAGGCTGGTCCCTTTGAGCGCTCTGAAGACCGTCAGGGCTACGCCAATGGTTTCAAGACGAAGCGCGTCAAGACGCGCGTGGGCGAGCTGAAGCTCGCTGTGCCGAAGACAAAAGGGCTTCCAGAAGGGACGCCTCCGTTTCACCCGAACTCTCTCGAGCGTGGTCTCCGCAGTGAACGAGCCCTGACCCTTGCGGTTGCTGAAATGTACGTGCGCGGCGTTTCGACCCGCAAAGTTACGAATGTGGTGAGCCAGATGTGTGGCCTCGAAGTGACATCCCAGCAGGTTTCTCGAGCTGCTGCCCTACTGGATGAAGAGCTTGAGGCATGGCGGTCCAGACCAATTGGAGAGCATCCCTTCGTGATCCTCGATGCGCGCTACGAGAAGGTGCGGCATGGAGGACAGGTGCGCTCAATGGCGGTGCTCAGCGCAATCGGAGTCAACTCAAGCGGGCGGCGATCGGTCCTTGGGCTAAGCACTTCACTGTCCGAGGCAGAGGTGCACTGGCGTAAGTTCCCGGAGAGCCTGTTTGCGCGAGGATAAACCGGGATCCGGATGGTCACCAGTGATGACCACCTGGGCTTGAAGGCCGCGTTGAATGCAGTCCTTCCTGGAGCCTTGTGGCAGCGATGCCAGTTTCACCTTCAGCGCAACGCGGCCTCTTACGTGCTCCGCAAGGCCATGAAGATTCAAGTGGCCAGCACGATCCGCTCCATATTCAACGCTCCGAGCAGGCTAGAAGCCGAGCGGCTCTAGAAGCAGGCCGTAGAGGCGCATGCTGAGACCGCGCCGGGGCTCGCGGAATGGATGGAGGACAACATCCCTGAGGGCCTGACAGCCTTCGCCTTCGATGAACGCTTGCGACGTAGACTGAGGACATCGAACGTCGTGGAGCGGCTCAATCGAGAACTGAAGCGTCGCACGCGGGTAGCGACTCTCTTCCCTAACGAAGCATCCCTGCTCCGATTGGTCTCGGCCGTCTTGGTCGAGATCTCCTACGAGTGGGAGACCGGCAGAATCTACCTCCGCATGAACCAGGACTAACATCTTCGCCCCCCCCCGCGTGCGCGCGCGCGAAATTACAGACTTACTGTTGCTCTATCCTCTTGGCCGGCGCTGCGGAGAACACACGTCGCACTTCTTGGAGATGATTCTCAACTGGCGGCAGGCCCTGCCGGAGCCTTCTGAGGTCAATGTGGTGTTTTCGGCGCCTCAATTCTCGACTCTGATCTTCGAGGGCCTTGAGCTCGTGAGGGTCGCCCCTTGCATATATCTCTCGAACGCGCTGAGCAGCCAGCTGGCCGATTCTATCGAGCTCCTCCCGACTCGGCGGCACGACACTTTGACTGAGCGGAACGACAGGCATTAATCCGGCATTGACCAGCGCCGCATCAACGCGTAAGCGTGCACCTCTGCGTCTTGCCTCCGCGGTTTGCTCGTCGCCAGTCTCGACTGCACTGGGGGTTTCCGACTCGGCCATCTCGGGAGTGATCTTGCTGGAGACCTGCCCTTGATGGTCAGGCATGACACCCGGCGCAGAAACCGCATCTTCATCGCTAAAGCCCCCCATCAGAATGAGAGAGCATAAGGTCCCAAGCACAGCTACCAGTGCCAACACGACTAGGGATTTCATCTAGACTTTAATGGGTTCAGCGGTACACAGCACTTGGCGCACGGTGGTTGGAATTCAATGGGGTGTGTTTCTTGGAAGGTGACTTCCCTGCAGCGATCCCTTGCTGTTTGAACTTGGAGCACGAGAACCCTGACGATGACGACTGCATGTGCAGGGGGGGGCAGGTCCCAGTCATCGACATGCACTCTATACGATCACTGTTCGTTGCGGCTACACCATTTCGTACAAGGGCGCCCCCAGGGCTCCCCTTGAAGGCGAGTATGGGCTTACTGAAAAATGGCTTCGACAGCCCGGCTGGCGGGCCGCTGAAATCCCACCTGGACTCATGAATAGGTACGTTCCCGCCAGAATACATAGTCCGTATAATTCTCGAACACCACCCCCGCATCATCGATAACTAGAATCACATATTCCGCATAAGTGAGCTCTACAGGCGAGTCAAAAACGCCACCCTTGTCGCCATCAGCAAGTAACACGCGACGGCTCAGGTCCTTAGCGCAAAAGCCGATCACCAACGTGCGGCCCAACTGCGCATGGTGATAAATCTCGATCGTCCTTGCTTGGTCGACGTCTGGGATATCCAACGCATTAAAAAGCAGGTCAGACTCATCAGAGGTCGACCCAACGGCTTTACGCATGTATACACCAGATGGGTTCGTTCCGATGTATACGATATACCTCCCATCGGGGTCGACTGCGAACTCGGCGATCGGGGCACCAATTAAGCTGTCATCAATCAGCACGCGGCGCTCGAGAGGTTGGCCAGTTCGACATCCAGGCGCAATCCAGTCCCCGCCCCCGGAGACCACAAGAGCAGGGTCCATATTCAAACCAACCGGAACACCTATAGGTGCTGATTGTTCCGGGCGGTCGACCGTAAAGGAACCCGGCACCGGAAGTATCTTCCACCGCTCTAGCACGGACCGGTTCGCGCCGTACTCTCCAACAACGAAGATATGCTCAGAAAACCTACCGTGCGCAAGGTGCACGGTGTATGGGGTTGAGTATGCACGCACTGGTGACCAGTACACCTCTCCAGTATCTGGACGTCGTTCACCATTCTCTACGGTAAGGACGTTGCCT
Source organism: uncultured Planctomycetaceae bacterium (assembly GCA_964459495.1). GTDB lineage: Bacteria > Planctomycetota > UBA1135 > UBA1135 > CAYWNK01. The sequence continues at coordinate 19,026 of CAYWNK010000105.1, forward strand.
CGAATCCCACCCAGGATTTGGTGATAATGGTCTGATGTGATTGAAGCAATGGTTGGGGCGAGACCATACTCCGATGTGCCTTCCACTAAAGGGACAGCTTGCTCGATGTGGCCTTTGCCTCGGACCGCTCTAAGCGAGAGAGCACCTGTACCTGCGACGGCAAATGCGAGTAGCATTGTCACATAGGAGGCTTTCATGATGTGAGTATCTTCGTAGGGTTAATTGCAGCTTGAGCACGTCGGGATAGGTGGATTTGTAGGGGAGTAACCCGACGGAGGCGGAGATACGGTCAAGAGTTGTGGATCGAATCTGATCGAGGCTACGCGCCGACCTTGGTGCCGTCCTTGAATTGGACCCCTCGGATGACATCACCGAGGAGCTGGTATCCGTTGAGTTTCCGCCACTTGCGCTCGGCGGCTTGAGCGAGCTTGGAGACCATGGCCAGGCAGGCAGTCCGCGACCCTGCCCCCTTCGTCCGCTTGGTGCGTAGGCGAACGGTGGCGAATGTCGACTCAATAGGGTTGCTGGTACGTAGGTGACGCCAGTGCTCTGCCGGAAAGTCATAGAAGACCAGCATCTCGTCCTTGTCCTTTACGAGGTACTCGACGGCCTTCGGGTACTTCGCAGTGTAGGAGGAGACGAACAGGTCGTACGCCGCAACC
>CAYWNK010000106.1:0-19681 GCA_964459495.1 uncultured Planctomycetaceae bacterium
GCCTCGAGCAAGAGCGGCTCTCCCGAGCTGATGTCCGTGCAGCCCAGCGCGCGGATCACTGCGGGACTGCCGGTGCTGCTGGGAACCGCGGGACCGCAGTAGTTGGTCCCGACTTCTTGGCAGAGATCGTTGTGCGAATCCCCGTCGATGTCCTCCGCAAGGCCGGAGATCACAAGAGAACCGAATGCGTTGAGCAATCCGTGACCGCTGTCGGCGTCCCACCCCGCGGGCCCCATGTCCTGACAACCCGACTTCATGCGCGCCAAGACCGACGATGTGGACAGATTCGGATTTTCCGAGAGGATCAAAGCCGCAATCGATGCAGCGATCGGTGAGGCAAAAGACGTCCCATTGACAGTCACCGTATCACCGCTCCCGTATCCGTCGCTGCCGGCACGATCGGTCGTTAGAATATCAGCTCCGGGTGCGAGGAAGTCCAAGTCAGCCCCGTACGCCGAACCGATCCAACGCTGCCCATCGCGCGCAGCTCCTCCGACCGCCGCGACCGAGCTGAGAGAGGCCGGAAAATCCGCCGCGGAAAGGCCCGTATTGCCGATTGCCGCGAAATGCAGCATACCGTTGCTATGCGTCTGGTCGAACTTGTCGGCGAGGACGAAGTAATCCGATCCGAGGGAGTAAGACGTGTTGGTGATCTGGACGCCGAAATTCTCCGACCAGTTGAGTGCACTCACCCAGTAGGAAGGCTGCGTCATTGTGAACTCGGAGCAGGACCCCGCGTCAATGTAGCCATAGCCAATCCGCGCCGAAACGATCCGACAACCAGAGCCAAGGCTGGAAACTCCAATATTGTTGTTGTTGATCGCGGCAACGCAGCCTGCCACGGCAGTTCCGTGGTTGTCGCAGGCATTCTGAGGGAAGCCCTGTGTCGACTGACCAGTAAAATCCGCGCCAAAGGCACTCAGAAAATCGGGGTGATTGAGCTGCACGCCATCGTCAAGAACGGCGACGTTGATAGAAAGCGAGGCTGAGACCAGGTTCAGGGCCTCCTTTGCGTTGATGTCGAAATCCTCCACACCGGTCGGCACTCCGGTGTTTTGAAGGCCCCACTGATGCCCGAAACCTGGATCGCTCAGATCCAGCTCGCAGTTGCTCCCCCCCCCGTCTGAGGTGGGAGAGGCACTTGAGCGGATTTCCACTAGCCAGTCAGACTCCGCCCATTTCAGAATGGGCTGCTCATTGAGCCGATTGACCAGCTCCATGAGCTGGCCCCCATGGGCGGCTGGATGCGAAATCTGGAACGCCCCCTCTATGCCGCCCCAGTTTTCCTCCACCACTGTATACCCGGAACCCTCAAGCCAACGGCGCATCTCGTGATCGGTCGCTTCGGGCTGAAAGCGGATGAACAGCGCCGGAAGGACCGATCGCCGCAAGCCGTCCTGACTCCGGTAGGTTGGACTCCACCAGGCGCCGGGATGGTCTTTTGCGAGCCGGTCCAAAGCCTCACCCAGGTCACGGGCTGAGTCAACCCCGCCGTCCAGCCGGTACCTGGCCCAGTCCCGCTCGCTTATGGTGAGGGTTCGAGTAAGCCCCCTAGGCTGCTTACCAAGTACGTGGTGACCCGTCAGCTCTCCGAGGTCGGGCACGAGAGGGTGGACCTCCCCGGCTTGCAGCTGGTACTCCGGTACCGACTGTGAGACTCCAAGACCACTCAAACAAGCGGCGCCGGCCAAGGCCATCACGCTTCGTTTCGCATTCATGGCCGTATAGACCGTGCAACTCGCACCGGGGGTTCAGCGCATCCGAAGAATCCCCAGCTCATCAACACACGCAAAACTGCAAATGGCCAACGATCCTAGGCCGGATGTGGATTCCCCATCGGCTCAGCGCCTCTCGCTCACTGCTGCTGCCCAGCAATGGGGCTGCACCTGAAGCCGCCTGCAGCTCGATCGGCCCTGGTTCGCTCTTTTGTGAATCGCGGAGTCCGGAATTCCCCGCTAGCAGGCACAAACCTCCAGCCCCCAGCGCCAGTCATTCCTTGGGAGCGAGCTCATGATTCACCTTCTCCGGCCACTCTTACACGAACAAACAGGGAGCACGACTACTTCGACGGCAGGGTACCGAAGGAGCTTTCGAATCCGACTCAACCGGTGGAGGTCAAGGTAGTTGCCGCCTCGTTCGTGTGACTACGCGCAGGTCCGGGCCGCGCATTCAGGTGCTGGATTCAGCGTGATGTCGCCGACTGGCGTCCAGTTCCGGAGAGCACCACGCCACCGACTCAGGTTCCCCTCCCTTGCTTGCCGGTTGACCATGGCTCGGGCCCTAAGAATTGCCGTATTGACGCCAGAGCGCCGAGGGTCTGGCGTGACGAAGCTGATCTCGCTGTGCAGGTGCTCGGTGTTGTACCACCCTAAAAAGCTGACCGCCCACGCCCTGGCGGCCTGGAGATCCTCAAAGGGTCGAGTTGGATACTCCCGCCTGTACTTCGCTGTCCAAAACAGCCACTCCGAAAACGGATTGTCGTTCGATACGCTCGGCCGGCCAATGGACGCCGCGATTCCGATTTCCTGCAGCTTCGCGAGCATCGTTGCTCCCTTCATGGGCGATCCGTTGTCGGAGTGCAGCTCCAGGCTGTCCGCAACGACTCGCTGCACCTGAAACGAGCTGTGCTGCGTAGCTCGCTCGTTCCGCTTCGTGCACGTCGAAGCCTACGATCATGCGGCTCCAGACATCCACAACCCTGTACAGGTAGTAAACGGCGCCTTTCACGTTGGTCTTCAGGTATGTGATGTCCCAGGTCCGCACCTGATTCGGGCCAGCGGCCGTGCACCCAGCAGGCCGATGGCGATGCTCCGGCGCGCGGGACGGCTCCCGGTGATGGACTTGATCTTCGCGCGAAGGATGCAGTAGACAATTGATACGGAACCCAGGTACATGCCACCGTCGGCAAGTAGCGACACGATCTGCTTCGGACTCTTGGATCGATACTCCTCCGAGTTCACGACACTGTGCACGTTTGCTCTCTCCTGCTCGCTGAGAGGATTCCCTGGCCAGGTCCTAGGTCCAGCGCGTTGGTCTTCACCGATGTGGTTTGCTCGCCAGCGCTGTAGGTTGCGGACGTCGAGCCCCGTGGCGCTGCATGCTGCTTCGTGGCGTGCGCCCGCGGCCGTCGCTTCTTGGATGAGCTTCCTATTCACGGCTCGTTCCTCCCTGCCGTATCGCCGTCCGCGCCCCCCCCAGATCTCTCGGACTCTTTTTGGAGCGTGAAGATGGCCGCCACTTCGGCCATGGCCTTCTCCTTCCTTCGGAGTTCGCGCTCAAGCTCTTGGATCTGCTTCGCTTAGGGGCTCTTCCTTGTGCGGGGCGGTTTCTTTGGTGTAGACAGGCCTGCGGCTGCTGCGGTTTGCCATTCACGCAGAGTGGCTTCGTGGAGTCTCCCTTGCGCAGGAAGGTACCGGGTTCCTTGGTGTCGAACTGGGAGGCCTCATTGATCACCCTCAGCTTGTCAGCCGGGGTCCACTTACCGCTCTTGTCCGTGCTCATGACATCGACGGTACGCGCACTCTTCAACCAGCGTGAAAGGGTGGCCTGCGAGACTCCTGTTTCTCTCGCCAGTCCATTCGAGATCCCGCGGGGGCCTGCCATGCTCAGAATCATGGGGGCTTTGAATCCTTGTCCGCACTTCATCGCTCTCCTAGCTGCCCCCGGGGTGGATGAGAAGACACCTGTGGACTTGTCCCCAGGTCTTGAGTTTCCGCCTCGCTCCCCCGAGAACGGGGGACTGGCCCCGCCCCCCCTGAGGTGTTACCCATGTGCCCGGACAAGAGCGTTACACATGTGTCGGATTGCTCACCGTGCCGACGCCAAGAATACGGTGGAGTTCCGCGAGTTCAGAATCTAGCTCCGCCAACAGCTCCGTTCTCTCGATCTGCTCGAACGACAGGTTCACTCTCCCTCGTACTAGATGCACGAGGGAGAGCAGGATATGCAGGTGCGCGCATCTAGGGCTTGCCTGAGCGCCCATTACCGCCCTTGGAGCATCGCCTCACCACGAGGATCGACTGCATCTCGGCTGTAGGTCGAAACTCACACGACCTCCCGCGCATGTTCACAGCATGAACGCGCCGCCGTTCACGTCCAGGCACTGGCCTGTCACGCCGCGGGCGTCGTCGGAGATCAGCCAGGCGACCATGCCGGCGACGTCGTCGGGCTGGCCCATGCGGCCTAGGGGCACCGGCTCCATTGCGATGCGGTGGGCCTCTTCTGGGGTCACGCCCATTCCGGCGGCCATGCCCGCGATGCCCTCGCGAGCCATGGCGGTGTCGACCCAACCCGGGCAGAGGGCGTTGACCTGGATGTTGGCTGCGCCGTGCTCCGCGGCGAGGGAGCGGACTAAGCCTCCCAGGCCGGCCTTGGAGGCGCAGTAGCCCGAATAGCCGGGGACGCCGATGCGGGCCAGGATCGAGGCGATCGAGACCAGGTGGCGGGCGGCGGGGCCTTCGGTGAGGTGACGCTCGCCCGCACGGAAGGTGTTGTAGGTGCCCGTGAGATTGGTCAGGACCAGGTCGTCGAAGCGATCCTCGGGGCCCGGCTCGTTGACGCCGCCGATGCCCGCGTTGGCGATGACGGCATAGAGGGGGCCATGCTCGGCCGCGGCCCTCGCCACGGCGGCATCGACCGCGGCGCGGTCGCGCACATCGCACGAGGCGAAGTAGGCGCCGCTCGGGCAGTCGGCCGCGGTCTCGGCTAGCCGCGAGGCATTGCGGGCCAGGAGCGAGAGCTTGGCGCCCTCCGCGGCAAGGCGCAGGGCGATGGCGCGGCCGATGCCCGTGCCCGCTCCGGTGACGAGCACGTGGCGATCCGCCAACCGGTCGGGTACGGCTGCCATGGGACTAGGCCTTGGCGGAGGCGTGCTCGTTGGCCTCCTGCTCTTCGAGCCACTTCTCGGCGTCCATGGCCGCCATGCAGCCGGTGCCGGCGGCGGTCACGGCCTGACGGTAGGTCTTGTCCTGCACGTCGCCGCAGGCGAAGACGCCCTCGACGCTCGTGAAGGTGCGGCCCGGGGTCACCTTGATGTAGCCCGTCTCGTCCATGTCGAGCTTGTCCTTGAAAATCGAGCTGTTCGGGGTGTGCCCGATCGCCACGAAGACCCCCTCGGTGGGCTCCTTGCGGATCTCTCCGGTCTTGGTGTCCTTGACCGAAACGCTATCGACCTTGCCATTCTCGCCAGCGTGAATGTCGGTGAGCGCAGCGTTCAGCATCCACTTGATCTTCGGGTTGCGCTGGGCGCGCTCCACCATGATCTTGCTGGCCCGGAACTCCTCGCGGCGGTGCACGATGGTCACGCTCGTGGCGTAGCGGGTGAGGAAGTTGGCCTCCTCCATCGCGGAGTCGCCGCCGCCCACGACCATCACGTCCTTGTCCGGGAAGAAGGCGCCGTCGCAGGTCGCACAGGCCGACACGCCGTGGCCCATCAGGGGCAGCTCCGCATCGAGCCCAAGCAGGCGCGCCGTCGCGCCGGTCGAGATGATGACCGACTTGGCCTTGTATTCACCAAAGTCCGTCTTCAGCAAGAAGGGACGCTGTGAGAAGTCGACCTCGGTGATCTCCTCGAACTGAATGCGGGTGCCGAAGCGCTCGGCTTGCGCCTTGAGCTGCTCCATCATCTCCGGCCCCATGACGCCTTCGGGGTAGCCCGGGAAGTTCTCCACGTCGGTGGTGATCGTCAGTTGGCCGCCGGGCTGCATGCCCTGGAAGAGCAGGGGCTTCAGGTTGGCCCGCGCGGCGTAGATGGCCGCGGTGTAGCCCGCCGGGCCGGAGCCGATGATGATCACTTCGTTGACGTCGGTCATTTCTGGTTGCGTTGGTTAGGTCGGGCCCGGCCGGGAGGACCGGAGGGTGTTTGTGCCCGAGATGTTCTCACTGCGCAGTGTAGGGCCCACGTGGGCTGAGTTGCACCTAGCGGCTGGGGACATGGGAACCGAAGCCGCCCTAGACTTGTCAGCATGACAGCTCCCGCTTCTCAGGATCCCGCCCCGGGATGGGCCCCCCTGGCTGACCTGGCGGGAAGGGTCGCCGCTGCCGCCTCGCAGGCCCTCTCCCAGGCCTCCCAGGACGGCCTCCTGGCCGACTGGGGCCGGCCGGTCGGCGTTGGTCACGGGGACGTCACATTTACGATCGACGCCGCCACGGAGGCGGCCGTGTCCATCTGGCTGGACGAGCGAGCCCGGGCCGGACCCCTCTCCCTGTTCACCGAAGACGCCGGCTGGCGCCACCGGGGCCCCGGGCCAGGGGCAGGCGATGGCTCCCCCATCCGCCTGTCCGGCTTCGACCACGGCGGCCCGCGCCTGATCCTCGACCCCGTCGACGGCACCCGCCACCTCATGTTCGACCTGCGCTCGGCCTGGTGCGTGGTCGGGCAGGCCGGCCCGGGTCCCTCCGAGCCCACCCTCGCCGAGCTCGAGCACGGCGTGCTCGCTGAGCTGCCCGACACCCGCGCAGCGCTCGCCCGACGCCTCGCGGCCAGCCGCGGAGCTGGCGCGGTCCAGTGGACGGTGGACCGCAAGGGCCGCGCCAGCGCGATCACCCCCCTGCAAACCGACGGGGACGACCGGCCCGACCACGGCTACTTTCCCTTCTACTGCTACCACCCCGACCTGCGCGCAGCGACCCAGGAGCTGGCCGGCCGCTTCTTCGCCTCCATCGAGGCCGCCGAATCCGCCGCGATCGCCCACTGCTACGACGACCAGTACATCGCCAGCGGCGGCCAGCTCGCCCTGCTCAGCCTCGGCGCCTACCGAATGGTCTGCGACCCCAGGCCACTGCTGGCCCTGCGTCGCGGCCGCCCTACCCAAACCGCCAAACCCTACGACCTAGCCGGCGCGGTCCTCGTCGCCCGCGAGGCCGGCGCCGTCGTCACCAACCTGGATGGCGCCGACCTCGAAATGCCCTTGGATGGCTCAACAGAGGTGGGCTTCTGCGCCTTTGTGAACCCGCAGACCCAGCGCCGCCTTTGGCCCCACCTGCAACGGGCACTCGAGGGATAGGCCCCGGGCGTTGCTTCGGCCCCTGTGATCCGCAAGGCTAGCCCCATGGAGCGCAGCGATCCCTTCGACGTGGCCGTCATCGGCGCCGGTATCCAGGGCGCCGGCGTGGCCCAGGCCATGGCGGCCGCCGGCCATTCGGTCATCGTCCTGGACTCGGCCGGCCCCGCCTCGGGCACTTCGTCCCGATCCAGCAAGCTGATCCACGGCGGCCTGCGCTACCTGGAGACTTTCCAAATCGGCCTCGTCTTCGAGTCCCTGGCAGAGCGCGCCACCCTGCTGCGCATCGCGCCCCATCTCGTGCGGCTGGTCCCCTTCCACATTCCGGTCTACAAGCAGACGAGCCGCGGGCCCTGGACGATTCGCGCCGGCCTCAGCCTGTACTCCATCCTCGGCCGGCTCCGCCGGGACGCCCGCTTCTCCACCGTCCCCAAGTCCGCCTGGGCCCTCCTCGACGGCTTGCGCACTGACGACCTCAAGGCCGTCTACCGCTACTTCGACGGCCAGACCGACGACGCGGCCCTGTGCCGGGCCGTGCTCGCCTCCTCCGAGGCGCTCGGCGCCCAGGTGAAGATGGGCGCCAAGGTGGTCGCTGCCAAGCGGGAATCCAGCGGCTGGACCCTGTCCATCCGGGTCGAGCACGACGTGCATGACATCCAGGCGCGCACCGTCGTCAACGCGGCCGGCCCCTGGGTCAACCACGTCCTCGATCACGTGACCCCGGCCCCGGGTCGACGCGAACTCGACCTCGTGGGAGGCAGCCACGTCGAGGTCACCGGACACCTCGACCAGGGCATCTACTACTGCGAAGCCCCCCAGGACCAGCGCGCCGTATTCACGATCCCGTGGAAGGGCCGCCTGATGATCGGCACAACCGAGCAACCCTACGACGGGGACCCGCGCAAGGTCGAACCCACCCAGCGCGAGGTCGACTACCTGCTCGCCGCGCACCAGCACTACTTCCCGGATTGGAGCGGGGAGATCGTCGACACCTGGGCCGGGCTGCGCGTCCTCCCCCGCGGCGAGGGCGACGCCTTCTCGCGCCCCAGGGACGTCACCCTGGTACCCGACGACAAGGCTCAACCGACCTGGCTCACCGTCTACGGCGGCAAGCTCACCGGCTACCGGGCCACGGCCGCCAAGATCGAGAAGAAGCTAGCCCCCACCCTGCCGAAGAGCGAGCGTCAGGCGGACACCAAGACCCTCATGCTGCCCGAGGATCCCGGACCGCTGGCCGAGTTCGGGGCCGGGTCCTAGCCCCGGCGTTCGAAGCGAATTTCAGCCACCAGCCCAGGGGCGCCGTCCGACAGGGTCAAAGCCGCGCCGTGCATCTGGGCAATGCGCTGCGCGATCGCCAGTCCGAGCCCAGCGCCCGGCGCCTCGGTCGCTCCCACGAAGCGGCGGAACGGAATCGTCGCCAGGCTCCGCTGATCCTCCGTCAGGCCCGGTCCGCGATCGCGGATCGTCAAGACCCCGTGGCCGGGGTCCCACTCCACCAGGGGCACTTCGCCCGGCGCGTAGCTGGCCGCATTGTGCAGCAGCTCGGCGAGCAGCAGCGCCAAGAGGCCCGGGTCGCAGGCGATCGGCGCAGCGGATTCCTGGCAGCTCCAGACCAGGCCACTGCGCAGCCCGGATGCGCGGCTGAGAAGGTCCCCCAGGGGCTCGTCCACGAACCCCGCCGGCTCCTCAGGGAGCCGGCACCACAGCGCTAACCTGGCCAGCCCAGCGGTCAGCTGAGCCACCGAGGTCTCCAGGCAGTGCAGGCTTTCCTCGGCATCGCGACCGAGCTCGGACCCTAGGTCCTCGCGCAGCATTTCGGCGAATGCCGCCGCCTTTTGCGCGGGCCCGCCCAGGTCATGGGCCACCGACTGGCCCAGCGAACGCAGCAGGGCCCGTAGACGCGCCTCGATGAACGTGTCTACGGGCCCCTGCTCGGCGTCGGTCACGGTTCTAGACGTCTGCGGGGCGCAGCTTCACGTCGCCATTGATCTTGAGCTGGCAGCCAAGACGCGCGTTGTCCTCGGACGTGCACATCTCCACGGTCTCCATCTCTTCGTCCGTGGCCGCGTTGAGGGAATCCATGCCCTCCTCTACCACGACGCAGCAGGTGCCGCAGCTGCCGACGGTGCAGCCGAAGTCCTGGGGGGTCTCGTTCGCCTGGGCGTACTCCAGCAGCGAGGTTCCAGAGGGGACCTCGTGAACGGCTCCGGTCTTGGTGAAGGTGACTTTGGGCATGGTATGGGGAGAAGGTCGACTGGGGTTCAGCGGAGGCGGCCAAGGGACCGCGCCGGGGAACAGGGGGGAGTGAGAGATTCGCCGCAGCGGCGCACTATGGTCCGGAGGAGGGCGGCATTAGGCAACAGCAAGCCCGCATCCTTGCCTTGAAACTCCACCGATCATCGGTCGTCGGCCGTCCTAGCGATGGACAGGGGCCTGGACTCCTCCCGCTCCAGCTCGGCTTCCCGATCGAGGAAGCCCGGCACCTGGTCGGGCGACAAAAGCAGGCCACGCAGGGCCACAACCCGGCGCAGATCCAGCGCACCGGTCTCGTCGAGACTGGCCTGGAGACTGTGCTCGAAGCCATCCTGGAGGGCCTCGAACCCATCGGGAGCCGCGGGCAGCGTCCAATGCTCCCCCGGCTCGATCCGTAGGCTCACCCGCTGCCGATCCCCAACCCGCAGGGCCAGCGGCCAGCGACGCTGGGCCGGGCCGAGGGCCGTCGAGAGTCCCCCGCCCGGCAGTCGGAGGTTCACGCTGCTCTCGTCTCCGCTCGTCTGCACGGCGCCGGGCAGGATCCCCGTGAACAGGACTCGGGTGCCCCGCTCAGGCTCGGCTCCGGGCTCCAGGCCGGGGAGGCTCCAGGTCGCCAGGTCCAGGCCGCTGAGCGTCCCGCCCACCAGCTGCCTCACGTAGCCCTCGCGCTGGTTGGCGGTCGCCCGCCGCAGCTGCTCCAACAGCCCTTCTCCCTGCACCGTGGTGATCGCGATGCTTCCGGTGACCTCCGCCGATCCGTCCTCCCGCAGCCTCCAGGTCGAGGAGAGATCCAGGCTCCACTCGTCCTCCAAACCGGTGCTCGGCAGAGACTCCCGGCGGAAGCTCGCGCCCCCGCCCTGGCCAGCTCCGACCCCTTCCAAGACCACCACCCCAGCCCCGGCGAGCTGCCCGGGCACAAGACCGAAGCTCTCCCCCCGCAGGGCGGGCATGACCTGCCAGAGGCCGGGATTGCCCTGGCCACCGATTCGCAGGGCCGGTCGTTCCAGCCCATCGGCGTAAGCGAAGGGCTCCACCGGTTCGGGATCCAGTACCGGACTGACCGCGTCCTCGAGCAGCGCGAACTCAAAGGGCACGCCCGCGCGCTCAAGCAGCAGCGCGTAGAGCAGGATCGGATTCCCCCGCCGCAGGTACCAAACCGAGGTGGGAAAGGCACTGCCCGCAAAGTCCAGTGTCCGTTCCTCGAGGGCCTCCCAAATGGCCTCCGCACGCGGGGCTAGGGCCTCGGGCAAGTCCAGCGACGCCAGCAGCTCACGCAGCTCCGCATCCATGTCGGCGGGCGCGGCCATCAGCCCAGCGAGGTTGCCGCGCCACTCCTCGACCAGCCGGCGCAGCTCGATGTCCTCGCCAAATGCAGCCCAGGGAAGGATCTCGGGGTACGAGGGCATGAACACCTCTTCGGCCACCCGCGGCCGATCCGACGCGCGCAGCACGTGCACCGTGCCCCCCGCGACCCGGCGTGCCTCCCGGCTGCCGTCGAAGTGTCCGGTGCGCAGTTCGCCGCCGAGACCGTCCGGCACGAAGACCGTGTAGGTGCTGCGCAGAAAGGGCTTTGCCTGGGACATGAACGACCAGCGCCCCAGGTTCGGCACACGCCCCGGCAGCCCGCCCACGCGCGTATCGAACACGATCTCCACGGCGTCGCCCGGATCCAGGTTGGGCATCACCCATTTCCCGGCGACCAGCACGGGCTCGTCCTCTCCGCCGCCGACCTGCAGAACCCGCGCGACCAGCGGAATTCCAACCACCTCCCGCTCGTGCAGTTCCTCGGTGCCCTTGCGGTCCAGCGCTACGGTCAGGGTATGCGTTCGCTGTGTCCGGCTCCCGTCGGGATAGAGGTAGACCATGCCCCCGTCCAGGGCCTCGGCCGTCGATGCATCCGACGCCTCGCGCGCCTGGACCAGGGCCTCGCGCGCCTCGGGTGCGAAAGCCTGAAAGAAGACCTTCGCAGGATCCTCGATGCCCAGGTCTTCCGCTGCCACTCGCGCCCAAGGATCGCCGGGCACCAGCTCGAGCATGCGCGACAGGGCAGCCCGAGCACCGTCGACCTGACCCCGCTCCAGGTGATGCTCGGCCAACTGCCGCCAGCCAGAGGGTCGACCCGGCCGCCGGGCAGCCTGCTCCCGGAGATTTTCAAGCAGAGCTTCATCCGCTCCGACCGCCACCAGCGCAGCGCGCTCGAACGCGCGGGCCGCCCCGCTGGTCGGCTGCTGTTCCCGCCAGCGGCGAGCCACGTCCAAGATCGCCGTCCGGCGCGGATCCCCCGGTTTTTGCCCGAGCAGATCCAGGACCAGCGAGCGGGCCGCAGCGTCCCCGCCGTTCTGCACAACGGAGCGCCAGGCGAGCTGGAGCGCGCCGGCCAGATCGCCCGCGACCTCACGCCGGCGGGCCAGGCTGAGCAGGGCATCCGAGCTCCACGGGTGGGACGCCACCAGCTCCTCCAGCGCCTGGAGACCTAGCGCCCCGGTGCTGTCGAGCGCCAGCAGCGCGCTGATGCGCGGCAGCCTCGTCAGCGGATGGGCCGAGCCTGCGGTCGCCGCCTCGAACGCCATCGCCGCCTCGAGCGCCGCCGCCGGCTGATCTTCCCCAAGCAGGCGCTGAATGCGCGAGAACTCCCCCAGCACCCCGAGTGCCCCGGAAACCCCGCTGGCGTCCAGGACCTGTTCCAGCTCCATCAGCATGCGGCGCTGCACCTCGGCCGGCAGGTGGCTAGCGCGGGCTGCGGCGCCGTGCCGCTCGCGCAGCCAGGCGGCACGCTGGCGATCCGTGGCCTCCCCCGCAATTCCCAGCGCCAAAGCCCGGTCGGAACGCCCCTCCTGGACCGCCCGGCGCACGGCCAGGGCTGCGGCCAACTCGTGGTTGGGCAGGACGCGCGGTCCCGGGTACTGCAGCTGGCCGGCGGGCTCCGCGGTGGACTCGTATTCGGGCAACGCCCCCTCCTGCGGGGACCAGGAAACAACGCCTAGGACCTCGCCTTCGGCATCGAAGCAGCGCGCACGCACCTCACCGCCGCCCGTGGGCACCCGCAGCAGCAACGTCGACCATGCGCCCGACTCGAAGGTCACGCCGACGTGCAGGGGGCCCGGCTCGCGCAGACCGCCGGCCTCCGACCGGCCCCCGATCGAGACCCCGTTCCACCACGCCTCAAAGGGACCGTTGGCATCGACCTCAAGGGTCGCCTCCGCGGCCTGTGCGTCCGGGAGGGTCATTCGAGCACGCAGGAAACTCGCCCCCAAAGCTGGCCAGATCTCGCGACCGGGGATCACCCCGCGCTCGCCCCTGCTGCGGCTCACCGAAAGCCATTCGATCGGCTTGCCCCAGGCGGTGAGAAACCCGCTCCGGGTGCCGTCGGAGGGGACGGGTTGATCGATCTCCATCCAGTAGGGCGCAGGATGGTCGAGCGGCCCTAGGGGACCGAGCACCTCCCAGTTCCCGACGAAGTCCCCGTAGAGGTTCGCGGGCAGGTTGAGGGGTTGCGTGCTGAACATGCGCCGAATCGCCAGACCCTGGAGCATGCTCCGGGCCCGATCCCGGGGGGCACCTGCGCCTAGGCGCGGCAGCAGCTGCGCCAGATCCTCTCCGTTCACCAGACTTCCGTCGAAGCTCACCAGCTCCGCCAGTCCGTCTAGGAAATCAAGCGCAAACGGTCCGCGCGGCTCCTGGGACAGGGCGCGCCACCAGTCCTGCGCGATGCGCTCGAGATCGCCGGTCTGTTGACCTGGATGCTCCAGCAGGATCTCGAGCGGGCCAGCCGGCGCCGCAGGGCCCATCGATAGCGCGCCTTCCCCGGGTAGCGATGCTTCCCCGGCAGTCGGCTCTTCCGCGGCGGTCGGTGCCAACGCAGGGCTGGGACTCTCGATCACCGGGAGCGGAGGGGCCACGGCGGGAGCCGCCCCATCCTGGGGTGCGCAGAGGAAAAAGACGATGGCGGCAATCACGGCTTCACCTGCACCTGGATGCTGGACGACTGGATGCGATCCACCTCCCGCGCAAGTTCGCGGAAGGCGGCATAGCGCTCGGGCTCAATGCGCTGGGTTCGCAGTGAAAAACGATCGACGATGCGAATCCCCTGCTCGGTGCGCTCGACCGTCCGTACGAATTCCGCGTCGGGGGTTTCCAAGCTCAGGGTCTCCGGCAGATCCTTCACCTCGGCGTCCAGGGCAAGCACGACATCAAGCGTCGTCTCACGGGTCCACGGCACGTCCAGCAGCAGGTCCGTGGTTCTGGACGTTTCCGCGGCCAGGGTCCGCATCAGCTCTAGCTGGTCGAAGGAAGTATCCACCTCGAAGCCACCCGCAACGGGCCGAGAGACCGATTCGACACCGGCTTCCAGCAGGGTCAGCGGCGACTGGCCAAGGTCCTCAAAGTCCGGCCAGGTGCTGGTCATGTCCCCGTTCAGCGCACCGAAAAGGCCCGACAGCAGGCGCTCGGCCTCCTCGTCCCGCTCCTTCTCGCTCCCGGTAAAGCGGTACCGATCACGGGCGTCGTAACGCCCCTGCGGGTCCAATTCGAGCTGGACCCTGGGCCCATCCGCTCCTGAGAGATCGAGGCGAATGCTGCGGCGCTCGATGTTGCTGCCGGCGGAGGGGAATGGAATCCGCGCGCGGTCCGCCCGCCCCTCCCCCACGATCAGGACCTTCGCGCCCGCATCCGAATCCGGCAGCACCTCGAGCGGGTGCAGTCGCGCGGTTCCGTCCAGGTACATCTCCGGGATTCCCGGCTGCTCGGGCACCCAGGCGATGCAGTGATTGAAGTGGCTGACCAAGGCGAGCTCGAGGTCTTCTTCGAAGCGCCTGGGTTCCGAGCGAATCAGCACCGGCAGGGCTTCAATGCCCGCGACCTCGAGCATGGCCCGCAGCAGGATCGCCTTGTCCTTGCAGTCCCCGAATCCGCGGCTGAAGATCACCGGCGCGCTGTAGGGCTCGTAGCCATGCACGCCGAATTCCCATGCGTTGTAGCGGATATCGGTGACGACGAAGTCGTAGATCGAACGGAGCTTCTCGAGCGGCGTTGCAGCGTCTGCGGTCAGCTCGGCCACTCGCTCGCGCATCTCCGGCGACACCCGAATCTCGCTCTTGATGAGGTTCCACCACCAGCGGCCGAAATCCGCCCAGCTCCCGTAGGTGCTCGCCTGAATGCGCGGTCCGGTTTCCTGGGAGGGCGGCATCCAAGGCTCAACGCGCACGGGCTCGTGATCGACCACGCTCCAGCGCGCCAGGCGACGCCCATCTCCCAGGTCCTCGCCCTCGATCGCCGTGGACCCGTTCTCCGAATCCTGAGCAGTGGCCTCACCGTCCGCCGACGCCAGATTGCGCGCATGCACGAACAGGGGCTGGGACTCAGGCCATACCAGGATCAGCTCGCTCTCCCGCAGGGGCAGGCTGGCTTCGGCCACGAGGGGCACATCGAGCCCAAAGTAGTCGCCGAACACTTCGCTCGCGCTCTCCTCCCTACTCCAAACCAAGTCGACGACGTCGCCCGGCACCAGCGGAGGGAGATCCACGTTCACCACACCACGCCGACCCGAGCGGCCCGTGGGGGCCCGGTCAACGCGCCCGTCCCCGTGCAGCACATTCGCCTGCAGAACCCGCACCTCCTGGCCTTGGAAAGCGCGCCAGCTGCGCCGGTCGAGCTGCCGCGCGCCGGCCTCGGAGAGAATGCGTTGCACGCTTCGGCGGTAGGTCTTCGACCCCCCGTCCGGCTGGACTTCGACGATCCTCTGGTCGAGCAGCACCTCACGGCCCGCGGTATCCGCCTCGACCGGGGCATCCGCCGCGCGCTGCGCCAGGATGCCCTCAAGGCTGCGCTCCCATGGCACGTAGAAGGCCTCGGTTCCGGTCTCGCGCAGGGCTTCGAGGAGGCGCCTGCTGTCCTCGTCCCCAAAGTCCAGTTCGACGGCGGCCTCGACGGCTGCGATCGCTTCGTCCCGACGTCCGAGCTGCAGCAGCGCCGCGTAGCGCTGGCGGCGCAGGCCTGCCCGCTGGGGCGCGAGGCGAATCGCATCGTCGATGAGCTCTAGGGCAAAGGCTGGCTCCCCCATCACCAGCGCGGCCCGGCCCAGCTGCACCCGGGCCTGCGTGGACCAGGGTCGATGGATGAGCACACGCGCCAAATCGTCACCCAGCGTTTCCGCGCTGCGATCATCGCCACGGAGACGGCGCAGGCCCGAAAGCTCCAGCAAGGCCGAGAGACGACCTCCGGTAGCGCAAGCCTTGAGCAGTTCCTCAGCCCGCGGATCCCCCACGGGCAGGCGGTTCGCCAGCGCGGCACCGATGCTGATCCAGTCCAGCGCCTCCGGCTCGCGGGCGAGTTCCGCCGCCGCGTGCAGCGCGCTGCCCCCCTGCCCAAGACTCTCCAACAGCCGCACTCTCTGCCAGCGTCCAGGCACGGAGGCCGGGTTCGACGCCAGGGCACGGGCGTTGTATTCGAGCGCCCGCGGAAGCAAGCCCTGGGCGTAGGCCGCGTGTTCCGCCCGTTCCCGCAGCAGTCGCGCGCGGTCGCCGTGCTCGGCCAAGATTCCATCCAGGGCCATGCGCCAGGGAGCGGTGTCCTCCTCGGTTGCCAGCGCCCCTTGCTCACGCAGCGTGCTGAGACGCACCAGCTCGTAGCGCAGCACCCCCGGCCGGGCCGTCGCCGCGGCCTGGGCTGCGGTTCGTCCCGGTCGCTCGCTGCGCGGGGCGCTCATCGCATCCTGCTGCAGAATGGCGAGCCGAAAGCGATCTTCCGGCATGTCGCCATCGGCGTAACGCCGCCATGCCCCCGGTCGCCGGACCGTCACATCCCCACGGATCTTGCCGCCGGGATCCTCGAGCTGGCGGGGCCCAAGCCCATCGGGTGCCAACGCCGTGTGCTCCAGCCGCACAGCACGCCCCCGCACCGGTTCCACGATGCGCGCCGCAAACGTAGGGCTCGCGTCTTCGCCGCCCCCCACCTTGATCACCAGCTCGGTCCAGCCCGGATCCAAGCGCAGCGGAATCGCGTGGCCATCGATCCCAAAGTCGTAGCCGTCCAGCGCCTCGTAGCGTGGCTTGCCCTGGGACCAAACGCGCACCTCTTCGGCGGCGCCAAGCAGCAACAAGACATCGCGCCCCACCTCGCTGCGCACCCAGGTGCGCGCCACAACGCAGATCTGCGTCGAGGGATCGAGCAACGCGCCGAGGCGCAGCACACCCGAGGCAGGGAAAGGCTCGGGCAGCTCACGCCAAGCGACCTCGCGCACCTTGCCCGCATAGCCCGCCGCTGCGGGGTCTAATTCGGCGGGGGTAGGGCGCGTCATCCCTCGACCACGCTCGTTGTCGAACGGCCCCGCGATGCTCCAGCGAACCAAACACCCCAGCTGCTCGGCCGCATCGCCCCGAAGCCAGGCGAGGCGAGCGCGCAGCATCCCAAAGGCCGGATCCACGTCCACCCCGGAGATGAGCGAACGCACGAAGGCAGGGCTCTCCAGCTCGGCGGCCATCCGGCCCAGCAAGACCGCCGAGAATTCCAGGTCGTCGGCGAGCCGATCCGCCTCCTCCGCGTCCAGCGATCCCAGCCGCGCCGCACCCGCCATCACATGGTCCCCAAGGATCTGGGCTGCGGAGCGCACGTCGTCCACCGCCCAGCGGTCGAATGCGGTCGTGATCGGATCTCCGGCCGGCGCGCTGAAGGAGGGTGACAGCAGCCAAGCTGCGACCCACAGAAGAGAGAGGAGGCGTCCCATGCGCGCAGGATACGCTCGCGCGCTGGGACCAGTGCCGGAGACTCCGTCAGAGTTCGCCCAGCAGGCCCTTGGCGCGCAGCTCGTCCAGGACCCTGGGGTCGCGCACGCTGGGCAGCCAGCGGGCCAGGTGCAGCGCGTCCCGCACCCTGCCGAGATCGGTGTACCAGGCCTCGCCGGCCGCCCGCAGGCGATCGCTGCGCGGTAGGTTTCCGATTCCCGCTGCGCGCTTTCCGGGGCGAAGTCGCTCGCCACGGACAAACAGGCCCTCGACCAGGACCTCTTTCGGTGTGCGCTCACCGAACCACGACTCCTGCAGCCGGCCCTTGCCTTGCCCTGGAAGGGAGTGGGTGTACAGGTATTCCTCGTCCACCGCCGCGAAACCGGTGTGGATTCCGCCCAGCGCAAAGGCGAAGTCGCGCACCTTCTCGTCGCTCCCTGCCAGGAGCCCCCCCAGGCTGTTGCCGTGCATCCCGTCTGGCTCGCGAATGCTCGCCAGCCCGAGCAGGGTCGGTGGAAGGTCGAGCAGGCTGACGAGCGCCCCCTCGCGCCGCCCCGTGGGAAGGCCTAGATAGGGCGCGGGCCGGATCATCAGCGGCACCCGCAGGTCGACCTCGGACAGGGTCCCCGCATCCACGAGCAGTCCAGCCTCCCCGAACCCGAAGCCATAGGTTCCCACGAGGACAACGGTGGTCTTGTCCAGCACGCCCCGCGCATCCAGCTCCTCAAAGAGCTGTTCGAGGGCCCCGTCCAGCCTCGCGATCGCGGTGTCGTAGATCGACTCGTAGTCCCCAAGGGAGCGGCGAAACTCGCTTCTCATACCGCGGGGCAGCGCGTGAAACACCGGCGAGCTGTTGCCCTGGGGGACCAAATAGTCGAGCTCGGGGCGCGGAGGGAAGTCCATGGGCAGGTTGTCGACCCCCTTGGACCAAAGGAGCTCGAGGTCGCCGAGATGCATGTACCCGAACCAGTTGCGCTGATCCTCGAGGTCATCGAGCCAGCGAAGCAGCCGGGGGGCCACGTTCTCCACACCGCTACCCCGGGTGGAGCTGGACTTGCGGCTGACGAGGAAGTCGTGGAACCCTAGGCCGAAGCCGGAGACCTCGGAGAGCCCGGGGTGGTCGACGAAACCGCCGGTCGCCCACCCCTCGGCGAGAAACTCCAGCGGCAGGTGCGGCACCTCGGCAGGCACGCGCCAGGGCAGGGCCGGCTCAACGCTGTCGCCGTTCTTCAGCGGCACGCGCGGGGAGATCGCCACGAGCGGATCGCAGCCTGTGAGCAGGGCCACATGGCTCGCTTCCAGGGCGGCGCCCGTGCTCCAGGCGTCTTCGAACACCACCGAATCGGCGGCCAATCGCTGCAGAAAAGGGCTCGTGGCGCGATCGCTGCCGTAAACCTGGAGGTGGTCCCGGCGCAGGGCATCGATCGCGATCACGAGCAGCCCCTGGCCTTCGCCAGCCACGGCTGCCCCCCCGCAGGAAAACACCCCCAGCAGGCCGAGCACCGCGAGCACAAGAACCGCAGGGCTTGGACGAAAACGGCAGGTGGGCATGGGAGCAGCCTAGCCGTAGGGCCCTAGTGCCGCACGTCTCCGACGAAGATCACGTGCCGCGCTCCCTTTCCCGGGTAGTGCAGGCCCCCCCGCTCGCGAGCGACCACCGATTTGGCCCGGTAGCCGAACTGGGCCATGCGGCGCTCGAAGCGGGGATCGGAGTAGGCCGACCAAATCGCCAGCCGGCCGCCAGGCCGCAGCCGGCTCTTGAGCAGCTTCAGGCCCGCGGGCCCGTAGAGCCAGCCGTTGCCCTTGGACGTGAACGAATCCGGACCGTTGTCGAGGTCGAGCTGGATGCTGTCGTAGCGTTCCTTCGAGGACCGCAGATTGCGCACAAAGTCGCCCATCAAGAGGCCGGAGCGGCCGTCGAGCAGGGGCTCGCCGGCAAGCTGCGCCAGGGGTCCGTCCGGCGGCGTGTTCCAGCGCACCAGCGCCTCGGAGTATTCGCCCACGGTCACCCTTGCATCTTCCGGCAGCAAGTCCAGGCAGCGGCGCAGGGTGAAGCCCATGCCTAGCCCCCCGATCAGGACGCGCACGTCCTTCTGACCGGCACAGAGCTCGACACCCAGCTCCGCCAGGGCGTCCTCCGAACCGTGGGCTGCGCTCCCCATCAGCGCCCCGCCGTTCGCGCGGACGACAAAACGCCCGCCCTCGGTCGCCAGCTCCAGGGCGGTGCCATCGGGCATCGTGGCCCGCTCGATCAGTTGTCTGCCGCGCATGTTTCGCCCGCGAGCCTAGCCCGAACTCGCCACCAGGACCGCGCGCATCTGGCGCAAACGGGTGGCTGACGCGCCCTTTCGGGTCCTGGTGACGAGTCTGGGCGAAAGGCCGGGCTACTGGCTGACCTACTGGCTGACTGGGGTCGCCCGGTAGATCACGCCCGGAAGCGCCCCGTAGGACCCATCCCCATTGTAGTTGCCCGAGCACATGTAGAGCCGGCCCTCGACGTCAAAGGCGATGTTGCCGAGACGAGCACCCGGGATCGACGAAAGCTCGGGGATGTCCAGCGCTGGCCGGGCGCCCGAGCCCCAGCGGGCATCCAGCACGACCGAACCGTCGGGCACCCCCAGGTTCCAAATGCGGCCCTTGCGCGAGCAGACCACGAAGAGTTCACCGCTCGGGCTGAAGTCCATGTCCACCACGTCGGCGGCCTTGCGC
>CAYWNK010000107.1:0-19624 GCA_964459495.1 uncultured Planctomycetaceae bacterium
GAGGCGAGCTCGCTAGGGGTTTGGCCAGGCTGGCCGCACTTGTCGCACTTCTACAAGAGCTCCTGGGGGACTGGCGAGTCGTGGGCACAGGAGTGGCACGTATAGGGAATCGATGGGGCATGGCCATTCGGTGCGTGCTGAGCTCGTCTTGCGTCCCAGCTTGATGCTTCCCACTTGATCAAGGACCTTCCGCCGGAGCGCGCTTCGGGACACACGCACTTTGCGCCATCTCCTCAAGCGCATTCACCCCTAGCCTGAACGGGTGGCAATCCCAACAAACAGCACCGTTGAACCTAGCCGGCGGGACACCAGCGCTGAGGAGTTCGCCAGCGCCATCACCCACGGCATGGGCTCGGTGCTCGCCATCGCCGGCCTCGTCCTGCTCGTCCTCCGTTCCGCCGAAACGGGGGACCCTTTTCGCATCGTGGGCTTCACCGTCTTCGGGGCGTCGATGGTCTTGCTCTACCTGGCTTCGACCCTATGCCATGCCCTGGCCCATACCCGCGCGGCCACCCTCCTGCGGATTGCAGACCACGCGCTGATCTACTTCTTGATCGCCGGAACCTACACCCCAGTGCTGCTGCTCAATCTACGCGGCCCCTGGGGCTGGTCGTTCCTCGGCATCGTCTGGACCCTGGCCCTAGCGGGAATCGTCTTCAAGGTGCTCAGCGCCTGCCGCTTCGATCGGGTTTCGACGGCCCTCTACCTGGCCATGGGCTGGATCGGCTTGTTCGCAGCGGGTCCCCTCCTCGCAAAGGTCCCAAGCTCGGCACTCGCCTGGTTCCTGGCGGGCGGCCTCGCCTATACCGGCGGCACCTTCTTCTACCTCTGCCATAGGCTGAAATACCACCACGCCATCTGGCACGCCTTCGTGCTCGCGGGCACCGGCTGCCACTTTACGGCCATCTACGGACACATCGGCTAAGGAGCCACTGCGCCTGACAGCTGGGACGACGCCTGCATCGACCCGGTGTCAGACCCAGGGGGCGCTTCCTGCGCGAGCCTGGAAGCGAATTCAGCCCCCAGACTCCTGGAACCACCGGGTACGAGCTATTGGGTCAGCGCGTTCGAGAGATCCGAAGTGCTGGCGCAGGTGCCAGAATCGCGATACCAGTACCGAATGTGCTTCGTCCCTACCGTCGACATGTCGAATGGGACGCCGAGCAGCACATTGCCGCTGGGCATGACGATCGGACCGCGCACGATGCTGCCTTCCACACAGAGACGGCCGCAGCCTAAGGCCACATCGGTTGCGCCATCGCCCGCGAAGAGCAGCCCAAACGTGTCCGGCACGCCCCGGAGTTCGGGCCGTTGTCGTCATCAGCGACGGTACTGACAAGGATGCGGAACTGGTTCGTCGTTCTGTCAAAGAGATAGGCCGCTCCCGCCGAGCTGCCCTTGGATCCCTCTTGGCCGGCCCCCACAAGCTGGTGATTCCCGCCGACAGCGTTCGCGATTCCGAAACGGGCAAAGATGGATGCGTCAGGGGCTACGAACTTCTGGTCCTCGTTGAGCGGGCCTTGGGCTGAGGCTGGAACTGGCAAGACAAGCAGCCAGGAAGCAGCGAACACGGAGGAGATTCGGGCCGTCATCGGGCGGGGTCTTCGAGGGCGAAGGGCAGGATCCGGAGGACCCTGGCGGGAGCCGGAGGAGTGGAACTCGCTCATCCTTCGACCGGCGGAGTGCCCGTCAGTTTCGACTGTTGCGCAGGAACCCTCGATTCTTCGCAGGAACCCAATCGAGATCCAATTGGGACTCATCGATCGAGGGTCGCCGAAGAGCCCTGGTCACTCAACTGTCGAGGAAGGGATCCTGAACAAGCACTCCATCCCCCGCGTTCGCGCGACTCCGCGACTAGGCCTGCTCCCGGGCGAGCCGTGCTGCCTTGAAGCTCCCGATAAAGGCAACCATCGCAAAGACGGTTGAAGCCAGCATGATCGCGACGCGGGCGATTGCCATGCTGTCGCCGCGCCCGATGGCCCCCTTGAGGGGCATGACGAGGCCTAACCCCACAAGCAGGGTTAGGAGGACGGCCACATGGGCGATCGCCTTATTGTGCTTCTTGACTCCAGGGTTGCAGAGCAGGATCAGGGCTCCGAACCCCACCGGGATGAGAGCGGTAGGTGACGGGGACTCGGAGCCGAGATAGCCCCAAGCGCCGAGGCCGAGGAGCAGGAGGGCGTTGATACGTGAGGCGATGTGAGCTTGCATGGTTTGGCCGGTTGGGTCTTGGAGAGCGCGGAGCGCGGTGGGAAGAGTAGCCCCGCGCCGCAGCGATTCCATGTCCGTTGCCCCCTATCCGTTCAGCCCCTGCTGGGCTTGCCCCCCCTCCTCGGCCTCCGCGACACCGGGCGGACTGGCGACGGTCTAGGAACCGGTCCTTTTCGCAATACCGCGTCGCACGCCCAGTTGTTGCAGATCCACCGGGCTCGGGACGCCGTGTTCCCGTGCCCAAGCGCGACCTAACGTTTTATTGAGATAAGAAACCGGAGCATGTCAACCATTTTAGCCCTGGCCGCGCTAGCGTCCCCGGATTCCCCGGATCCTCCAGATGCCTTTTGGCTTCCAGAAATCAATCATGTTTAAACAACTCCTCCCCGTCCTGTCCCTGGCTCTGACCGCCTCCGTGGTCGAAGCTCAGCACTCTGCAAAGTCCGCCCCCGCCAGCCCGCGCGTTAGCGTCAAGCAGCAGATCGGCTCAATCGAAGCCACTGTCGACTACAGCCGCCCCGGCGTGAAGGACCGCTCGATCTTCGGCAAGCTCGCGCCCTATGGCCGTGTCTGGCGCACCGGTGCCAACGCCTCCACCAAGCTGGGCTTCAACGGTGACGTCAAGTTCGGTGACAAGGAAGTCCCCGCGGGCAACTACGCCCTTTACACCATCCCCCAGGAGAAGAGCTGGACCGTCATCGTTCACAAGAACACAGAGCTCTGGGGAGCGAACGGCTACGATGCTGCCAACGACGTGGTCCGTGTCGAGGTGCCGGTTGAGAAGCGCAGGGACGTCCAGGAAAGCCTGGTCATCGAATTCGACAACTTCAAAGCCAATGGTGCTGACCTGGTCCTCGCCTGGGAGCACAGCATGGTCCGTGTACCCGTCACGTTCGAGCCGAAGGCTGACGTCCGACCGGTGGCCAGCCCGCATACCGTCGCCAAGCAGCAGGTCGGCCTGATCGAGGCTTCGGTCGACTACAGCCGTCCCAGCATGCGCGATCGTGAGATCTTCGGCGGCTTGGTCGGTTTCGACAAAGTCTGGCGCACCGGCGCAAACGCGTCCACCAAGGTGAGCTTCACCGGGAACGTCAAGTTCGGCGACAAAGAGGTCCCCGCGGGCAACTACGCCCTCTACACCATCCCCCAGAAGTCCGCTTGGACGGTCATCCTGCACAAGAAGACCGACATGTGGGGAGCCAATGGCTACGACCCCGCGAACGACTTGATCCGCGTGGAGGCGCCTGTCCACGAGATGGCCGACTCCCAGGAGAGCCTGCGCATCGACTTCAACGGTTTCCACGCAGAAGGTGCTGACATGGTCATGAGCTGGGGCAACACCATGGTCAAGGTCCCGGTCGTCACCGACTCCAAGATGATGATGGAGAAGAAGGGTGAGATGAAGAAGGAGAAGATGGACAAGTAGTGCGCCCAGGGCGATCCGCCCCCGAGTGGCGCTGCCTCGGCAGACCAGACACCCCGACAGGCGCTTCTCGCGCCAGTTGGGGTGTTCGGTTTTGGGGGCAAGGTCACCCCGCAGATGTCGACGCATGCCTTGCGGCCTGCGTGGGTAGCGACCACCCCAAGGCAAGCCGAATTCCTCCACTTCGACTCGCCGGCAGGGCGGCTGGCGCACACGGATCCGCCCCTCCTCCGAAGCAGAATTCCCGGTGGTGTGCGACTCCGGATACGGGGTAGAGTCCAGTGATGAAGTGGATCTTCGCTGCGATTGGCTGGTGTCTCGCTCCAAGTGCTGCGCTTTGGGCACAGTCTGAAGAGCCTGCGGAGCGGCCCCATATCGTCCTCATCATGACCGACGACATGGGATGGAAAGACCTCCACTGCCAGGGGAACGACAGGTTGCGGACCCCTGAGATCGACGCACTCAGCGCCGAAGGCATGCGGTTTACCGACGCCTACGCAGCATCGCCCGTGTGCTCCCCTACCCGGGCGGCTCTGATGACTGGCCTCGCACCCGCGCGCTTGAACATCACACAGCATGGGGCCGACAACGAGCGCTTTTGGCCGGAGGGCCGCGCAGTCACTCCCCCGAAGATCGAGCACATCCTGCCCCTCGAGAGGATTACCGTCGCTGAGCGACTGCGTCAGGTGGGGTACGCGACCGGCTTCTTCGGCAAGTGGCACCTGTCCGGGACGGCCGTGAAGAAGAATGATCCGTCCACCGGAGGAGAGGCCTTTTATCCCGACCGCCAGGGCTACGACGTCAACTTTGGGGGATGCGGCAAGGGCGGTCCCCCTACCTACTTCGACCCCTATCGAATCCCAACCCTTGAGCCCCGCAAGCCGGGCGAATACCTGACCGATCGGCTCGCCGACGAGACGATCCAGTGGATGGAAGCGAACCACGACCAGCCCATGCTCGTGACGCTCTGGACCTACAACCCCCACTACCCATTTGAGGCTCCCCCTGACCTGATCCCCGCCTTTGAGGGAAAGGAAGGACCAGGCCTGAAGAATCCCGTCTACGGAGCCCAAATTGAAGCCACCGACCGGGCGATTGGTCGGGTCCTTCGGAAGATCGATTCGCTCGGGATCCAAGACAACACCCTGGTGATCTTCACGAGCGACAATGGCGGATGGTCAGGAGCCACCGACAACCGCCCCCTGCGCGAGGGCAAGGGCTACCTCTATGAAGGAGGAATCCGTGTGCCCCTCATCGTGCGCTGGCCTGGCGTCATCGAGGCGGGATCCACTTCAAGCTTGCCCGTGATCACCATGGATCTCACCGCCACAATCCTCGATGCCGCCGGAGTTTCGATCCATGAGGGCGAGACGCTGGACGGATCTCCGTTGAGGCCCGTGTTCGAAGGCAAAGAGAGCACCCGCCCAGCACTCACCTTTCACTACCCCCATTGGGCATTCCACAAGTCCAACCGCCCCGGGTCCGCCATCCGGGACGGGGACTACAAGCTGATCTATCGCTACGACGACAGTTCGGTAGAGCTCTACGATCTACGCTCCAACCTGGGGGAAACTCGGGATCTAGCGGCAGCGCAACCCGAGCGCGCAGCAAGCTTGAAGCGCCAGCTCCTGAAGAGACTGGACCAACTCGGTGCCCGTCGGCCCGAGCCGGTCCAAGTACGGTGAATCTTCCTCCCGGAAGAGGCATCCACCGATGCCGGCTTCCGAGTGGACCTCCGTCCCAAGAGCGAGGCCAGTCGATGCCTATCCGCTCTGCTAGGTCTGGGGTGCTTCTAGTCGATTCGACCCAAGCCGACTTCGTGGCCCGGGCCGACTTCCCATTGAAACGCTGCTTGCACCACGCGGGGCGAGCAATCCGGAGGTGGGACTGCAAGACGAACTCCTGCCTCCCCACCGTTTTCCTCAGGGCGTGAACGTCACCTGAACGCCGTTCGTCAGGTTGTTGCCGCTGGCGCAAGGGCCAGAGGGGTCGCGGAACCAAGCGGCGAAGTACCAGGTGGAGCCAGCGGTGATTTGGCCTGTCGCCGAGAAGTTGGAGGCGGCAAATGCTGCCATGCCAGGGCCTTCTGTCAGGGTGCCCGTGGCGCCCGAGTTTTGGGTGGCAAAGCGGAAGAGGCTCCCGCCCACGCAGCGGATGCCGTCGCCGAGAACCACACCGGCCGGAGCCGTCCCCATGATCATGATGCCGAACTGGTTCGCCGGAACGTTGTCGGCCGACAGGACCAGGTCGTCCGCAGAGAGGCTCGCGCTCCCGCAACCCGTGAGCAGAGCGCCGGCCCCGGTCGAGTTTGTGCAGCTGGCGTAGTTTTGGCCGTTGCCGCAGGGACCCTGTGTGCAGTAGCAGTAGGGCAAGACGGTCTCGGGCAGCTCGTAGACGTAGGCCGAGCCAGACTGGAAGCCAAGGTCGCCGTCGTGAATCGAGGAGATCGCAATGCGGTCACCGTCCAAGTCGAGGTAGCGCCCGAAGAAGTCGCCGGACGCGATGTCCGACGAGGCCCAGCGCGCGTTGAGGTTCCATTGGTTGCCCGATCGCGAGTAGAGGTAGGCGCTGCCGGCGTTGTTCCCGCCCAGGTTCGAGGTGAAGGCCGACGTGAGCAGGCGATCTCCGTCCAAGCGCATCGTGGTGCCAAAGCGATCCAGGCCTTGGGTCTCAGGCGGGATGATCTTCTGCAGCTCGGTCCAGGATGTACCCGAGCCCTCGAACAGGTACATGGCACCCGAGCGGGCGCCGAATGTGGCGTCCGCGGGCGAGCCGATCGCGATCACGTCGCCCTGGAGCTCGACCTGCCAGCCGAATTCGGACGTCGCATCCGCGGGGATGATCTTCGCCACCAGCTGGAAGCTGCCCGCAATCCGCTCGTAGACATACGCCGCACCCGCGTTGTTGCCTGCCTCATCGTTGAACGGGGCGCCCAGCACGATGCGGTCCCCGTCCAGGGTGGTGTTCCAGCCAAATCGATCCTGGGGCAAGCTGTCCGGTGCGGTCAACTTTTGGACCTCGGTCCAAACCCCACCGACGAGCTCGAAGACGTAGGCGGCGCCGCAGTTGTTGGATGCACCCTCACCGAAAGGCGCACCGACCACGATGCGATCGCCATCCATCGAGATGTCGCGTCCGAAGTAGTCCCCGCTCAACGCATCGCTGGCGTCGAGACGCACGACCTGCGACCAGGCGCCGCCAGAGACCTCGAAGATGTAGGCCGACCCGGAGTCGACCACGGGCCCGTCGTGGAACGGCGCGCCAAAGACGGCTCGGTCGCCCTTGAGCACGGCCTCCCATCCGAACAGGTCGCCTGCCTGAGCGTCGTCAGCAGCGAAGTGGGCGGTCTCAACCCAGCTGGCCCCATTCCATTCGTACACGTAGGCCGAGCCTTGATCGGCCAGGGGGAAGGCGTCGTGCTTGGAAGGAACGAGTAGTCGGTCCCCCTCGATCTCGATCCCATAGCCGTAGCGATCGTTGGCCGCGCCATCGGACGCGGTCAATTTCACTTCGGAGCAGGGACTCTGGGGAGCGGGTGCGATGGCGCTAAGTAGGGCAAGAGCGAGCATGGAGCGTGCTGGGTTGCGAGATCTGGAAAGGGCTTTCCTTGAGAGTACGAGCTGAGGAGAAATCCCGAAAGACCCCGGCGATCTCGCGCCAAAGGGGGATTTGCTCCCCCGGGGTGCTAGGCCCCCTGCCTCCTGGACTCCGACAGGGTGCTTGACCCCGAAAGTCCTGCCCCTGGATTCAGGCTGCGTCCAAGACCGTCGAGCAGCGATTGCAAACCAGCGACTCTCGCTTGCCGGCGAAAGCCGCCGAGAGCGCCCAGGGCACCAGGGAAAGCAGCAGGATGAACACCATAGGGGTCACGACGCGGGTCATGAACGTCCCCGCTTTCGCCGCCTGCTCAGGGGAAAAGAGCCCAGGCCGTTCCAGCTCCGCAGGGGCAGTGAGGCCAGGAGTGGTGAGCGCAGCGGCTACGGGGGACGGTTCGGCCTGCAGAGTGGCGATCAGCCCAGCGGCCAGCCACACCCCGGCAACCACCAGGTGCACGACGAACAGCCAGTGGAACGCGCGGCCAAGAAATACCACTCCGGGGCCATGTCGGTAGGCCTTGCGCACCTCAAAGGTGCCTACGAGGCACACATTGCAGCGCGTCCGGGAGAGGGTCTTTCTGGGCATTTCCTTTGCTCCAAGGGGATGGGGAGGCGAGGGGCTGTCACGACGTTCTGCGCCTTTTCCCGCCAAGAATCGCCTGGAAATTCCGGGCGACTCTGCCACCTGGACTCGCCGCTGCTGGCTAACAACGAGCCCGACACCGGAGTGAGCTCAGCGGAACGTGACGGCGACCGCATCAGCCAGGTTGCTGGTTGGACTCGGGTTGCTAGCGCGGAACCAGGCCTGGAAGTTCCAGGCATCACCCAACTGGTGGGCATGGAATCAAAGTCGACCACGAGCCGCGCGGTACCGGGTTCACGAACGAGGAACGCGTCGTCCTGAACACGCAGAATACTGCCGCCGAGGCCGAGGGTGCCCTGCGAGCCGAACGGCACCGTTCCGTCCGCGTAGGTTCCTCGCGCCGTTTGGTCCCGAGCCGAGAGCGTTGAGTCCATGGTCAGGCCGATGAGTGAGCGGACACTCCAGGGTATGGCATTTCGCCGAGTCCGCCAGCCGCACCGCAAGCGCCCAAATCGCTCCAGCAATCTGCCGATTCAAACCGACACCAGCACTTGGCGGCTCCAGACTGAAGATCTTCATGGAATCGGGACTCTGGGTTCCCCTGGATTCTGTGTCCCTGAATCAAGCGAACGCCATTCCCCAGATTGCCATCAAGCTGCGAAACCTCGCCAGCGCCCTCGGGTTGCTCCTAGCATTCGACCCTTGACCATGAAGTTCCTACAGCCCTACACCCCGACACCAGACGATCCCTGGAACCACGCGAAGGCGAGCCACCTTGCGCGGCGCGCAGGTTTCGGCGCGACGCCGAATAGGCTCGAGGACATGGTTGCGCTGGGCGTCGAAGGCGCCGTCGGGGAGCTCATCGCAGGGCCGGCGGACGAAAGCCCGTTCGAACAAGCGCTTGAACGCGCCGGTGCGACCCAGGCCCGTGACGGCCGGAACGTGGATGCTCTCCGGCGCGAGTGGTTCTTCCGGATGGTGCATGGCCCCGATCCATTGCGCGAGAAGCTGGTGCTGTTCTGGCACGATCACTTCGCGACACAGGAGAGCAAAGTCATCCGTGCACCATTGATCTACGACCAGCTCGCAACGTTGCGGCGGCATGCGATGGGGCGCTTCCCAGACCTGATCTCCGCGATTGCCAAGGACCCCGCGATGCTCGTGCTGCTCGACAACCGCCTGAGCGATGCAGCGAACCCGAACGAGAACTGGGCACGTGAGCTGCTAGAGCTCTACACCCTCGGTGTCGATCACTACACCCAAGGAGATGTCGTCGAGCTTGCGCGCATCTTCACCGGCTGGACGACACCTGAAGCGCATGTGCCCGAGTTCCAGTTTCGACCGGAGATGCACGACTCGGGAGACAAAGTGCTCTTCGGATCGGAGCTCGTGGGGCGCTCGGGAGCCGACGGTATGGCCGAGGGCATCGAAGCTCTTGCGCGCATCGTCGCACGCGCAGACTGCCCGCGCTTTCTCGCGGACAAGCTGTGCCGCTGGTTCGTCTCCCACGAACCGGATCCGCTAGGGGTCGCGGAGGTTGCCGAGGTGCTAAGGCGAAATGGTCTCGACCTTGCTGCAACGCTGAGCCAGCTCTTTCGCTCGCGCTGGTTCTACGCCCCGAGCCAACGCTTTGCGCTCTATAAGAACCCGGTCGAGCTTGCGGTCAGCACACTTCGCTTGCTCGAGGTTCAAAACGCGCACCTCGCCGGGCTCGAGCGACTGACCCGCAGCATGGGCATGCAGCTCTACGAAGCCCCTTCGGTGGCCGGCTGGGAACACGGAGAGGGTTGGGTTGACTCGGGCGCCGTCGTCCAGCGTTTCCACTTCGCGCTCGAGGTTTCCGATCTGCCGCACAGTACACGCAATGTCGTTGGTCGACCGGCCACGAACCTCGATCAGCTCGCGGGCGGTGACGACCCGGACCCGCACGAGCTCGTCGAACGGCTCAGCCTGCGCTTACTCCAACGCCCCCTCGACGAATGGCGTCACTCCGTGCTAGTGACCTACCTTGAGGAAGCGGATCTGCGCGCGGAAGCCGACGAGTCGGTCGCGCGGCGACGACGGCGACGTACACGCGCGCTCGTCCACCTGCTCTTGACCACACCCGAGTACGCTGTCGCTTGACCCCTCGATGCTGCACTCCTCTCCCATCAACCACCGCATCTCTCGCCGCGCGTTTCTCGGCGCTTGCGCAGCGAGTCCCGCACTCGCCAGCTTCCCCCCTCGGCCAGCCGACGGCTCTGAGCGCGTCGTTGTCGTGGTCCAGCTGCGCGGTGGCAACGACGGCCTGAATACCGTCGTCCCTTTCGAAGACGATCGTTACTACCGCGCACGCCCAGATCTAGCGATTCGCAAGCACGACTGCCTGCCACTGGACGAACTCAACGGCTTTCACCCGTCGCTGCCGCGCCTTGCGCAGCGCTTTGCCGAGGGTGGTGTCGGTATCCTACGGGGGATCGGTGCGCCGATTTCCAATCTGTCGCACTTCCGCAGCCAGGACATCTGGGATGTCGCCTCGACGGAACTCCCCATGCCCTCACGCGGATGGATGGGCGCTTGGTGTGACGAGCACCTGGGCCCGGAACCATCGCCGCTTGCGATGCTCGCTCTAGGCCGCAACGTGCTTCCGCGGGCCATGCGCGCTGAGCGAGCGCTGGCCTGTGCAGTAGGCAGCTTGGAGAGCTACTCGATCCAGGCGGCTCCCAGCGATGCGGCCGAAGCAGAGATGCGTGCACGCCAGCGTGCTCTTGCCGCAATGACCCCTGCCCCGGAGGACGCTGGAGCGCTGCAGCCACTGTCCAAGGCCGTACTCGCGGCACGCGCTTCTGTGACAGCCCTCGCCAGCACTCGGAAAGTCCGCAGTGGGACGAAGTACCCGACCAGCAAGCTCGCACGGGACCTGTCCCTCGCCGCGCGCGTCATCACCGAGCGCCTGCCCACACGCTTCATCTACGTGACACAGGACGGTTACGACACGCACGCCTTTCAACCCGATCCGCACACCAAGCTCTTGAGTGATCTCGACGCAGCGCTCAACGCTTTCCTGGACGACCTCGAAGCGCACGACGCCTCGAAGCGCGTACTCGTCACAACCCTGAGCGAGTTCGGCCGGCGCGTGCAGCAGAACGGCGTTGGCAACACCTGCGGTAGCGACCACGGTTCTGGTTCGACGCAGCTGTTCTTTGGAGCCGGTGCTCGCGCGGGACTGCAAGGACCGCAGCCCGACCTTGAGAACCTCGACGGGAATGGCAACCTGATTCCGATCACCGATTTCCGCAGCGTCTACGCGGCGATCCTCGAGCGCTGGCTAGGCGGCGGCTCTGAGGCCGCCCTCGGTGGCGTCTATCCCCTCGCACCCGTCATCGCCCCATGAACCTCGCAGCTCTGATTGTCGCCCTCGGCGCAGCCTTCACGCCGGCCGCTCAGGACGAGCGCCCCGCCCCGGTCCTCCAACCGCCCGCCCCCCCGATCGAGCGCGCCGGCCCCGCGTCGGCGGAGGATGCGGCGGTCGTCCCCACAGGCAGCGCACTCGCGCGGGACAGCTTCATCGCTGATCGCTTCACCGCCGACGGGCAGCAGGTCGTCTACACCTTCGAGGCAGCTGACGGCGAGCTCTCCATCCTCGACCTCGGTACTTGGGGCTATTCGCGCGGCTGGAAGGCAACGGCCGGCCTGCGCATCCTTGGGCCCGACGGTGCCGAGCTGGTTGCCGCCGAGGAATCGGGCGGTACGACCTTCAGGCTCTTTCAGGTGTTCGTCGCCCCCAAGGAAGGCACCTACTCGGTCGAGCTCAGCGCCCTTGAGCAGTACTTCCGCTACACCCTCGTCCGTCACAGCCAGTACCGCTACCGCCCCAGCCCGGCGCCCGTCGAACTCGCTAAGCGACCCACGACCCACGGATTCCTCTCGGACCACACTGACACCGTGACCTACCGCGTTCCCGTTCGGGCGGGTGAGCGCGTTGCTCTGCGCGTGAACCCGACCCATCCGCAGGCCCACAAGCAGGCCAGGATGATGCGGTCACGGGCGCGCGGGAAGGTCGTGCGCGGCGAGCCGCTCGGCATGCCGCGGGGGCGGAGCTCCGCTGCGCCCGAAACCGGCGAGCCGTCGCGCAGCGCCACCTTGGCGCAGGGCTTGGCCTTTCCCAGGCTCGCGCTTTCTGTCGCTGAGTCCGATGGCGCGGCCCTCTCAGAGAAGACCCACTTCCACGCCTTCACCCCCACCACAGACGGGGATGTATTCGTCACCGTAGCTGCGATCGAAGGACGCGGCGGCGCGCTCTTCGACCTCCAGGTTCTGCGCGATCTGCAGTGGATGCGCGTCACGGGATACGTCGGCGACCGCGACGATGAACCCGTCTCCGGCGTGACCGTTCACATCCTGCACGACCCCGAGGTCGACCCCCTCGCGTCGGTTGTGACAGCCGAGGACGGAACGTGGTCCGCGAAGGTGCTTGCGGGGCGAGTCACCCTGCTCATGCAGCGCGGGACCAGCCCGCTCGAGCAGGTATCCCTCGCCATCGAGGAGAACGGGCTCAGCGAGATCAACACGATCTACGCCCACTAGCCCGGCAAGCCAAAGCCGCATTCCCGGCGACCACCGACCAACAACAGCTTGGTCGACACCGGACGGCTATCGATCAGAACGACTGCACCGCGACTCCCCTTCAGGGGACAGGCCGTCAAAACCACTCCGCCCGCAAAGTCGCCGCACCTGATCTGCAAGTAGCGCGTTTCTCCCCAGGCTACGCTGGGCGTACCCGTGGGAGTGGGAAGAGCCTTGGTGCCCGCAGTGACGGTGAAGGTGAACCAGAGGCCGGGACTACCGGCTTACCGCCCCCTGAGGGCTGAGGGCTGAGGCTTGGTGTCGCGCTCGTCGCATCAGGGCACGTCTGCCCGAACGACAAGGGCAGCGCGCTGGCGCAGTCAGCGCCCAGTCCGATGGCGATCGATGGGGATCGATGGGGATCGATGGGGAGCAGACGAGGGGATCTTCAACGAACCAGCCTGCGCTCACCCCGCTGGTTTCTGCTGACGAGTTTGGGCTAAATCCGCGCCTGCAGGGTGTAGAGACGATGGTAGCGCCCCTCCTCCGCCATCAGGTCGACGTGCTGGCCCCTTTCGACGATCTCGCCGTCCTCGATCACCAAGATCAAGTCGGCGCGTTGGATCGTCGAGAGCCGGTGGGCGATGACCAGCGTGGTGCGCCCCTTGAGCAGCTCCTCGAGGCTGGACTGGATGAAGGACTCCGACTCGGTGTCGAGGCTGGAGGTGGCTTCGTCCAGCATGAGGACGCGGGGAGAGGCCAACAGTGCACGTGCGATCGTCACACGCTGACGCTGGCCGCCCGAAAGTTTGACCCCACGTTCGCCGATGACCGTGTCCAGACCATCGGGCAGCTGGTCGGTGAACTCCGTGACGTAGGCGCGCCGGGCGGCCTCCTCGATCTCGCTGGCTGTAGCAGCGGGCCGGGCGAACATCAGGTTCTCTGCGATCGTGCCGTCGAACAGGAACTCGTCCTGAAGGACCAGGCCGAGCTGGCTGCGGTAGCTTGCAAGCTCCACCGTGGACAGGTCGACACCATCCACGAGAACCCTGCCCTCATCGGGCTCGAGGAACGAGACGGCAAGGGCCGCCAGCGTCGACTTGCCCGAACCAGAGCTACCCACCAGCGCCACCACCGTCCCCGGCTCGACCTCAAAGTCGATCCCGCGCAGCACCGGTTCGCCGGGCGCATAGGAGAAAGACACGTTGTCGAAGCGCAGGTGCCCCCTGATCTCTGGCATGCGTACGGTGCGCTCCGGATCGTCGTCCTCACCCGGTTGAGACAGCAGCTCCGCCGTTCGGTCCAGACCTGCGAACGCCTCGGTCATCTGGGTGCCGATGTTCGCCATCTGGACGATTGGGCCAATCAGGAAAGCCAGGAACAACGTGAACGAAAACAGTTCGCCCACGCTCAGCTCCGAGGCCAGGATCAACTTGCCGCCGTACCCGAGGATCACAACGCTCGCGACTCCGACAAAGAACGTCCCCAAACTCGTCACCGCTGCTGTGGTGGTCAGCGTCGACTTGACGTTTTGATAGAGACGCAGGACCCCCTCGCGGAAGATGCGCTTTTCGCTCTCGAGGGCATGGAAGCCTTTGATGATCCGGATTCCCCCCAGCGCCTCGGTCAGGCGACCCGTGACCTCGGCGTGGATCTTCCCTCGCTCACGGAACGCTGGTCGCAGCCTCCGAAAAGCCCGCGTAGACACGAACGCAAACAACGCCATCGGCACCAACGCCATGCCCGTCATCATCGGGTTGATACGCAGCAGAAAGACGAGTGCGATGATCGCAGTCAAGACCCCGCCAACCAGCTGTACCAGCCCGGTCCCGACCAAGTTGCGCACGCCTTGGACGTCGTTCATGATCCGACTGACGAGCTCGCCAGACTTCGTGTCTTCGAACTTGCGCACCGGAAGTCGCAGCACATGCGCCTGCACCTGGGAACGCAGCTCCGCGATCAGGTGCTGGGCCTCCACGCTGAGCAGCCGTGTCAACGAGAACGAGGTCAGCGCCTGCAATGCAGTCGCGAGCAACAACCCGATCAGGATTGGTCCGAGCAGTTCCGCACGGTCGCCGCTGATCACGTCGTCGATCAAGTAGCGCGTCGAAGCCGGCAGCACCATGCCGCTCATGCGGTTGATCAAGATCAGGACCAGGCCCAGCAGCACGAGCTTGCGCCGCGGCCAGATGATCTCCTCGAAGGCGCCGCGCAGGCTGGAGCCGCTGATGCGTTGTTGTTTCTTAGCCATGAAGTCGCCCCGCTTGCGGGGTGCCCAAGCCTACGGTTACCGTCCCCGCGCCTGCTGAGTCCATCGCTCCTTTGCACATCCTTCGCCTTCTAGTCCTCCCATGAACTTGCTACCGATTGCTCTCACCTGCGCTGCCCTCGTTTCCTGCCAGCCGGATTCGATGAGCGCCGAAGCCGGGTCTCCAACGACCCTGTCCCTGTTCAACGGCAGCGACCTCAGCGGCTGGTATTCCGATATCCCAGCTGCTGACGAGAACCCAGACATCGAACCTTCCTTCCTCGTCAAGGACGGCCTGCTGGTCAGCCAAGGCATCCCCGAGGGCCACCTGATCACCGAAGATTCGTATTCCGACTATCGGCTCGAGGTCGAATACCGCTGGGCGGGCAAGCCAGGCAACTGCGGTGTGCTTGTCCACGCGTCGACGCCCCGTCGCCTTTTCGAGATGTTCCCGCAGTCGATCGAATGCCAAATGCATGTCGGCCACGCGGGTGACTTCTGGTGCATCGGCGAAGACATCCAGGTCCCCAACATGGTCGAGCGGCGCGGGCCCGAGGAAAACTGGGGCGTCGACGGAAAGAAGGCGCGGCGGATCGCCAACCTGACCGACGGCTCGGAAGAGGAAGCCGGGGAATGGAATCTCATGACCATCGAATGCAGCGGAGACCGGATCGACGTCTGGGTCAATGGGGACCACGTCAACGATGGCTCGGGGTGCACCGCCAGCGAGGGCCAAATCGCCCTGCAGGCAGAGGGCGCGTCGGTCGAATTCCGCCGGATCGAATTGACGCCCCTCGAAATCCAGCCGGAGTAGACCCGGAGGTCGAGGGGGACCTAGCGGAAGGTCACATCGAGGCGCGCGGTCGTGTTCGAGGTGACGTTGCGGCCATCCAGGTCACGGTGCCAAAACTGAAAGCCCCAGGTTTCACCGACCCCCGGGCCACCGCCGGGCAGCTCAGCCAGGTGTACCGCTTGCCCAACCTGGCCAGCATTGTTGGCCGGTCCCGGTCCCGGGCCCACGCGCAGGATAGGTGCGCCCAGGCAAAGGTTGCCGACCCCTCCCCCAAACTGGGGGCTGAACGAAGCCCGCGGGGACAACAGGAAAGAGCCCACGACCCCGACCGGCAGCTGGTCCGCCGCCAGGTAGAACGAGTCCTCGCCGAGCACTTGGGAGCCTAGCGCAATCGTGCGTCCGACCTGACCGGTGGAATTGGGAGCCAGGGGGCAGCCGGGCCCTAGCAACACGGGAATGCACTCAAACCGGCAGTATCCGAACTGGAAAGGCAGCGCCCCCATGTCGACACGCGAGCCGTCGGCGTCCGGGGGGGAGAGGGGGTCGCCAGCATCCACCGCATCGGAACCCAGGCGCAGGTGAAAGTCGCCGTCCCCGAAGAAGGCCGGATCCCCGTCGATGTTCCCCAGTCCGGGCAACCCGCCGACGACAAGGCAGTACTCCACGATCGCCCCTGGACCCAGTGGCGGCGCAGAGGTGGGAACGAGGATGGAGTTGCGCACCAGCCAAGACTCCGCCACAGAAGCCGCCTGCACAGCTGTGTTGTTGTAGAACGTGCAGAATTCCGCAGAGCCCTCACCACCGAGCGCTCCGCCCGAAGCTGAAAACGACACCGTCGCCCGGTTGGTGTCGAAGATACTGCGGCTTACAACACAGTCTTGGATGCCGAAGATGGCGCCACCCTGGCTATTCCCACCCGCTTCAGTCGAGTTGTCGAAGAACAGGCAGTGTTCCACGGTCGACGCGGCATCGAGGAAGAGCGCTCCTCCCAGGGCCCGATCCATGATCGGCTGGGTGTAGCCAGATTCGGCCACGTTGCCCTCGAAATCACAGTTTGAAATGAGGGCCGAGGAGTCCGTGTAAACCGCGCCTCCGCGCACGAGGAACCCGTCAAAGAAGGTGCCGCGATTCGCACGGTTGTTGAGAAAGGTGCTGCTCTTCAGAACGAGCGGCGTGCCTGTCGTCGCGATTGCGCCCCCAGCTCCGGCGCGATTGGACTCAAAGGTGCTGTTCATGACGGTCAGATCGCCGCCCATCTGCGCCTCGATGGCTCCACCTTCGAACTCCTCCAGACCCCCGTCGTTGTCCACGAAGGAGCACTTGCGAAAGATCGCGGAGGTGCCAATCAGCCCCACCGCTCCTCCGCGGTCCGCGCTCAGCTGGGTGAAGTCGGTGCCTCTGACCTCCAGCGTGCCATTGACCGCGTGAATGCCCGCCCCCGGGGCCGACTCCTGACGGCCACCGGTCAGACTGGAGGCCTCAATCGTGGTCTGGCAATCGCGCAGCTCCATGTGCTGCGGTCCCGTGAAGCCACCGTTCACCGTCGAAATGCCGAGGAAGCTTGTGTTCTCAATCGACACTGCGGCCTGTTCCGCCACGAGCGTTCCGGCCGTGAACGTACCGCAGGCCGCGTCCATGTTGCCTTCGAAGGTGCAGCCTTGGACCGAGAGAGAACCGCCAGAAACAAGCAGCGGCAGAGTCGTGTCTCGCCAGGTGCAGTCGAGGAACAGGAGGTCGGCGAACTGCGCGCGCACTCCACCGCCGCAGCCAAATAGGTTGCTGTCCCACTCGCACGCTTGGAACTGGGGCGTTCCACCGACCACGTCGATGAGGCTTGACCCGTTCCCGCCGCTGCTTTGCGTAAACACACAGTCGAGGAAGACCGCATCGGAATCGATCAACTCGACAGCGCTCGCGTCGGTCCCAGGGGGACTCTGGGGACTCTCAAAATCGGAGAACGTGAATCCGACGATCGATGTGGGCGAAAGACCGACTCCGACGATGGTGACGAGCGAACCAGCGCTCAAGGCTTCGGAAGGTGTTTGCGCGATCGAGCCTGTGATGAACGTGTTGGTTGCGCCCGACTGGGAGACGATCGTGAGCCCCTTGCCGCCGAGAACGATTGCCTCGTCCGCGTAGCTGCCCGGCAGGACGACCACCGTATCTCCATCGACTACCGCGGGCTGCTGAACCGCGAAGTCGATGCGGCTGAATGGTTCGCTGAGCGTTCCGGCCCCGGGTGCCGTCGCAGAGTCATCCACAAACCAGGTGGTTTGGCCCTGAGCAATCGCGCAAGCACCAATGCCCAGCATGGAGCGAATCAGAAACGTCCCGGTCAGATCGGCTACGGAGGACATAACCCTGATCCTAGCGTGTCGACTGGCGAGAACCGAACGATCCGCTAGGTGCAGCCCACGCTGAAAGCCCCCGCACCGGTCAGGCGGGAATGCTAGCGCGACTGTCAGACTGGAGAGCCACGCCGGCCAGCCCTGCCACTCCCCCGGCCGGCTGGTGCCCAAGCTCTGCAGCCAGCATGCGGCCTAGGCGAGCTAGTTGGGCGTCCGCTCGATCAGAAGATCGACCCCCCTGTAGGGCCCCTGCCCTAGGACCTCGAAGGCTTGGTCCACGAGCCCTCCCCCCAGCCCCGAGACCTCGAGCACGTAGCTGCCTGGAGCGAGAAACTTGGTCAGGCGCAGTGGGCTCGATCGAGAGGTACCGACCGCCACCTCCTGGCTCTCCATGGGCGGATTGCCCCCCTCGCTGCGAAAACGAACCGACAGCGATTCCGGCGGATCCATCGGATCCCAGGCGATCGTGTACGGAACCCCCACAGCCGGTGTGAGGACTATCGTCGCATGTGCTTCCTCCCCCGCGACGATCCGATAGGGCAGGGATGTGCGCAGGACCGGTCCCCCCACCAACTGAAGTTCACCGCGCCCCGGCTCGAGGTTGTCGATGCGCAAGGTCTCTTCCGCCCCGAGCTGGATCATCTCGCCGCTGCGGCAACCCTCGTGTTCTAGGTACCCCTGAACGCCGAAGGTATCGCCTTCCTGCGGACGCACGAGGTGCAGCACAAGCGTTCCGCCGGGTCCCGTCACCAGGGTACCGATGTCGACGTCAGCCCCGAGCTCGATCTGCACTGAGGGACCGATCGCGATCAGGCGATCGCCCGCGAACGCCATTGGCCGGTAGGACCCCGGGCGCTCCACCGAGAACCTCCAGACGTCGTCAAACTCCGAGCCCGGCAAGAACGAAGCGCCCCCCACGCGTTCGAGCCAAACGCCCAGCTGATTCTTGTCCGTGTGGCGCGAGTGCGGGTCATCGAATCGGACCATGACTTTGCTTGTGACCTGGGACCCGGGCGCATCCCAATCCGCCACGGCTTCGATGAAGCCGCCACCCGGAACAACTCCAAGCACACAGGGATTCGTAGCGCCCTCTGGACGTTCACGCATCTGCACCCGGAGGTCATAGGCCTCGCCGCGCAGCTGGATGAAGCGGAAGGAACCATCAACGGTTCGTAGCGCGCGACGATCAGGCTGGCCCCTGTCCCTCGACTTGATACTGATGAATACGTTCTTGATCGCGGTTCCGTCCGCGTAGCGCGCTAGACCTTCGATCACTCGGCCCGCGGTCAGGACTGGATTCCATTCGCCTTCCTCCCCGGAAACAAGGTCGATCTGCGTTCGCGCGAACAGCAAAGGAGTCCCGGACTGGTACCCGCTCGGCTTCGGGGCAAGGGCGTAGAGGTACATCGCCCGCGGGGAGACATGGGCCAACTGAAAGGCACCGCTCTCATCTGCTTCCGCAACCTCATGCGCGAGGATACTGGGCGTGTCGACCTGGCCGTTCTGCAGGTAGGTCTCGGACAAGGGACGGTCAAACGCGTGGACCATGGCTCCCGGAACGGGGCCTTCATTTTCCCAACGAACGACCCCACGGACAGTCGCGCCCGCGTCCAACACGATCGCCTGCTCGCTGGCCCGCCCAGCGACAAGCACCAATCGCGAGCTCCATTGGGCCCAGCCAAGCTTGCGTACCCTCAGGGTGGTCTTGCCAGGCTTCAAACCGACCAGTTCGAAGCGTCCGTCTTCCCCGGTGTGGGTTGCACGGGGCCCCCATTGCTCGACCGATGAACCATCCATCCGCGCCTCTTGCCTGCCTTCGGGCTGCCCCATCGCGACCAGTGCCCCCACTACGGCTTCGCCCCCGCCCGTGACCACGG
>CAYWNK010000108.1:0-19582 GCA_964459495.1 uncultured Planctomycetaceae bacterium
TCTGCACAGGCACTCATCTCGATGATCTTCCTCTGCTGCGGTGGCGTCCGAGTCACGCCCGCGTTCTCAGCGCCAGGAAACTTCCACTAAAGATGCAGGAGAGCCTCCTTCTTGGGCTTAGAGCCCGTAGCTGATCAGTGGGGCCTTGCGGTACCTCGACCAGAAGGCTGGCCTTCTCATTCCATCTATTCCCTTACCTTACCGCAATCGTCCAAAAAGCCAGGAATTCGGATGGCGGACACTGTTGTTTGGTGGTAGCCTCCTGATCTAGTTATATTCAACACCAGCCCAGGTGAAGCTATGAAAGTGAGACTGCTTGTTTGGTTGGCCTTGGATGCCTTTGTATGTCCGGATACAGCCTCTCTGTGCTGAATTCGGTTCCTGCTGCCCTGATGGAAGGATTGCAGCCGTCCCCGCATCGGGTGGTTGGCGATGTCTCCAGGCCACTTGAACCTGAAGAGGGCGCAAGGATTCTCGAAGCCATCGATTTGCTAAATGAGCTGTGCTCGGGCGCCGGGAATGACCTGATGATGGGGCCCAATCCTCCTCACTTCGCTGAAACTGGTACTACTGTCAGGGGGACCCACGACCACGACACCATTGCGGTGGACACCTCCCAGTCTATCGTGCAGATCGGGGTTACGCTGCTTCATGAGCGTGCTCATCAAAGCCGTGCTGCAGCTGCCTGCAAGGATGGAGATCCAACGACGGTCCCAGGCATTGAGGAGCCCACACCGGGCATGAAGGCCGACATGGAGTCTGCTCATGCGGAAATGACGATCGACGATGTTCAGAAACTTTGTAGCGTCTCAAAGGCAGCCGCTGAGGACAATGACCCCGAAACCAAGCCCTTGGATTGTTCGGAGATCAATGATGAGGTGGACAAGGCCAAGGAACACGTAAGTGATGCAAATGAGCTGAATGCGGCGGCTGGGCAGGATTCCATGAATTCAGAGGAGCTGGATATGTTGGATACGGAAATGGAGCAAGTGGAACTGTGTAAATGCAAGCCGTAGTTGCTTTGAGCAATGATCACGCCATTCTCTTCCCGCGGTATGGATAGATGAGCTGCTAGGTCGGTGTTAGCAGGGTTAGGGCTCGGGATGGAGTTTGGATTCGACCCGGGGAGCACAGCAGGGCAGAAACTCGGAATTCGCATTGGATTTGACCATGAACATTAAAAACATCTCAGCTGCGACACTGCTGGCCGCGACATGCGCCGCGGCCGCGGTTGGACTTTCCTTGTACGGAACAACCGCGATGACTAGGGCCTTGGGCGGAGGCTACCAGTGGCAGGCGTCGCTCGGGCCGCCTGGGGCGGAGCTGGGAGTCCGCCATCGTCATCGGCGTACTCAGAACATCCTGAGTCACGAAGGCTTCAGCGGTGAGCTGGCTTTTCATCGGGAAACTCCGGAGGTGACCATTGTCTGGCGCTATGCCGATAGCGGCCTACGTCTGAATCAGTCATTCCGGACTTCCTACTGGCCCTCTAGCGTGATCGCGATGCGGGATGCCTCGTCATTCGTAGTTGCTGGCAAAAGGCGAGGGAATCGCAATACCGTCATTGAGGAATGGGTCATTTCGGCCCCTGAGTTGATTTACGATCTAGGCACCGGGGAGCCCGGGGCGATAGATGCGCCCAGCATCACCTCGATTGAGACCCTTTACGACGATGCAGTAGAAGGGCGCGATCTGGTACGCGTCATGATTCAAGAGAGGGGCGTGGGAGACGATGTAATCGTTCAGTTTCACGACTCCGGCGATGTCTGGAAGATTGCACGTAGCGAACCATTCGCTCGCAGTCAGGTTGCCTCGGTGGCGCCAGGTTCCTCCGGGGCGCTCGTAGTCCCCGGTCTAGACGAGGTCCGAACCAACTTCTGGGGCGGAACCCATCCCTCGTATGGATTTGTTTACGTGCTAGGGCAGGCGCGCAACGGAGGCAGCAATATCGTGCTGGTCGACTCGGACATGAACGGGGCTGTCGAGTCTTCACAGCACCTCAGTCATACTTCATGGGCGCAGTCAACGCTTTCGGATGTCTCAGCCTACCTGAGCATCGAGCCTTAGGTTTGCACGGCTTAGCAGTGGTTAGGGGGGGAGTCCTGGCCTCGCCCAGGAAAACGGAACAGCGTCTGCACGGGAGCAATCTCTCTAGTAGCGATTGCAAATCTAACCCTGAATTCTGAGAGAGTGACAACATGAAGCGAATTACTGCGCTGACGATCTGCTGCCTATCGTTTGGTTTCCTATCTGGGCTGGCCTCCAGTCTTGAGCCGGTGGCTGCGCCGCTTGCCCAGGGCGGGTGCCCCGCAACGTGTACGCCGATGACGACAAACTCGGATGTTCCGTACGGCTGTGCAAGTGTCATAGTTACTGAAGGCGGGGGGGCTCAAAATACTCCCGAGGATGGGAAGGCTAAGACTGGGTGCGGAGTTACCTGTTGTAATTGCATTAAGCAGATAGATGTGTCATGGGATTGCAGCGGCTGCCCCGCAAGTCGCTGTGGATTCTCAATGATTGCATCTGGATCGACCAACGGAGGGGACGAAACGATGTCTTCGCAGAGTGGGTCCAGTGAATCTGGTGGGATGCAGGTTGCGTTGAGTACTCCCTGCAATGGCTCCCCCTCAACGTTTACCGCGACGTTTGGTGGTCATCGTGTTACAAGGACACTCACTTGTGATTGTCCTTAGTGTGTCAGGTCCGATGTATACTAAAGTTTAATGG
Source organism: uncultured Planctomycetaceae bacterium (assembly GCA_964459495.1). Taxonomy (GTDB): domain Bacteria; phylum Planctomycetota; class UBA1135; order UBA1135; genus CAYWNK01. The sequence goes on from CAYWNK010000108.1 coordinate 2,728, forward strand.
GTCTACCCATGGAAGCAATGAAGAGAACTGTGCCGTTCCTTGCTATTGTCTTGATCTCCAGCGTTGCAGGATACTCCCTGACCGAGGAGCAATCAGGGCCTCCCGTGCTCTACAACTGCTCTGAAAACTGTGGACCGCTTCTGGAGTGGGAGCTGGATTCGCTCTCCTCATGTATCGAATTCACTGCCTCGGATTCGAATGCAAGCTCAGGTACCTACACGGCGACGACAAGTGCGCCGTGTATACCGACAGGGCTTTGCACCGATTGCAGTGTCACTGCTGTGCTCGACTGGGATATGACGGAGTGCAGCGGTGTGGAGGGGGTGCAGTGGGGCGCATTTGGTGAGGATCTGTGTGGCCGAGACTTGGCAAACTCAGGCGCCTACGATGATGATTCGGGGACCATCAGTTCCCATCTGTCCGCCCCTTGCCTTGAGTCGGCATTTGCAGGGTTTGCGTTTATTCATAACGACGGAGGATCGGTGGATAACGGGTTTGTCAACCTTTCGTGTACCTGCGAGTGATGAAACGGTGCGACCCTAGGCCCTTTATTGATTGGCCAGCGATCAACTGTAGCGGAGATATGACATGATCGATCGGATGTGCGCGAATCAATTGGGGGGAGCTGGGGTCGTGTTGATCTGGATTCTATTGGCTTTGTTTGGTTTTCGAGTCGGGGCTGAATCAGGGGGGGGGGGCGGAGCTGATTGCCCCTGTTCCGCGTAAGGCTGTTTATGAGATGCACTCTGCAGTGAATGACCTTGGCGGAGGGGTTCCTGTCGATCACGTCCCGTCGCAAGAGGATCGCTCGCTTTCAATGGAGGGTGGAGATGGGGATGGGGATGAGGGGCAGGATAGGGATAGCCAGGGTCAATATTCATTCGTGCTAGACCTGCTAGAGCGTTCGCTTGAGCGTGTAGAGTCGGGTCGGCCGAGGCTAATTCATGCGCGCATACTGCAGCAGCAGATCGTTATCCTTGAGTCGATTAGGAGTGGGGAGTTTGTTACTCTGCCGGATTCGGAGTATAGGATAGATGACTATGTTGAGGCCACAACCGCGCCAGTCTTTACGGCATCTGGAGGGGGGGCAATCCGTGCATTCGTTGTCGATGTTGAGAAGCATCCATACTATCTGGATTTGTTTGCCGCTCCGTCCGCAGCTGGCTATGGTCCGCAGGGTCGAGGGCGTCTCCCAGGGGAGTCGGTGGATTTAGATTTTGAGGAGGCAAAGGGCTTTTTGGTGGCACGTGCATCAGAGCTACTAAAGCTTGAGGGGCTCCGATGATTCGAGGAGGTTGTGCCGAAAGGCAAGGTGCTATGCGTCTGTCGGTTGTGCTGTATGCACTGGCAACCATCGGGGCCGCAGGGTGGGCCGGCAGAAGTTTGAAATTGGCAAAACTGCCGCCGGTCGTCGTTGCCGGTCACGTTCATGATGAAGGCGCGCATGCTGAGTACGACTCGGATTCGCTGCTGAATCCTGACAAGCGTCAAGTGGAAAACGATTTGCAGCGCATGCTTCTCGATAGCTTTCGCGACATACCAAGCTTTCGGTTGCCTTGGGATAGTATGCATGCTGCGGATAGCTTGCTTGTCAATGATGCGGTGGTGACTTGCGTCGAATTGAGTGAGCATGCGGGTGTATTGCTCGGAGTCCCGGTCAGAGAGATTGTCCTTCCGGCTGGTTTTGATGCGCATGGAGCGGGCTCTCTGCAGGTACGGTTCCTGCAGCCCACAGAAGGGTTGCATCTTCGTATTGCATTCTCTTGTGTTCGGGATGTGCAGAAGCCAAAGGGCTTGATGGTGTTTCTCGCCTACAGTTTCTCGTTGGATGAGCCTGTTGTGCAGCAGGCATTTTCTTTTACTGATACGCTCGTGACTATGGAATACAAGGATGGGGTGGGTGTGCCTATGTCAAAGGGGGCTGCCACAAGGTGTGTTTATGTTGGGCCGGCTAAGGTGCTTGAAGGCGAAGGTCTGGTCGAGCCGGTGAGGTTCGCATCGGTAGGTCTGAGTGGAGCTGAGCCCGTTCTGGAACTTTGGTTGGAACTCTAGAGGTCATGGGGAGGAACATAGGATCGGATCATCGAATGATCTCCGTGCTTTTTTCGGTGCTGGCATTGATCGGGGGATTGACCCTAGGGCGCCTTTCGGTTGGCGCTTTGGAGTCACCCGGGGTGGGGAGTCTTGATCATTCCGCTGCGGTGAAAGATGTCGGAGGTGCTCAGGGATTGAGGGCAGGGCATGCCGACCAGATCGCAATGGGCGAGGACGATTTCGACCGAACAATTGATTGGCCGAGCGAGCCCACCTTTAGGGAGGTGGCGGACTTGAAACCGACGCAGGATGTGCTGCTGAAACCATTCGAGGATAAGGTTAGGCGCCGAATGGAGCGCTTTCGTGGTGTCCGGAGCCTCGACTCCGCGCTTGCCTTGTCGCGCAGCGTATGGATCCTGCAAGCCTTGAGAAGCGGTCGGTATGTAGAGGTGGGGGAGCCACGAAGAGTGTCAGCCAAGCTGTATCCAGCGCTCAAGGGTCAGGACTACATGCTAGACGTGACAGGTGGGGTAATGCGCATTTTTGTCCTAGGGGACAACGAGCGGGAACAGATTGCAGCCATCAAGGCGTCGGCGGCGGACCATCGCCTCACTAGGCAGGACAGAATCGATGGGTGGGGGGTGGATCCGGGCTTTGCGGAGGAGCACCTACGAAAGGTCTCTCTGCTGATCAATGGGTAGCAACCCGATCACGAAGAGATATGGTCAAGAGTTGTGGATCGAGCAGTACCGAGCCCGTCTGTGAGAAGGCCGTGTAGATCAAGGTGTTGGTCTGGTTTTCTTACGGCGGGCTGCATGCAGCCTGCAGAGCCTCTCTCTAGGGTAGGTGCCAATCCCGCTATCCGCACGCGTCTGTCCGCACTCAGGGCCGTTGCATGGTTGCATGGTCGCCCGGTGCATGAGGAGGTCCGACCGGTCGATGCTGCTATCGGACAATCAGAGTCAAGTGCTCTGGGGCTCCGTGCGCAGTCATCATGACCGGGCGGATTGGCGGGGTGGCTGTTCTTCCTAAGGTGGCGGGTGTTCGTTGAAAGGGCCTGGAGTCAGGTCCGGTGCCTACCGATCCTTGGCTAGGCGGCCGCGACCTCGTCGGGGTTGTTGCGCAGGGGCTCGTAGACTTCGCCAGTCAAGAGGAGGCGGTGGAGCAGGACGCTCATCTTGCGAGCGACCGCAATTCGTGCGCGGCCTCGGGCCTTGGCACGAGGCCCTCCGCTCTCGATGATTCGCTCTCCATAGCGGCGCAGGTCGCTGTCGAGTACCCGTCCGGTGCAGCCACCTAGATTCGGCCTGAGCGAACGTCCACTCTTCGTGGATGACCGAGACCGCCACAAACGACCGCAGTTCGCCTGTCCCTGCCGTTGACTTGGACGAGCTGCTGCGCCGCCTGGATCAAAGCGACCAGTCAACCGCGGCCTTCGCCCGCGACAACGGCGTCCCTTCTTGGAAGCTGTACAACGCCCTGAAGGCCCGGGCGAAGAAGCGCCAGGCGTTGATCCCCGTCGTGGTCACTCCAGGGCCAGGCCCCGGGAAGCCTCCTCTGGAGCTGGCACTGGCCAGCGGCCATCGCCTGCTGGTCCCGGCTGACTTCGACGAACAAGCACTCCGGCGACTCATGGGCGTGCTCGCTGGATGCTGACCTTCCCCCCTTCGCCCATGGTCCGGATCTTCGTGGGTCGCGAGCCGGTCGACATGCGCAAGGGCTTTGACGGGCTCAGCGCCATCGTCGTCGGAGTCATCGACGAGGATCCGCAGTCCGGACACCTCTTCGTCTTCTTCAACAAGCGCAGGGACAAGATGAAGGCCCTGGTGTGGGATGGCTCTGGCTTCTGGGTCATCTACAAGCGTCTCGAACATGGTCGCTTCCAGGTCTTCGACCGAGTTACCGAGCACCCAGGCAGCTTCGAGCTAGACAGCACCGACCTTGCACTGCTTCTTGACGGAATCGACCTCAGATCCGCTCGCAGGAGACCCAGCCACGATCAGCTGAGACGCGCTTGACCTGGTCAGCCACGCGCCTATTTTGATGAGCGTGGTGCCGCCCAAGGACTACGACGAGGCGTTGGATGTGATCGAGGCGCTTTCGCGCGACCTCAAGATCCTGCGCCAAGAGAACGAGCTCCTGAAGCGCGGCCGCTTCGGTCGTAGCTCGGAGCGGATGGATCCCGGTCAGTTGGGCCTGTTTGCGGGCAAGGCCACCGGGCCCGAGCTACGCGAAGAAGCAAGCAAGCCTGAGCTCGGCCGTAGGTCTAAACCAAAGAAGGCCGGCCACGGCCGACAGGCGCTTCCCGAGGCACTCCCCCGAGAGGTGATCGAGCTCGACCTGCCAGATTCCGACCGCTGCTGCTCAGACTGCGGGAAGCAGATGCGCTTGATTGGCCAAGACGTGACCGAGCGCGGGCACATCGTGCCTGCCAAGGTCGTCGTCAATCAGTATCGGATCAAGAAGTACGGCTGCCCGGACGGGCATCAGATCAAGTCAGCCAGTGCGCCCGAGGGCCTTGTCGCTGGTACCAAGTACGAGGCATCCGTCTACGCCAGCGTGGTCACGTCCAAGTACGCCGATCACATGCCCCTGAACCGCTTGGAGGGGATCTTCAAGCGCAGCGGACTGCACCTGCCGCGGCAGACGATGTGGGACATGCTGCTTCGCGTCGATGAGCTGGTGGCTCAACCGATCCTGGCTCAGATGCACACGGAGCTGCTCCGCGAGCCGGTGTTGCATGCAGACGAAACGCCCGTGACCACGCGCCTGGAGGACGGGAAGGGAACGAAGACTGGCTACGTCTGGTGCTGGCGCAGCCTCGAGGAACCGGGGCCGACCAAGGTCTTGGTGGACTTCCGGGTGAGCCGCGGGCGTGACGGCCCGCTTGATTTCCTCGGGTCGTGGTCAGGAACCCTGATCCTCGACGGCTACGCCGGGTATGACGAAGTCATCCGGCAGAACGGCATCAGGCGGGCAGGCTGCTGGGCGCATGCGCGCCGCAAAGTCAAGGACGCCTACGACACAGGAGCAAAGGAAGCCGCGGCATTGCTGCGTACGGTCCAGCTGCTCTTTCGATTGGAGCGGTCTGCAAAGCAGGCCGCCGCGAAGCATGCGAATCCGAGCAGAGCGCTGCTTGGGCAGCGTGAGCGGATCCGTGGTCGTCGGTCGAGGCGAGTCCTCGAGATCCTGTTTGCTCAGGCCGCTGAGCTGCAGGATTCGCTATCCGTGCTGCCCAAGAGCCAGCTGGGCAAGGCACTTCGCTACCTGGAGCGCCAGCGGCCAGCTCTGGAGGCCTTCCTCGACGACCCGCGCTTGCCGATCCACAACAACGACGCGGAGCGGGACCTACGCCACTTGGCCGTGGGACGGCGGAATTGGCTGGTCTTCGGCAGCCAGCGGGGCGGTGATGTCGCCTGCCGGCTGTACTCGCTCGTCCTGTCCTGCAAGCACGCGGGCATCGACACCGAGGCCTACCTCCTGGACGTCATCGGACGTGCGCCAACGACGAAGCCATCGGCGATGGGAGAGCTGACGCCTTGGGCGTGGGCTGCGCGTGAAGCCGAGGTCGGCTTGGTCGAAACGGCCTGAAATTGCCGATTGGGGCTCCTTCGGGACGCCTATCGGGGGTGGTCACGCCGGACACGTACCCCCCGGTACCCACTCTTGGAAAGAAATCCCGATTCGTCGCCTACAGGTTCGCGCCTGGCGAGGCCCAGCACCGGAAGCCGAACGAGCTTCTATCGATTTCTCAAGGACCCGCTTCCCGACCGGAAACCGGGGCAGACTCTCAACAACCAAACCCAATGAAACGACTTCTCTCGCGTGGCATATGGACCGCCCTCTTTGCCTCGCTCGCACTTCTTACCCCTGCCTACGCGGTGGACGACGCCGATGCGAGCTGCACAGGTTGTGGCAAGCTGCAAACCGACGACCTTGACGCCGAGGCCTTCGGAGCCTTGGAGGGCAAGGACTCCACAGGATCCAGGTTCAAGTGCGAGTTTACGGTAAACCTGGTCGAGGGCACGTTCAGCCAGAGCTGCACGTCAGACACGACAGACTGTGGCTTCAACATCTGCTCCCTGAGCTGGACCCTGGTTGCAACGCCGACCTATCAGAGTGGGTCGGGTTGCTCCGGTGCGAACATCGGGGGCACATTGCCTGGTGGCGGTCCGATTCAAGGGACTCCCCTGCCGGATGTGATTCCCCCGACCGGCTTCACGTTTGCCAACGGCTCCGTGAGCAATCTCTGTGGTGGTGTCAAGAAAGTCTTCAAGTTCACCCTGGAGAGCAGCAAGGGCACCGACAAGAACGGTGGCTGGATCAATGGAACCTACTTCGGTGACGAGGTGCGGATTGCCTTGAAGTGCGCAGAGTGCACGGCCGGAGCCGGCGGTGACGCCGGAGACGACTCGGATGGAGGCGGGCACTAAGTCCTCTTCTTGATCTAAGCGCCGTGGGCAATGCCTGCGGCGTACCGAACAACGGATATCCACCATGAAGATTTATCAAGCCGCCGGAATCACTCTGATTCTCGCCACGACTGCAGCGCTTCTCGTCGCGGACCCCTCGCTCAGCTGGGACACGGACGCAGTTCGACCGGCCAAGAGGACGATCGAGTCTCAGTTCGTCTCCCCTTCGACCACACCAGCTTCCCTGGTCGCGGAAGACCCAACCAACGGCTCGGTTCGCAGTGTTGCGGAGACTCTTGATCGATTTCAGGATCAGCAGGACGAGCCATGGAATCCGGGTCACCCGGAGTACGGGAACTACAGCTCGATGACCGAACTCCAACAGCATGCGGCCAGCCTAGCCCGCTTCTGTCTGACCGAGGATGCGTTCGTCGACGATTGCCTGCTCTGGTTCGCCGGCCATGGAGAGCAGGCCACCGAATATCCTCTGCAAAGCACAATCAATCCGGAAGGGAAGGTCTTTTCCGAGCTCCAAACCAAACAGGTGAACCAGGAGATCGCCACATTCGACCGCTTGGTAGAAGAGGCAGCTCGTTCCTCGTACAGCTTCTTGGAAGCCTGCACAGAAACGTACGCACGCTCCTACCTGGAACGGGTCCCTGCAGATGCACCTGGCCCCGGCTCCATTGTCGACGAGAGCTACTTCCGTGCATACACCCACATCCGTGCTGGAGAGTGGAAGTACATCGTTCACTTCCGTTCGTCACAGTTTCCCGACCTCCAGATGGCACTCCAAGGCGTTCGGGATCTCAAGAAGGAGCGCACCGAGCGCATTTGCAGCCTGATCGCGAGCTTCTGACTCGGGAGTACCGAGACCGAACACTTTCCACCGGCCTACGGAATGGAGGGCCTGGAAGGTGCCCGGTAAACCGGGCACCTTCCAGGCCCTCCATTCCGTAGGCCGGTGGAAAGTGTTCGGTCTCGGTACTCCCAGATTTCCCTAGGATTCCGGGATGGGATTCCGGACCACGGGGATGGTCCTTCCAGGACATGGCAACCTGGAGAGAGACGATGAGTTGGGACCCCGAGAGCCTTCTGGAAGACCGCGCTTGGATGGCGGGTCTCGCCCGCCGCCTGGTGGGCGAGGGGGCGGAAGATCTAGTGCAGGATGCGGCGTTGATTGCCCTGGAGTCCTCGCGGGCTCCGGAGCGGCCCTGGCTTGGCGGTGTACTGCGTCACCTATCGGCCAGACGATGGCGCGGGGAGGCCCATCGGCGCCAGCGGGAGGAGGCCGTCGCACGGCCTGAGTCCCAGACTGATGGAGCGACGGGCCTTGAGCGCCTTGAGGTGCAGGGAGTCGTGGCCGAGGAGCTCCACGGACTGGATGAGCCGTACCGTTCAACGCTGGTGCTGCGCTACTTCGAGGGCCTGTCCGCGAGCGAGATCGCGGGGCGCCAGGCGGTGGCGATTGGGACGGTGAACAGCCGCCTGTCCCGGGGGGCAGATCGGATGCGAGCCCGCCTGGAGCGGAGGCTCGGATCGGAGGCGTGGATGGCTGCACTGATGCCGCTCGCGCCGAACCTACCGGTCAAGGCAGGGCTGCCCTGGCTCAAGATAGCGGGGGCCGCGGCGCTGCTCGCGTGCTGCGGTACGGTTTGGCGAGCGCTGGAGCGGCCCAGCGAGGACGTGCAGCCTGTGGCTACGGGGCTAGCGGAGCTCGTGAAGGCAGAACCAGGCGGGCGCGCTCCGCAGTTCGCTCCTGCGCCCGATCGTACGGGGGAGCGTGCGGCCAATCGGGGAGGTTTCGCCAGGGGCCAGCCGAGAGAGGTTCTACCGTCCGGGGCCAGGGTTCCAGTGCAGGTCGATCTGCTTGCCCAGGGCCGCTTCGGCGACGATTGGATGCCCCTCCCGGGAGCAAACGTGGAGTTCGGGCTACGCTGGCCTGGGGACGCGCATTGGTCAGTCGAGCGTGTCGGCACCACCGGCTCCGCAGGCCGCTTGTCCTTTGCGCTAGAGCCGATGCTTGGGCTGAGTCCGCTTTCCTGGGACCATGTCGACCAGAGGATCATCAGCAGGCACGACAAGCTCGGCACAGGATGGGGGGAGATCGACCTCAATTCCGATTGGCCCCAGGCCACAGCGTTAGCGCTGGTGCGTAGCGACAGGAAAGGGGTCCTGGCACGACTGGTGGATCGAAGCGGAGCGCCCGTGGCCGGGGCGACGGTCCTGCTATCCATCGAGTTGATCAGAGAACCCGATGACCCCGGCGAAATCAGCACCAAGCTGGACCGCAGATCGACCGGATCGGCGCAGTTCGTCACAGGCACGGACGGGCGCTTCGCTGTAGGTCCGCAATTTCTGCGCCGGATCGACGGAGAGTCGGGACGGGTCGCCCACTGGGTCCACGTCAAGGGGCGCATGCGCGCTAGGGTCGACTACGCCGGCATCCGCCGAACGCTGCCCCTGTCCCACGAAGGGCCTGCGGAGGACCTTGTTTGGGACCGCGGTCTCACCCTCCGTGGCCTGGTGAAGACGGAGGCGGGGGAACCGGTACCCGGCATTGCGGTCACTCTAGGCCTGCACAGCAAGCGGTACCGCAACAACCGAGGAGAGTACATCCACCCACGTACCTGGGAAGGTTGGACCGGGGACGACGGTCGGTGGTCGGCGAGTGGGCTAGATCCGGGGCTGTACCTGGTCATGCTTTTGAATGCCGAGGGGGGGCAGGAGACTCTCGCATCTTTGCCCGGCCAGCGGGTGGACATGGTCTTGACCGAGCCCTTGTTGCGGGTGCAAGCCCTCGATCGGGACCGCCTCCCCGTGCGTGGTTTCTCCTTCGATCTCCATCAGGAAGTGGAAGGGATGGTCAGTGCATACACCATGGGCCCCACGGGCACCGCCACGTTCTTCGTGGTGGCCGGCAAGACCTACACGCTGCGCTACCCGTTCGGCCCTGAGCGGACGCAGCGAGAGGAGTCCGTCGTCATCCCGAGCACCCCCGGTGTGACCCACCGATCGATTGTTGTGGAGACCCGGTCGTTTTCCAAGCTGCAGCTGCGGTTGGACGGGCAAGCGACGAGGGAGCCGGTGGGGCTGCGCGTGCTCGAGGCCTATGGGAGCCGCCAGGACTTGACGAGCGTGGAGGCCCTGCGGTCAGGCAGCCAGGTGCTCCATGGTCTGCCGGCCTGGGAATACCTCGTGCAGCCGCTGCTGGATCCACGGGACGGGGCCGCTGGTCTCGTGCCGGACCGTTCCCTGGTGACCGTGGATCCCGAGAGGAAGGTGCGGCCAGCTGCGGACCTGCGCATCCTGCGCGGCGGTCCCGTAGAGCTTGTCCTTCAGCCACCTACGACCGACTCCCAGGTTTCCCGGCAGGGCTACGAAGTAGCACCCCGTCCGGCGTTCCGCGCTGGACGGGAGTTTGCGCTGCGGGTAGTTGCACTGCGCAAAGGGAGAGGACCGATCGAGCTGCACCCGGTGGTGCGCACCAAAGATGAATGGGGAGACCTCACCCCCTACCCGGGAGAGTTTTGGCTGCCCGGTGCGCCCGAGGTCAGTGTTGAGAACTTGGACGAAGGCGATTGGACGCTGCGGGTCGAGGGCAAGCACTGGCAGGCTGCCGAAGAGCTCATCGAGATCGTGGCTGGACGGGCGACCTCTGTCCGGGTGGCGATCACTCCCCAATAGGCACGCGACGATAGCTGCGATTCCGTTGGGCTCCTCGCTCGGATCCCTGGAGCGCAAGAGGACGAGAGTGATCTTGAACAGGGGAGGCCCCTGAGACTGCCCGCGATGCTGGCTTCAGGTCCGGCATGCTGGGCGGGGAGATCAAGAACGCCTTCGCGGCCGAACACGCCCTGGAGCGCGCGGCCGCCGAGCGCAAGTGTCGGGTCTCAGGACACAAACCGGCGCTAAGCTCAGACGCAGCGCGTGAAAGAGATTGGTGTCGAACTCGTTCCAGGTTCCGCCTCGGTCTTACAGGAAGACCAGCGATTCACCATCCGTGAAGTTGTTGGTGTTGCCGTCCCGAAAACACGCCTGGAAGTTCCAGGTGTCACCGACCATCACGGTCGCGGGGTTGTCGCTCGGGGTCGGGATCGCGGTGGTGTCCACCAAGAGACTGAACGAGCCCGGCGCGCAGCTTGGCACTCACTCCGCCGGAGTGGGGCACGACCGGGCCGCAGTCGTCAGTCCCGATGTTGCTCCCGTAGCCATTGGGCATCATGAATCCCGCTCCCAAGATGTCCCCGAGACCTGCGCGACCCTCCCGTAAGCAGTTGAGACCCGGTCTATTCCGCGATCAGCGAAGAACCGCGCAGCACGTAGGCACCGATGTCGGGAAGATGGTCCAGGGAGGCCCGATGGCGGGGAAGGGAAGCTCCGGAGTCTTGCAGGGTCGGGCGTGAATTTGTCGGTCTCTGTCTAGGAGGTCAAGAAATCGCCCGCGCAGTCGGAGGTCTCTGAAGCGGGGGGCTCCCAAACTCTCGCGAGTTGGGACGTTTGCTCAACCCTGCGTTGACTTGCCTGCTTCATCCCCGGTGTCCGCCGGGGCAGGTTCGGTGGACACTGCTGTGAGGAGGAGCACCGCCGTAACGGCCAGAGCAAGCAGGAGGAGGACGATTCGGAGGACGGTTTTCATAGCTCGCTGTTCTACAGGGTCGGGTGGCCGAGGATTCTACGGCACCGCCCCCCCCAGACTCTCCCCAGTCACCGGCCCTTGATCCGTTCTGAACCAGTGCTGGAAGGCGAGGCGTTGGTGCACGAATCTCCAGCCTGAGGGCGCTCCGGGGGCGTCTGGTGTGTCGGCCCGGGCTTCGTGGGGCAACCTTGAGGGCATGAACTCACGCGTCCACCCGAATCGGAGGTCGCCTTCGAGCGCGAACCATCGCCTCACAGGAGACTGAACTGAGGCAGCGGTCGCGTGCGATGTGCTGAATCAGATGCGGACACTCGGTTGGCCGAAGTCAGAGAGGTTCGCCAGTTGAGACCGGACGGGGTGGGGGACGCTCACCGACGGTCGCCTGCCATGCAACAACGCCCCCTGCTAGGCCCTAGCGGTGCGCGTCGGAGCCCTCGGGGGAGTCGGCGGCCCCTAAGGCGGAGGGTTCGTTGCTAGGATCGACGCTAGCGATGAACCGAACGAAGTACCCGAGTATCCAGCGCCTCTTCGGCCTCCTTGTTCTGATCGGACTGGCAGCGCCGTTGCTCGCCTCCCTCACCGGCCCGTCCCGCGGCTACATTCAGGTGGAGGTGGAGAAACCCCCTGGATTCCGCGAGACATTCACCGTGACGGTGCGATCTCTGGAGAGCAAGCGGACGTATGAGGCGGGGTCCTGGACCGACCTGAACTTCCGGCTGAAAGCCGGCGACTACGAAGTGAACGTCGCCGGGATCGACGGGGTCCTCTTGCCTTTTGCTAGTCAGCTAGCAGGCAACGGCCAAGACGATACGAACTCCGGGCAGGCCGCCCCCGTAGCCAGGGTGCAGGTTGGGCAAACTTCGATCAGCAAGCTGGACCTGACGGGGCAGCTGGCCCCCCACCGCGCTATGCAGGTGCGGCTCTTGCTGGGCGGCACTTGGTACCACGATGCACGGTTTCGTCTCGGCGCCGGAGAAGCGTGGCAGATCGGCAAAGATCTGCCAGACGGGAGCATCCAGTATCTGTTGTTCCAGGCTCGACAGTACACCCACCTGGACTACGACGGCGGGATCTACGCGGTTCAAGTCCCCGCCGAGGGCGACACTTGGGTCGTAGATGTCCCAACCGGTTCCCTGAGGGTCCAGCTTCCGAAGAGCCTGAAAGTGCCCGGTCGCACCCGGATCACCACCGATCTGACCCGAACCGCAGAGAACGGGGCCGAGGGTGGCAAGGCTAGCTTCACCCACTGGATTCAGCTGCCCGAAGAGACCCCTAAGAGCAATGCAGCCACCGACATTCCGGGGCAAGAGAAGACGCCCTCCCTGTTCGAGTGGGACCCCACGGAAAACTCGCTCACGATCCGTGGAGTGCAGCCGGGCTCCTACAAGCTCAAAGCCAAAGTCGTGCACCAGACCATTGCGCTCGGGGGCCGTTTCTTGCGGAAGGAGGAGAAGCCACCCCGTCCCTCCGTGTCACAGGAGGACCTCCACGCCGAGCTTTGGGTTGGCGAAGGCCAAACCCAAGTCGAGGTCGGCCGGACCAGCAAGTGGGCCGCCGAGTAGGAGGGGCAGTCAACCGACGAGAGAACCACGAGATACCCTGCCGATATCGAACACTTTTCGCCGGCCTACTCACTGAGGTATTCCGCACCCACTCGCTACGCGTGCGCGGTTCTACGTCGAGAACCGTCCTGGCGAGTTTGGGTTACGGGGGGCCGGCGAAAGGTGTTCGGTCTCGGTATCTTCCTACGGACGCGAAGGCCCGTCTGGCCCCGGGCAGGATGGCATGGTCCACGGCGATCAGTCCGAAGGCGATCAGGAAGGCGACGCGGAACCCGATGACATAGACGCCCACCAGGTCGTCGCCCATCTGCCGGCCGGCGACCGCCACGGTGAGCTCGGGGAAGAAGTGGGTGAACAGGTCCACCAGCAACAGCGGCGCGGAGGTGCGCAGCCAGGGCCCGGTGCGCATGGGGGGCTCTACGCCCTGGACGATGGGCTTCAGGTGCCGGATCGTGGTGCGGTGCTGCCAGAGCGCGACGGCAAACAGCACGGCGAGCTGCATGCCCATGACCAGGAAGGCGCCCAGCGTGGGGGCGAGCCGCCAGCCCAGCAGGAGCAGGACCAGGAAGCCGCCCGGCCGCACGACGTTGGAGGGCAGGACCGTCAGCCGGAACCGGGAGGGCCCGTGGGCGATTCCCGTCGACTGCCGGATCCAGGCCATTACCGGAATGCAGGCTAGGCCCACCAGGGCGGTCCAGGCGGTGCTGTTCATGCCCGCGGGGGCCGAAGGCCACGAGCAGGGGCGCGCCGACGAGGCAGAACAGGAAGCCAAGCGCGAGCACTAGATGTCCGGCCGAAAACCCCGCGTAGGCGAGGCACGGCTGATTCGACCCGACTCTGCGTTGCCAGAATCCGCGAATGGAGCCGACCATGCACGGATTCCGGCGCCTTGATTCGAGTCGAATCGCCCGCACCTCGCCCGCGCGGTGTTTTCGGCCGGACCTCTAGGCGCTGACCGCAATGCACGAAGCCGCGAATCTGCCCCGCGTCACCGCGCTCGAGGGCCTCGGGCAGGAAGCGCCGCCCCGCCCGCGGAAACCCGAGGGTCACCAGGTTGCCCAGCAGAATGACCCACGAGATGGCGTCGGCATACTGACCCTGCTGGGGTGTGCCAAGCCAGCGCGCGAGGACGAAGTGGCTCGCAAAGGTAGAGCCTGCGCCCGCGAGCCTGCCGGCGAAGAACAGGGCGCTCCCGCCGACGAGGCGCGGTCCCGCTGCTCTTGATGCGTCCCCGCCAGCTGCGGGCACGGGCTCGCTCAAGGCAGGCTCCGTTGCCGCAGGATACGGCCCCTTCGGCTACCTGGGCGCGCGCGTCCGGGCACCCGCGGGCGTTCCCCAAAGCTGGACCGGCGCTGCTCCCGCCGGGCCTCGGGGGGCATCCCTGCTGCGCCGCGGGGCTTGGTTCCGCATGGGGTCTTTTCGGTGTTCCGCGCGGCAGCTAGGAAACCAGCCTTGGCCCCACGGAGAAGCAAGCCCGTGAACGCGGCCGGTCCCTGCAGAACGCTGTGCAGGGCCCGGCACTCGTATGGATGCGGCGGCTGGGCCGCCTATCCGCTTAGGGCTGGGGGTTCATGCTCCAGACCTTGGTGCTGAGCGACAGCCTTCCGAAGCCGGGCGTGAGGCCGAAGCAGCCGCCGCTGAAGTCCGGGAGCATGTGGTTGGAGAAGTCCAGGAAGGCCTTCTCAGTGTCGCCACTGTTGAAGATCGCGCCCTCGTAGCCGACGGTCGAAACACCCGTGACGAACTGGGGCTCAAAGGCGGCCTGGAAGGAGGGGCAGGCGGACTCGTCCTGGAAATAGCCGTAGTAGGTGCTGAGCTGAACGCCCTCGAGCCAGCCCGGCTGTGTCCAGGTTCCCAAGGGGAGCGACACGAGGCCCGTGGGGACCCCGGGATCGATACTGTCGATCGTGCTGAAATAGGCCTGGTTGCCGCATTCACCGATGCCCTTCGCCGACTGGTGGAACCAGCGGCCTGGACCACCCACGCAAAGGCAGTCCTGGAAGTTGGTTGCGATCTTGGCCCCTTCGAAGCGGGTTTCGCCGAGGCACTGGTAGGTGTTGAAGCACTGGGCCATGCGCGAGTCGCGCATGGCGTCGTTCTCGCCTTCGCCCTCCAGGTCGTTGGCGGTCATCCAGGCGAACTGGGCGGGTGCCACCAGGTGATAGCTGGCCTCGGGAAGCGGTCCACCGCCGCCGGGGTTTGCGCTCAGGGGCCCGTTGGTGATGCAGGCGGGTAGGTAATTCAGGTTGAGAGCTACGCGCACGTCGTTGAAGCCAAAGCCGCACGTGTAGTCGATGTGTCCGATGAAGTAGGGCTCGGACGGGGCGAGGGGGTTGGGGCAGCCGAAGGCTCCGACGGAGGTGTCGTAGTCAAAGTTGCCGTTCAGGCTGAAGCGCCAGACCTGGTTGCCGTTGGGAAGGCTGCGCCAGGTACGGATGTACTTGGCGACGACCGTACCCCGGAAGCGGGGGGCCCCTAGTCCTGCCGGTGAGATGCTCATGTCCATGATGCCCATGTCGCACTGGAAGAACTGAATCTCACTCGCTTCGACCACCACGTCAAACGTGTTCAGGTCGTCGCAGGTCGTCAAGCAGGCGTAGGAGCCTTCCTCGACGAAGGGGGGAAAATCAGGGAGGTTCGAAGCGGCTGGATCACAGCAGGCACCGCCAAAACCGTCGTCGCCAAAGAGGCACGGAAGCTGAGCGATTGCGGAGGACCCGAAAAGGAAGCTCGCTCCGGTAAGCAGCAGAGCGCTGCGCAAGGAGGGTAGAAACTGCATAGCGTAGTTGAAGTTGTCAGTGGGCTCGCGCCGGCAGGAAGTTGCCGGCCGTCGCCCGGGACCAGGACCACCGAAGAGCGTCGAGCGTGAAAAGTTGAGTGCTCGGCCGCCCATTCCGGCGCCGCTGTCCACCATGCGCTTTCGCCCCAAGGCTGTCTATACGCCGTGGATCGAAATCGGGCCGCAAAGCAGACTCGTATCCTCGAAGCCAACGAGGCGAGCAGTGACCGAGCCCCGTCCCCGATGCAGCGGACCCGGTCTTCGCGGATATCAGCGATGCACCCCTTGTTCGATGCTCGGGGCGCGGCGCTTGGAACGAGCACCGCGTACCTACGTACCCAGCGAAAGCTAGTCAATCGGGAGGCAGAGGTGGTCCCGCGTTTCCGAGCCAGAGCTGAAGTTAGGAAGGTCAGGTAGCCTGAGGGGATAGGCAACCCCAACGATGACAAAGAAACGCAGAACCCACAGCCCCGAGTTCAAGGCCCGCGTAGCCCTGGAAGCCCTCAAGGGTATCAAGCCGATCCACGAAATCGCGTCCGACAACGAGATCCACCCTGTGTAGGTGTCGCAGTGGAAGAAGGAGCTGCAGGAGCAGATGTCCGAGATCTTCGAGCGGAATAGCGCCCGTCGATAGGAAACCGAAGAAGATCAGCGCCACATCGAACGCCTCGAGAGGAAGGTCGGCCAGCTGATCATCGAACGAGACTGGTTGGCAAAAAAGTCCAAGGAGCTGGGGATCGACTGATGAGGAAATCACTTATCGACGAAGGCCACTCTCAGCTCAGCGTGCGCCGACAGGCAGGCCTTGTGTTGGTCAACCGGAACCGTTTGTCCCCGAAGGCCAGCAGGGCCAGTGATGAAGAGCTCGCACTCTGCCGTGCGATGGATGAGCTGCACCTGCAGCGGCCGTACTATGGGTCACGGCGCATGAGCGTTGAACTCAGGGCTCGTGGGCATGCGATGAGTCGTGGCCGTGCACGGCGCTTGATGCGGAAAATGGGCTCTCCTGCACCTTTCGTGGAAGCGCCGTAGTCCGAATGGCGGGGCTGTCTACCAATTGGGGCGCCCTGAAGGGAGTTCTGGGGTGATTGGTTGATGCGCAAGACGAGGACACCAGACTCGGGGTGCGAACCGACCTCACCCAGCACCCCCGTCATGCGCGCTACGACACTACTCCGAGTCCTCCTTGGCATCCAGCACCTCATCGTTCGGGGCTTCTAGCTCGAGAAGGCCGGGTTGGTGGTCGAAGTCGCTCCCGATGCCCGCAAGCTCCCCCGCTGTGGTGAGTGCGGCGCCAAGTGTAAGTTGGTGAAAGACCGTCGGCTTCGCCGCTGGCGCCACCTGGATTTCTCGGGGATGACGGTGCACCTCGAGCACGTGATCCGCCGTGTCCACTGTGCCCCGTGCAGCGGCGTCAAGACGGAGCGCG
>CAYWNK010000109.1:0-19566 GCA_964459495.1 uncultured Planctomycetaceae bacterium
GCAGCAGACGGCATACGAGATTCGCCTTTGTCTCGTTGGGTCGGAGATGTGTATAAGAGACAGGGGCTCAGCCAGCACGTAATAGGCCCCCTGCGGCCAATGGGGTTGCAGTCCCGCCGCTTCTAGGGTGCTGCACAGGAGTTCCCGTTTCGCTGCGTAGTCGCTCCGCATCTCCTCGAAGAAGCTCGGAGGGGCATCGAAGCCCGCCGCTACGCCGTGCTGCAGGGGAGTCGGAGCGCAGATGTAGAACAGGTCATGAACCAGGGTCATCGCCTGGATCCGCTCCGGCGACCCCACGGCATAGCCAAGCCGCCAGCCGGTGATGCTGAACGTCTTGGAGAGCCCCATGATCGTGACCGTGCGGTCGGCCAGCTCCGGCAGGCTGGCAGGGGAGATGTGATTCACGCCCCCGTAGCGGATCTCCTCGTAAATCTCGTCCGTCAACACGAGCAGGTCATGCTCCCGGGCCACCCTGGCCAGCAGCTCGAGTTCGACCCGATCAAACACGCGCCCACTCGGGTTGGCAGGCGTACAAATCACCACGGCGCGGGTGTTTGGCTGAATCGCCGCCCGCAGACGGCCTTCGCTGAGACGGAATCCGGGTTCTTCGAGCGCCACACACTGGACCTCGAGCCCGGCGAGTTTCGCCGCCCCCCGGTGATAACCGTAGTAGGGCTCCATCAGCAGCAGCCCGTCCCCTGGATCCAGCAGACCGTGAATCGCAGCCGTGAACGCACCCGCCGATCCCGCGCTCACCAGGATCTGGGTCCCAGGATCCACCTCGATCCCATTTTGACGGCGGAGCTTCGCCGCAATCTTGTCCCGCAGCGGCTCGATGCCCTCGGGATAGGAATAGACGGACCGTCCGTCCTGGATCGCAGCGATCGCCCCGGCAGCCACAGGGGCAGGCGTAGGCAAATCGCAAATGCCCTGCCCCAGGTTGATTCCGCCGACGGCCTCGCAGGCGCGGGTCATGGCTCGAATGTCGGATTGCACGAAGCCAGCAAGGCGCCTGGAGCGTTGGTTGGGCATAAGTTGTAGGAGAGACTGGTCCCTGGGTGGCCGCATGGTACGCCCCTGCCCACCCAAGATCCCAGTCCACCCTGCCCGTCCGCGACCGACCGCCTGATCCCAGCGTCCCTCCATGCTCTCCCGTCTCTCGTGCCTCTTGCTGCTGGCTGCCCTGGGCTGCGGCGGATCGCCCCGCCCGCAGGACAGCCCCCGACACCTTCCCCAGCGCTTTGAGGACCTGGCCCCGCCGCCCGTCCAAGATGCTCCGCTGGCCACGAACGACTCGGGAGAGCCCGGGGCCCTGCAGGACGAGCGCGACGTGCCCCTCTACGATGAGTGGGGAGGGATCCTGGAAGCGCCCACCCTCGTCCCCGGTGAGGAAGCCGATCCGCTTCAGCCCCAGCCGGAGGCATTCCTGGCCATCCAACCCGGTGAGCAGGTCGCACGGCTCGAGCTGACCGCTCCCCTGCGGCGGACCTTCGTGCTGCGCGCCACCCTGCCCGTGCCGGAAGAGTATCGACTGCCGGCTCCGGGGCGCAGCAACCTGCTGATCCTCAACCGGGCTGTGGAAGAACTCGTGCCCGCCCAAATCGAGGTCGTGACCCGCAGCCCCCTGGGAAGGCCCGAGGTCATCGAGATTCTCGCGGTGGTCGGCCTCCACCCCGACGACCTCCCCGGGAGCCGGGTGACCTTCGACGTGATGCTCGGCGACAAGGTCCTCGCCCGGACCCCACAGACCACACCTGAGGTGAGGCGTCTGCTCGATCCCAAGGGCGACGGGATTCAGCTGCGCACACGGGATGTCTTCGGCAATGAGTACGAAGTGGACCTGCTGGGGCGTCCACGCTCCAAGGGCTCCGGCTCGGTGCGCTTGCTGCGACAAGGCGGCGTGGCCCGACAGCGGCGGGTGTACGGAACGCTGGTCCCGACGGTGACCGGCGATAAGGGCCAGCCCCTGCCCCATCTCATGGGCGTGCATGCCTACATCACCGAGTGGAGTGGTGACGAGCGGATCAGTCTCGACCTGCGGATCAACAACGGGGCGACAGCGGCCTCGGGTCCAGCCTCGCCCGAGCTCCTGCCGGCCGGCCTGCTGTACTGGGACTCCCTCGATCTGATTCTGCCCAACGGCTGGAAGATCGAGGCCCTCGCCCCCGATCCCTTTCTGGGTGAACCACGTCGACAACAAGGGCGCACCCACGTGCCCATCGTGCGTGCGCTCGAAGACGGCAAGATGCACATGATGGGCCCCCAGGCCCAGTTTCATCGCCGGTTGACGATCGTGCCCTCGAGGCTCGCAGGCGGTCAGCCGGATCGACCAGCACTCGAAGGCCTCGCATTCCCCATCGCAGGGCCGGGTTGGTGGTCTTGGTTCCATTCGAGGACTTCCCACTTCCTTCCCCAAAAGGCATTGCTCCCCACCTGGGAAGCCTACCGCTACGAAAACCAGCGCGGCGCCGCGGCGCTGCGAACCCGCCTGCGCGCGGAACGCGAACACCTCGCCGAGTTGCTTTTGACCGGCAGCCCCGACGGCGACCAGGTCGTTGGTCGTGTCATGGGTTGGGCCCACCCCTGGTTCGTGAATCTGCCGAACGGGACCGGCACGGTCGGACTCACTCCCTTCCAGGGCCATCGCGTCGCAGCCGCTGGTTCGCGGGCCGGCTACGAGAAGCTGATGTTCCTGCACCGCATGAACGCGAGTCGCCAACCCGATGTACAGGTCAACGCAGAAGGGGATCCGATCACCGTCGAGGACTGGCTGACGCCGGGCGGTCGGATTCCGTTCGACTTCCGCCGCAACGCGCGCTTGGTCCCCAAGGAGTTCCGCCTGCCCTCTCTTGGCGGCCCGACCCCTTCGTTCCACGTGGCCGAGGTCCACACCCGCAAGCTGCGTCCGCCCTACGACACCAGCGATGCCTTCCGCCGCGGCGGAGGGGTGAAGCCAAGCGACGACGAACTGCTCAGCTGGATGCCCCACGACGGCCAGTACATGGGGCGCTACACCAAGTTCCCCCAAGCCCTTGTTTGGCTTGGGAACGACGCCTTGGCCAAGGACGATCTCATCCAGGCTGCAAGCCTCTTCCGGCTCCAGTTCCACGGTCACCCCCACGCTGCCGAATCCTGGTCCGAGGGCGTGACCTTGGCCGTGAAAGAGGCCATTGTCCGGGACTACCCCCACCACGGTCTGGACCTGGATCGGGACCACGCTTGGGGCATCGACGTGGCCTGCGCGGCCTTCGCCATCGCCAACGACGAGTGGCGCAGGGGGCACGAGGAGTGGTTTCAGCGCGTTTCGGACTTATTTTTACAAGCCTCGATGCCGAGCGGGATTGTCCAAAGACGAAACACTCCTGGCGTTTTGGGCGGCCGCTATGACGCCTGCCAAACCTACCAGTTGGCGCTGTTGACCCACGCCGTACGCTGCCTCAACGAGTCCGTCCTAGCGGGGATGGATGAGTCGCGGCGTGCGCGCTTGGAGCTCGACCAGATTCGCAAGGCGGAATATTTATTCCTGGGCGACGTGTGGCTACGCCTCGCACGCAACGGTCCAGCCCGAAACGGTGAGGTCGAAGCTGGCCCGCGGCATGCCTTCGCGGTAGCACCGTCCAACGACTTCTCAATCCCCTCTTACTCGGATTCTGCGCACTGGGGAGATCACGTTTTGCCCGAGGACGGGGTCTCACCGAACGTGGAATGGTGGGCGATTTGGAGCGCGATCGAATACGCCGCACTGCTGGATGATCCCAGCGGTAGAGAGGGGTTTGACAACCGTTTTATTCGCCGCGCTGCCGCCGCGTGGTTTGCGCCCGGCAGCCTTCCCGCACTTGTCGAACGCATGTACCGCGAAGCAGGTCGCGCATCGAATGACAACTCAGGCAACTGGGCGGGACTCGTGGCACGGCTGCAGGAGTTGTCGAAGTAAGCGAGCACCGAAACGAGACCTATGTCCAGAGTTCGGCTCGGGCGCTTGGTTGCCTTGCCGCAATGCCCAGGTAGTCGTACGTTGCATATGTCTCGAACGATGGCTCGAGCGTCTTCCGGCGCTCTCGTTCGACTTCTTCCCGGGTGCAAAACCCGACCTCTCCCTATGGCAAGAACCACTATCCCCGCGCTCTTTGTGCTCGGCGCCGCCGCTGTCGGCTCCGCGTCCGCCCAAGAGCTGCAGCCCTTCATGGGCGAGCCGATCTCCGGGTTGACCCCGGCGGAACTGGCGCTGTTCGACGCAGGCCGCGAGGCCTACGGCGCACCGCTTCAGGAGGCCGACGGCCTCGGCCCGATCTTCAACGAAGTGTCCTGTGGCAGCTGCCACAACCTTCCCGCCATCGGCGGCCACGGCGCCCGCCTGGTGACCCGCTTTGGTGTGGCTGCCGCGGCTGGCAGTCCCTTTGACCCGCTCGACAATCTTGGCGGATCGCTCCTCCAAGACCAGTCGATCGACCTGATGTGCCGAGAGGTCGTCCCGCCCCAGGCCACGGTGACCGCCCAGCGTGCCACTCCGACCAACTTCGGAGCTGGCCTCCTCGGCGCCATCGACGACGCCGACATCATCGCCCTTGCCAACAACCAGCCCGCCGGGCTGAACGGCATGGTGCGCATGAACCAGCCCCTCGAGGATCCGAGCGGGCCCATGCGCGCGGGACGCTTCGGCTGGAAGGGTGGCGTTTCGACGGTTCTGACCTTCTCCATCGATGCGGCGCTCAACGAGGTCGGACTGACCTCAACCTTCCTCCCCAACGAGAACGCACCCAACGGTGACCAGGTTCTTCTGGCCCAGTGCGACACCGTCCCCGACCCCGAAGATCAGCCGGATGCCCAGGGCTTCACCTTCGTGGATCGCATCACCCACTTCCAGCAGTGGCTTGCCCCGCCCCCGCAGATGCCGACCTCGGGACACGCAGGCGAAGCGGTCTTCACCGCAGTGGGTTGTGCCGACTGTCACACCCCGAGCTTCACCACGAGCGCGACGGCACCCGGCCCGCTTGCGAACCAGCTCGTTCGTCCCTACTCGGACTTCCTCCTTCACGACATGGGCTCCCTCGGAGACCAGATCGTCGACGGCGTGGCCACCGAGAACCTCATGATGACCCGCCCCCTTTGGGGCCTGGCGATTCGCGACAGCTTCCTTCACGACGCGCGCGCCGGCGGCGCCGCTTTCGCGGACAACATCGACTTCGCGGTCAACGAGCACGGCGTCGAAGGCTCCGCCTCCCGCACCGCCTACCAGGCGCTCTCCGCGGCCGATCGCGATTCCCTGATCGCTTTCCTGCAGACCCTAGGCCGCGGCGAGTTTGACTTCGAGGCCGACAACGACCTCGACGAGTTTGACTGGTTCTTCATCGAGCCCCTCCTGAATGGCCCTGCACCCGCAACGCCCCACGCTCCGGAAGATCCCGGCGCCCAATGCGATGTGGACCAGGACGGCGACTTTGACATCCGTGAGTTCGGCCTCGTCCAGCGCGTCTGGACCGGTCAGTGAGAGGAGACCCTAGTTCCATGCAAACGATCCAATCCCTCGCCCGCCGCAGCGCTGCTGTGGCCCTGACCGGCTCGGTTCTGGTGCTCAGCGCCAGCGCCTCGGACTTCAACGTCACCGTGACCAGCAACGGCACCAGCACGGTCTCCGTGCAGCCCGGTGACGTCGTTCCCTATTCCATCGCCGGAGAACTCTCTGACGCTGGGTCCCAGGGCCTTGCCTTCTTCGCCATCGACCTTGCGTTCGACGGCGGCGATCTCGACCAGGCCAATGCGCCTGTGGCCGGAGAGATGCTGAACTTCTCGTCTCCCCTTGGCATCAACAACCCCGCTGGATTCAACGGCACGCCGATCGATGGCGACCTGATCCAGATCGGTGGCGGACAGAACACCATCAACAACATGTTCGCGCCCCAGCCTTCAGGCATGGTGTCGACGGGCGTGGCGCTACCGGGTGCTCCCGAGGTGCTCGTGACCGGTGCCCTCACCGCGCCGAGCGCCCCGGGCACCTACACCCTGGCGGTTTCCAACGTGATGGCGAACGCGATCAACTCGGCCACCACCGGCTTCCCGTTCTGGGAAGTGGACGCGGTGGATCCCGGCGCGATCACCCAGCTGACCATCACCGTGGAAGACTGCAGCGTGTCGCTGTACTGCCAGGGCAAAGCCAACTCCCTCGGCTGCGTGCCCACGCTTGAGTGGCAAGGCACCCCGACCCTCACGGGGCCTAACGATTTCCGGATCGTGGCCCGCAACGTGCTCAACCAGCAGTTCGGCGTGCTCTTCTGGGGCCTGCAGGACAACGATGCGCCCTTCCTGGGCGGCACGCTTTGCGTCGGCGGCCAGCTGAGTCGCATCGACACCAAGCTGACCTCGGGCGCAGGCGCGCCCGGCACCAACTGCAACGGGGTCTTCCCCCAGATCTTCTCCCAGTCCGTGATGGCCAACAGTGGCCTGACCGCGGGAACGGAGATCTTCGCGCAGCTTTACTACCGTGACCCCGCGATCGCGGACGGAACCGGCGCCGGCCTCTCGGGCGGCATCCGCTTCACGCTCTGCCCGTGAGCCACGCCTGAGCGCATGCCGTTGACGCGGGATGCGCCCCAAACACCAGGCGCCCGTCGCAGCCCAGGCTGCGGCGGGCGCCTTGCGTTTCCAGCGGCCAGAGGAGGCCATCTGGCGCGGCATCCTTCGACAGAATTGGGCAAGCTTGTATTCTTTCGAGAACGAAACGGTTGCTTCCAATGCGCGACCCCAAGCTGCGTCGGATACACCAAGGCAACAGAGACCCCTGGAATCCCCCGTCAGGGGCTAGAAGCCGCGGGATGAACGCCCGCAACAGGGCCGCAGAGCTTCCCGAGGGCGGGTAGAAGCCCGAATCGGTCTTCGACGTCCCCTAGTAGAAAAGAAACCGAGTCCGGCCTAGGCCGTATACTTCCACCGACGGCGCTCCGTGCCGTCTCTCTCTCTGGGGCGTGTCCCCTGATCCCTTCCCTTCTCAAACTATGCAAACCCGCATCTCTATGCGACACCTGCGCAACGCGACCGGCCCGGCTCTGGCCTTCGCCCTGCTGCAAACTGCCGCTAGCGGCCAGGGCATCAACTGGCTCGAGTTCGTTCAGGACAACAGCCGCCTGTCAGGACCCGCCGCCACCAGCGTCAACGACGACGAAGAGCGTGACTACGCTTGGGCCGACCTTGACCAGGACGGCTGGACGGACCTCGTGTCCGTGCGCAAGCAGCCCTTCACCTCGACGGGCCGTCGCCGGAACATCCTGTTCATGAACGAGAACGGGACCCTGGCCGACCGCACGGACCAGTTCGCCACCGCTTCCGACGTCCCCGGCGACAACGGCTTCGACACCAGCACCAACGACCGTGACGTCGTCATCGCCGACATCAACGGTGATGGTTGGGAAGATGTCATCACGGCGACCACCTTCTCGCCTGGTCAGCCCAAGCACATCAGTCACCCCCGCGTCTACGTCAACCTCGGCAACGACGGGTCGGGCAACTGGCTTGGCCTGCGTCACGAGGACGCCCGCATTCCCCAGCTTCAGCTGGTCAGCGGCCCCAACGCGATCCCCTTCTTCTGCGGCGTGGACGCGGGCGACGTGAACGGCGACGGTCACCTCGACCTGTACTTCGCGGACTACGACGTGGCCGGCAACCCGGACGTCGACGACCGCCTGCTGATCAACGACGGCAACGGCTTCTTCACCGACCAGACCTCCACCCGCATGACCGTGCAGATGGTCGACTCCCCGTTCGGCAACGCCGCGGTGATCGTCGACATGAACGGTGACGGGGTCAACGACATCGTCAAGAACACGGGCCTCGGCCAGACCTCCGGTCAGCCCCGCGTCGACATCAGCTACAACAACCCCAACAACGAGGGGCAGTTCAACATCCTGCAGACCGCCAACCAGCAGGCGCCCTACCACGTGGACGTGGGCGACCTGAACCAGGACGGTCTGCCCGACCTGGTCACCACCGACGACGGTGCTGACCGCTACATCCTGAACCAGGGCAACGACGCCTTCGGTCGGGTCATCTGGTCAACCGCGTTCGGCTACAACGTCGACGACGGCTTCGGCTCCAACACCCTCGTTGTCGACCTTGACAACGACGGCTGGGCCGACGTGATGAACGCCGACGTGGACGTCGACATCCCCGGATTCGGGCGTCGTCTACACATCATGCACAACGAAGGCGGCACCGTCGGCGGCTTCGTCGACATCAACGAGGAGTCCGGCCAGGGCTTCCGCGGCGCCTTGGGTCTGACCGTCAACGACCTCCGCTGTACCCACGACATGGGCGTCTTCGACATCGACAACGATGGCGACCTGGACATGGTGCTGGCGAACTGCAACGGCACCGACGTCTGGATGAACCAGCTTGACCCGATCAGCGATGGTCCCGTCGGAACCCTCTACTGCGCGCCCGCCGTGGCCAACAGCACCGGTCTTCCGGGCACGCTGGCCGGCTTCGGTTCGGATGTCGTCAGCGACAACAACCTGACCCTGACGGCCACGCAGATGCCGACCAACCAGTTCTCGTACTACCTGGTCTCGGAGACCCAGGCTTCGATCCCGATGCCTGGCGGCAGCCAGGGCACGCTCTGCGTGTCCGGCGACGTCGGTCGCTACATCAGCCAGGTTGGCAGCACCGGTGCAGCCGGTGAGTTCTCCATCACCGTGGATCTCACCGCCGTCCCCAGCCCGACCGGGACCTTCTCGGTGGCCGCTGGTCAGACCCTGAACTTCACCGCCTGGTACCGTGACGTCAACCCGACCACCACCAGCAACTTCACCGACGGCCTGGAGATTACCTTCCAGTAATCGCCTCGCCGCCAGGGGCCTTCAGGCCCCCTGGCAATACAAGCGGCCCCCCTCCGTGAAACACGGAGGGGGGCCGCTTGCTTGGCTAGGTGGCTCGTGTGCCCCAGCCCACCGGCTGGCGGCTGCACCTCCTCGAGCGGGACACAGCATGCCTACGGGGACTTCCGGTCCCCGAAGGACCTAGCCTTGAACGGCCTCGCTCATCAGCTCAGCCAGCAGCTTCGAGAAGCGGCTCGGGTCCCGCGGAGCGGCCCCCTCGGCAAGCATTGCCTGGCCGAGTAGGAGCTCAGCGAAGTCCCCGACGCGGGGGCTGGCCGCATCGACGTCGTGGAGCTTCTTGAGGCCCGCCACGATCCCGTGGTCGGGGTTCAGCTCAAGCACGCGCTTCTGCGTGGGAACCTCCTGGCCGCTGCGGCGCAGCATGCGCTCCAGGTGGGCGCTCATGCCCCCTTCCCCCGCCACGAGCACCGCTGCGGAATCCTTTAGGCGACTCGAGAAGCGAACTTCGGAGACCACCTCGTCGAGTGCCGTCTGCATGGACTCCAGCAGATCTTTGCACTCGGCCTGACGCTTCTCACGGTCGGTCTTGGCCTCCTCCCCTTCGAGGTCAACCTCGCCCTTGTCGATTGCCCGAATCGGGGTCCCATCGAACTCGTGCAGGGAGTTCAGCATCCACTCGTCCACGGGGTCGGTGAGCAGCAGGACTTCCTGCCCTTTGCTTCGGAAGGCCTCGAGGTGGGGAGAACCGTCCGCCGTCTGTCGATCGGGAGCCGTCAGGACCCAGATGGCCTCCTGCCCCTCCTGCATACGCTCCTTCGCTTGAGCAAGGGTGGTCAACTCGTCCTGGCCCGTGGTGGCGAACAGGCAGAGCTTGGAGAGGCGTTCATCCTCATCCGCTCCCATGTACACCCCCTCCTTCAGGAGTGAGCCAAAGGCCTCCCAGAATGTGTCGTAGCGCTCTCGGTCATTCTCGAGGAGCTTGGCAAGGGCGTCTTCCACTTTGCGCACCAGCCGCTTCTGGATCTGGCGCAGCTTCGGGCTGGCCTGGAGCGTCTCCCGGCTAACGTTCAGCGGGAGGTCATCGCACTCCACCACGCCACGTACAAAGCGCATCCAGCTCGGCAGCAGCTCCTCGCATTCCTTCTGGATCAGTACCCGCCGCACATACAGGCTGACGTTGGACTTCGAACGGGCTGGATCGAAGAGATCCATCGGGCGCTGCGAAGGCAGGTAAAGGAGTGCCGTGAACTGCACGGTACCCTCGATCTGGAAGTGCAGAGTCTCCAGGGGGTCCGTCCAGTCATGGCAGAGGTGCTTGTAGAACTGGTTGTACTCCGCCGCTTCGATCTCGCTCTTCGGCCGAGCCCACAGGGGCCGCCGAGAATTGAGCGTCTCAAGCTCCGTGCGGGTCTCTTCCTCACCTTCGATCGGCTTGCCCTCCTCATCCAGCTTGGGCGAAGTTCGCTCGACCTCCATCTGGATGGGGTATTCGACGAAGTCGGAGTAGCGCCGGACGATGTCCCGCAGGGTGAATTCCTGGAGCAGATCCGACTCCCCCTCCTCCTGCTCCCGCAGGGCCAGGGTGATGATCGTGCCCCGCTGGAGACCCTCGGCCGGCTCCAGGGTGTACTCGCCGTCTCCCTTGCTGATCCAGCGCCAGCCCTCCTCTTCTCCGGCACGGCGGGTTTCGACGGTCACCTCTTCGGCGACCATGAACGCACTGTAGAAGCCCACTCCAAACTGACCGATGAGGTCAGGGCGCTCGGTCTGGTTCGCCTCTTTCATGGCCTCCAGAAAGCGCCGTGTGCCCGAGCTCGCGATGGTGCCGAGGTTGGCCACCAGCTCGTCTCGGGTCATCCCGATGCCGTTGTCCGCAATCGTCAAGGTCCGTGCGATCGGGTCGGCGTCGAGCGCAATGCCCAGCTCTTCCCCATCGGGCAGAAGGTCGGCATCGGTCAAGGACTCAAAGCGCAGCTTGTCCAGCGCGTCACTGGCGTTGCTGACCAGCTCGCGCAGGAAGATCTCCCGATTGGTGTAAAGGGAGTGAATGACGAGGGAGAGGACCTGCTGGACCTCGGCCTCGAAGCGATGTGTCTCGGTTTGGGTGCTCATGGCTGAATGGCGGGTCGGGAGGGCTCCACCCCTTCCGGGAACGAATCGGAACCGGGAGGGAATGGGTTCCCTGGGAATCAACCGGGCATTGTGAGGACCAAATCGCCCCTGGCAAGGGGGCCCCTGCGGACCAGCCAGCCCGATCCGCCTCTCGGGCAGGAAATCCGACCGAATCGGTCCTATGGGTCTATGCTGGAGGTAGGACCTGGTGGCTGGTTCTCCGTCACACTCCGCAGTCTCAATCTAGCCCTCTATGCATATCCGCCGATTGCTCCCGCCCCTGGCAGCCCTCGGCTGCGTCATGGCTCTGTTTCCGACGGCTAAGGGATTCACCCTGCTGGGAGGCTCACTGGATCTCACGCAACGGGACTTTCGGATCTTCAACAACTTCGCGGACCCCGAAGCCAACGACAATCAGGTGCCTGACCCGGACTTCCCGGGCGCCACGGGAGCTGAGCTAGCCATCTGGAAGGGCGTCGCCGAGTGGGGCAGCCGGCTGCACGGGAGCGGTGGAACCGACCCTCTCCAAACCGACGGAATCGGTTCAGGCCAGTCCAATTTCGACTCGTTCTACGTCGGAGAAACCGATGTGACCGGCGGCCCGAACGGCAACATCATTTCGGTCCTTCCGGGCATCTCCTTCCTGCACGCCTTCGTCGAAATTCCGATCACCGATGGCTGGCGGATGCGCTTTAGCGAAGACCCCGAGACCTGGCACGACGGCCCCGGCCCCGCACTCACCGGCGCCGAGCCCTTTGACATCCAGGGCACCGCCTGCCACGAATATGGCCACGCCCTTGGCCTCGGTCATTCTCCGGACCCCAACTCCACCATGTTTGCCGCCCTGGTGGGAACGGGGGTGGATCTCCGCTCGATCGAATCCGACGACATCGCTGGGGTGCAGTTCCTCTACGGCGCCATCTCCCCGACCAAACCGGGTGTCGACACCTACGAGCTCAACGGCAACCTGGTCACGCTCTTCGGCGAGAACTTCGATCCGGCCAACAACGAGGTTTGGTTCTCCCAAAACATCGTCGGTGGCGACGGCACACCGGTGAAGGTCATCGGTGTTCCGTCCATCGCCGGCGGGACCATGATCGAGGTGGCGATCCCCAGCGCGGCAGGGCCTGGGAACATCGCGGTGAAGACCCCAGGAGACGCCTTCGATCGGCTCTCGAACCCCTTCCCGTTCGACCCCACCAGCGAACCCACCTTCCAGGCCCCCATCTACTATGGGCAGGGCACTCCCCTGGGCGCTGGTCCCGCCCCTGGGCTCCTGCTTGAGAACGTCCCCAGCGTTTCCAACGGGAGCATGGACTTCGTTCTTCCCGGCGGCCCCCTATTCGGCTTCGGAATCGTCTTCAGCGGACCCGCCCGCACGAACCTCCCCATCAGCGGCGGCACGCTGCTGGTCAAGGGCCCCTACCGCCGGGACGCCGTGTTCGCCTACGACTTCGGTGCAGCCGCCGTCACCGTCCCGATCCCCCCCGGATCCATGGTCGGGATGAGCCGCTACTACCAGGTGTTCGCCGCTGACTCCGGCTCCTCCAACATCGGCTTCACCCGTGGACTGCGGGTGACCTGGGCCCCTTGAGGCCGGTGCGGGAAGCCGTCGCCAAGGCCGACGTCCCGCACCTGAACTCAACGCTCGCCCGCGTGTTCGAGGACGGGCCCCGCAGCAGGGGGCTCCACCCCATAGCCGAGCTTGAGAAGTCCGCGCATTCGCAGGTTCTGGACCATCTCTCTGCCATCCGGCGCGAGTTCGAACACGCGCAATGTGGCGTCCTCGGCCAGGGCCAGGTCCATGGAGTGAGCCTGGTTCGCGTCCAGGTTCCAAAGGACCACTCCGCGACCTTCCAGCCGCAAGGCGATCTCCACCCGATCAAAACGCGCTCCCCTCAAGGCCTCGCCCATCAGGACGTCCTCTCCCAGGATTTCGTTTTTCTCGCCCACGAAACGTCCATCCACCACGACGTTCAGCACCGCACAGCTCTGCCCGTTGACTTCTTTGTTCTCCGCCCAGGTGATGCTGCACTCGGCCTGGCTCTTGCCGCCAAAGGCGTACTCAAGCCCCCCGCCGAGTCCAAAGCGAAGCGACCGAGACAGACGTTTGTCGCTGCCCTCGGCGGTCCTCAGCTGCACTTCACCGCAGGGTGCCAGCAGATGCACGAGGTCCTCAGCAGCGACCATCCAGGTGGATCCAAGCTCCACGGGCTCCTTGGGCAAGACACAACGCAGGTCCATGTCCTCGCCAAGAGGCGCCAGTTCAGACTCGTCCCCCTCTTCGCCGTAGAAGAACTTGCCGTAGGCCTCCTCTTCGGGAACCCAGGTGTAACGCACCTCGGCCCCTTCCAAGCTGCTGGCTAGGGAGGCTTTCCGCTCGTCCTGCACCTCGCCCGATAGGGCCAATGTCGCCTCCGAGGAGATTGTGTCGAAGCGTCGCTCGAGAACCAGCGGCCGCCCTTCGCCAAGGGCCTTGGGAACATCGGTGACCCTGAGCACCTGGCCCGACTCCATCTTCCCCGTCACCGGATAGGTGACGAGCGGATCGTCCGCGGTCTTGGAGGTGAAGCCCTGCATGTTGAGCGTGTGCTTGGCCGTCCAACTCTTGACGCTCGGCACCCCCACCGCGGGCTGATAGCGCAGGACGTCAGCGACGGGCTTCACGGGGGCGGACTGCGCCAGTGCGGTCCACGCCACGGATGCGAGGGTGATCGAATAGGGGAACTTCATTAGGGAATCCTCACGCCGGCTCTGTAGTTGCCACTCACTGCTTGATCGAGACGACCCTGACGGTCGTAGGCCTTCCACTCTCCGTCCCATTCGCCAGCGACCTGGTTGCCCTCACTGCGCAGCTGGCCGGTGGGCCACCAGTATTTCCACGGGCCTACCGCCTTGCCAGCCTTGAAGCTGCCCTCGAAGCGCCGGTTCCCGTTGCCGTGATAGCCGACCCAGAGTCCGTCCTGCTCGGCCAGTACGTAGGACCCCTTCGCCTCTAGCGAGCCCTCTTCATCGAAGTGCTGCCACTCCCCGGCCTCCTGGCCACGGACATAGCTGCCGGTGCTCCTCTTCTTGCCGTTGGGGTGATGGATCACCCACTCACCGCTGCGCAATCCGCCCTCGAAATGTCCCTTCTCGTAGGTCTTGCCGTCCGCGTACCAGCTCTCGGAAGGCCCGTGTTTGAAGCCCAAGACGTACTCCTCCTGCAGCTGCAGCTGGCCGTTCTTGTGCCAGCGCTTCACGGTTCCAATGCGCCGGCCTTCCTCCCAGGTGGCCTGCACCTGCGGCTGGGTATCGGTATGGAAAATCGTCCACTCCCCCTGGCGCCTGTCGTTCTTGAAGGAACCGGTTGAGCGCTTGGAGCCGTCAGGCTTCCAGAAGCTCCAGGGGCCGACG
Organism: uncultured Planctomycetaceae bacterium; assembly: GCA_964459495.1. Classification (GTDB taxonomy): domain Bacteria; phylum Planctomycetota; class UBA1135; order UBA1135; genus CAYWNK01. The sequence goes on from CAYWNK010000109.1 coordinate 14,334, forward strand.
CGGTGGTAGTCCTCGTAGGCGCCCATCGACAGGAGACCGCCGCTCTTGTGCCAAGCGCGCCAAACACCGACACGTCGACCGCGCCAAACGCGTCCCTCCCGGGCTTTCGCGCCCGATGGGTAGTTCACGGTGACGATTTCTCCCCGGGTCTCCTCTTGCCCTTTCGGTTCTTGGACCCGACTGGGCTCTTGGGAGCGCGCATGGGCGCCCTGCGCGGTCGGAACTAGCGCGGACAAGAAAGCAAGCACCAAGCCCGTCAGGGCAAGGTGCAACCAAGGTTTGGGGGATCGCATGCAACTAGTCATCGGAAGCGGGGGTTGGGGCGATGCGTCGATCATCTTCGTAGACGCCGCTGAGGTCAGCGATCGGGGATCCGTCGGGGTTCCAGTACGACCAAAGACCCACGCGCTTGCCCTCGATCAGGCGGCCAGAGCTGCGCTCGGTGCCGTCCTCGTAGTATTCGTTCTTGTTGCCGTGTAGGAGACCGTTTTCGTACTCGGACTTTTCAACCAGAACGCTCGCAACGAACGCCGAGCGGGTGCCGTGACGCACCCCGTCGACAAAGTACTCCTCCAGGGCCAGGCGCCCCTCGACGTCGAAGCCGCGCCAGCAGCCGCTGCGCTTGCCTTGCTCGAAGGTGCCTTCGACCTTCGGCTCGCCGTCGTCGGGATAGGAGCTGCGATAGACACCGTGAAGCTGGCCGTCGGCGTAGTTTTCCTCCAGGGTGATCCGTTCATCCAGGCTCCATACGCGGTGCACCCCGACTTGCAGGCCGTACTCCCAGTGGGACTCGTCCTTGGGTCGCTCGTCGTAGTAGTACTCCATCGCTCGACCGTGGAGCTGCCCGTGGACGTAACTGGCCTCGTACTGCTTCGTCCCGCCCTTCTTGTACTCGACGTAGTCCCCGTTCAACTCGCCGGCTTGGTAAGCCCCTTGGCGCTTGATCTGGCCGGTGGGGAACCATGTTCGGAAGTAGCCCTCGGGCTGGCCGTGGGTCCAGGTCTTCACCAGCTTCAAGAGACCGTTGGCGTGGTAGACCATCTCCGGGCCGTGAAAACCCTCTGGACCCTCGATCCCGGGGAGGACCGTCCGAATGCGCTCCAGGGCTCCGGACGGGTAATACTCCCGCTTGGTAAGCACGTCCTTGTCGAGCCAGCGATCCAGGGGAATCCATTCCTCCGGGTCGCCCTCGTCCGAGCCGTCGCCCTGGTCCGCAGGTGCAGCCGGACGCGTTGTGGATTCGGAGAGCACAGCCTGCCCAGAATGGCCAGCTCCGACCACGGACAGAGCCCCGTTGCCGCTGGCTTCCCCAGCGGCATCGAAGGCCTGGTCGTCACTCGTGGGCCTAGGGCCCCCACCCTCCTCGCCCACAGCACGGTGCTCGGTAGCATTCGGGCTGCAGCCTTCCAGCACCGACACCAGGCAGGTGAGCTCCGCCAGCAAGAGCAGTCCAGCCCCGAACTGACACAGGCGACCGCGGCGCTTCGAACGCCCGTTGGGGAGGGTCTCGGGGTTGGACATGGGCGCCAGGGTACGCGGGAAACGGCGGATCGTTGGTATTCGCCTTCGACGCTGGAAGGCAGGGATCGACAGCTGATCTAGAACCCGTCGGCCAAGCTGGCGATCCCCGCGAGCCAATTTCGAGGATCAAGGCTCAAAAGGCCCCTGCCGCCGACAGGATCGAGAAGGTCCTCGGCCCGTTGCGTATAGAGATCCGCCTGCTCGGAGTGGCCGAGGGCCTGCTCCACGCGCCCTAGCTCGCCGTAGGCCAAGGCCGTCCACAGCCTCGATTCCCTGTCTCCGAGCGCCTCCATGCGTCGCTCGGCTCGCCCTACGACGTTGGATAGCCACTCCAGGGCGGCTTGGGGCCTGCCATCCAGGCGGTAGGAGCGCCCCACCGACCAGTCCGCACGCAGGCGCTCGAGGCCCCCCCCGGTGGAATAGTGCAGCAGCCTCGAGCGCAACTGGGCCTGTAAAGCCCCCGCAGTGTCCCCGCCGAACTCCAAGGCCAGGGCCAGATCCGCCTCCAGTAGCGCTTCCCAGCGTCCCTCCTCATAGGCCTGGGCCAGGGAAATCCCTTCCCGGGCCCACTGTTCACGCTCCACCTCGGGCGACCACAGGGCCAGCCGGTGAGCGCACTCGAGGGCCAACCCGATCTGCCCAGAGCGCTCGGCGGTCTTGAAGGCCTCCCCGTAGGCCCAGGCGGCCCCTGCCGAATCACCGGCCAGGTGCAGCAGCAGCCCGCGGGTCGCACGAACGCGGGCCCAGGCGCTGCGATCCTCGGGCAAGACGCGGGCCTCCCCCGCCTGCAGCAGCTTCTCCGCTTCCTCGATCTGTCCTGCCCGGGCCCGGCCCGCCGCAGACTCGGCCAGCGCTTCAGCCAGAACCGCCGAGTCCTGACGAGAGGCGGCGCTCGAAGCCGCATTCTCGAAGGCCCTCTGGGCTCCAGCCGAGCGGCCGCTGCGCAGCAGCCGACGGCCCTCTCTCAAGAGCTCGGAGGGGTCGCTTTCCTGGGCAGCCTCTGCTCGCAGCTGGGCCTGCTCCGAAGGCCTAGGAGCCGAGCCACAGCTCGCTGCCCCTAGAAGAACCCAAATACCCAGGGGAATCCGCACGTTCTCATCCTACGGATCTGTGAACAGATCTCTAGCGAGCTTCCCACCGCCAACCGCCCAGGGGGAAGGCCATTCCCGTTCCTTGGGTTGGATTCATGCCTGATTTTGAAGACTTTGCCTGTGGCTCACAAGGGGCCTGGATCGATGGCTAGCTGGTAATCCCCTGATACCTGCACTCCTCCTTTCCATGAAGCACAGTGTCCTCGTCGTCCATGACGACCCGCGTTTGCTAGCCAGCGCTGCCTCCAAGCTGGAGGCCGCAGGCTTCCAGGTATTGCGCGCGTCGAGCCTGGCCGAAGCGCGCCGCCACCTGGGCACCAGCCTGGCGATGGTTTTCACGTCTCTCCGCCTCGGCGATCTCCCCCGCGAATTCGCGCCTGATCGTCTGCGTGCCGAGCATCCCAGCCTGCACCTCGTTCTACTGGCGAGCCAAGACGAGTTGGCCGAAGGCCGACCGGCCTTCAGCTCCTGCGACGACCTCGTGGTCACTCCTTTTGAGGACGCCTGGATCGCCAAGACCGCCAAGGGCCACGCCCAGAAACTCACGCTGGCCGGTCGCCTAACCGAAAAGGAAAGCGTGGCGAGCGAGGGCGGCGAGAGCCAGCCCAGCAGCAGCCCCGCGGGCTCTCCCTTCCTGGAGGCCGACCAGATCCGGCCCTTCCAGCAGTACGAGCGGGACATCCTCCTGCACGCTCTGCACACAACCGGCTGGAACGTCAAGGAGACCGCGACCCGTCTGAAGATTGGCCGCGCCACCCTGTACCGCAAGATCGACCGTTACGACCTGCGCAGCTTCCGCCGCCAGGCTTCCTAGCCGCCAATCGGCCACGTTCCTGGGATTGCATCCCGGGCGAAGTCGCCCCCAGGGCCCCGGTTCGGCAACGCCGACCCGGGGTCCCGGTCTTTAGAGAACGCATTCGCCGGCTGGACCGGCGCCCCCGGCCCCCCATCCGCCGGGAATGCTGTTTCCGCTCACTCCCATCCTCCCGCTCCGTACCCTGGGAGGCGACCGCCGGTGTCAGTAGACTTTTGCGGTCCTCGAACGACATCCCAAACAACGCCGCACGTCCCCATGCAAGCCCTTGCCAGCCTCGCCCTGTGCGCCAGCGCCAGCCTCCTCGGCCCCACGAGCACGGCCCTGTCACTTCCGTCGACCGGCACCTCAGCTCCGTCGACTGGCCCCTCAGCTCCGTCGACTGGCCCCTCAGCTCCGTCGACTGGCCCCTCAGCTCCGTCGACTGGCCCCTCACTTCCGTCGACTGGCCCCATCCTTGAGGAGCCCTTTCTCGACTTGGAGCTGGCCGACGCCTTCGGCCGCGCCGCAGCCCAGGAAAAGCTGGTGCTGATGTTCTTCCATTCCGACGGAGAGTCGGAGAGCCGCCGGATGATCAAGCAGACCTTCTCCGACGAGAAGGTCCAGCAGTGGATCGCTGAGAACGCGATCCCCATCCAGCTGGACGAGGTCATTCACCGCGGCATCATCACCCGCTTCGGCGTCTCTCGTTATCCCTGCACCCAGCTGCGGACCGCCGACAAGCGCATGCTGGAGCGGATGGATTTCTTCCATACCCCCGAGGAGTTCCTGGCCTCGGCGAAAGCCACCCTTGCGGGGCGCTCGGTCAACTCGCGCCCGGAAGGGGCGGCGGCGATCGATCCCTATTCCTGGCTTGCCTGGGGCAACTACCTGTTCAATAACGAAGGCGATGCCACCGAGATGGTGCGCGCCTACGCCTGGTGCATGGAAAACGGCGACCGCTACGAGCCCGGCTTCCGGGAGCGGTACATCGACTTCCTTCTCAAGCGCATCGCCTTCGCCAAGCGCGCCACGCCCGAAGCGCTCCGCAAGCTGACCATCGAACGCAACAGGCTGCGGGGTCTGATCAACACCGGTAGCGCCGACGATGTGCAGGCCTACGAGCTCGTGCTCTACAACTTCTGGATGCGCGAAGAGGAGAACACCCGCCAGCTGTTCCTCGACCTCGCCAACCGGGGCGCTGCCAGCGAGCCCCTGCGCCGCGTGTTGATGTACCACGAACTCGACGGCCTGGTCGCGCACCGCCACTACGAGGAACTGTACGCTCACATGCCCGACCCGCTCAAGGAGGCGACCCAGAGGCTCGAACGCATGAAGCAGGCCGAGCAACGCGCCGAGAAGATGCAAAAGGAGGTCGACCTCGGCGTCGTCGTCCGTGGACTTCCCGAGGCTCGTTCCCAGTGGGTCAGCGACTCTGCGCATTTCTACGAGGTGCTCCTGCACCAGGGGCGCGGCAAAACCGCGGCGGACTTGCTCGACCTCGTGGTCAAGGAGGTTCCGACCGGTCGGGCCTTCGCCATCTTCATGGACAAGTCCACGCGTTTGGGCCTCGACGAGCTGACGCGCCGGACCGGCGAACGCGGCATGGAGGAAGTTCGTGGCGGCGGCGCACGCAAGATTCGCACCGCCCTGATGCGGCTCGACCAGGGCAAAGAGGAGCGCGCAGCGGAGGAAGCTGCGAGGAAGGAGCAGGACCCCGGCGGGGAAGACGACGGCAACGAGCAGGACGGCGATCACTAGCCCGGTGCGAGCACCGTGGGCAACGACGAGCACACAGGCCTGCGGCAGCGTTGCCGCTAGCCTAGAC
>CAYWNK010000110.1:0-19487 GCA_964459495.1 uncultured Planctomycetaceae bacterium
CGGCGGACTCGACCTCTACCCGGCTTCAACGACCCACACGAAACCCTGAAGCCCCGATATATATCAGTCGTGAGCAGCTTGAGAACAATTCGAATGTTGGTGTGACGCTGGGGTTTGAGTTTGAGGTGCGATTGCATGGAGCCCCAGAAGATGCACCTCCACCATTCCTGGTCGACGTTCCGGCCGGGGAGCTTCGCTTGCGGGCTGCTTGGGATTCTGAGTCCAATGTCTGGGTGTACAGTAACTTGGCCAAGAGGAGATATTTGCTCGGTCCAAGTGGGTGGATCGATGGGATTCTTCCAAGGCTCAACCTCGGAGGTGGGGCAGGTCTGGGCTCGTCTGTGATCTCAATTCCGGGGGGAGGGGCCGCTGGACAAGGCGGTGCATTGAATGTCGATTGGGATTAGCGTTGGCGTTTGCGTTCGCCGGTGATCGGTCGTATTCAGGTTGCGTTGCCCGAACCGCGAGAGCTTCGGCTTGTTCCAGTTTACGGTGGTGTTGATGTGCCGATTTGTGTTCCATCGCAGGGGCCCTTCATTGCATTGGGGAACGGCGATACCTGTCAAGTAGGCGCCGGGAGCCCTCGTCCCGATGCTCTACTTGTATGTGCTGCATCCAGTTCTTCCACAGAGTGGCCTGGCAGCTACTTTCCGCTGGACCTTGTGCCTTTCGGAGGGACTGCCTCTGTCCTGACTGAGGCAATTGTGGTTGAATCGAATTCTCAATCAGCGTACAGGCCTATTGGCTATGTTGTGTCTGTGGATTCGCAGGGATACAAGGTTCCATCAGATGTCAAGTGTTTTGGAAGTGTCATCCCGACTGCAGGAGGCTGGCCAATCATGATCGATGGGCTGCCCATGGCGACTTCAGGGATCACGTTCCAGGATGAAACCGGCGTCGAAAGGGCATATCCTGTGAGCTCGCATACATCGCGAATCGTTCTTGAGTGAAGATTGATTTAGGGGGGGCCTCAGCTCCATGGACTATGACCGACCCCGACTACGACGACCCCGAGATTGAAGCAAGCTGGATTTCCGGTACCCGTTCGCGGGTCGGGGAGTACTTGTCGAGACAGGCGCTCAAGTATGGGCCGGTTGGGGACTGGCCAGCTTGGCATGTGGCTCCCGTGGTCTCCGTCTGGGCCGTACAGAGTCTCAACTGTCGGGGAGTTGGCTGGTGGGTGATCACTGGTGATCTGCCGACGGACTACGTCCATGCCGCGGGGATTGAGTCGCCGCGTGAAGCTGTAGCGGCGTTCGCCTGCCGATGGGCGGACTACGTGGCAGCGTGTGGTGAAGGTCGGCCACCTGCGGAGTACACCATCGGTGACGGCTCCGACGAACTTCTCCCTCCCCTGGAGAGCCGCGCGAGAGCCTTGCAGGAGTGGGCGTCGGATGATGAGCTTTGGGCTTGACAGCGATTGGACAGGCAGCGGAAGAATCAGGAGTCGACGCCGAATTCGCGAATAGGGTGGCGACTCTGTGCTTCAGGTTGGCGCGCGAGCATGTCGTCAGACCAGTAGGTCATCGGGCTACTACGCCGAGGTATGACCGAAAGCTGTGGATCGTGAGCTGAAGAGGAATGCGACGTACCCTCGGTGTTGGAAATCACCCCACACCCAAGGCCCCAACACAGGGGAAGGATAGGCCACATGAAGAAGGCTACGTCCTTCACGTCATCACAGCCAGCCTCGACAAGCGCCGACGTCCTGACGGAGGTCCTGCGTGCTGGCGCGCAGCGCCTGCTGGCAGCAGCCTTGGAGGCTGAGGTCGAGAGCTACTTAGCCATGCATGCGGAGGAGCGCGACGAGGCTGGCCACCGTCTCGTCGTCCGTAACGGTCATTGCCCTTCGCGGGAGGTACAAACCGGTGTCGGCGCGGTCGAACTCAAGCGCCCACGTGTACACGATCGGCGAGGCGCAGACGGCATCTGCTTCACCAGCAAGATTCTGCCTCCCTATCTTCGCCGGACCAAGTCCATCGAGGAGTTGATCCCGTGGCTGTACCTGAAGTGCGGCTCGACCGGTGACTCCTCAGAGGCGCTGGCAGCGCTGCTCGGGAACGAAGCGCCGGGCCTGTCGGCGTCCACGGTCGTGCGGCTCAAGCAGGACTGGGAGACGGACTACAAGGACTGGAGCCAGCGAGACCTAAGCTCGAAGCGCTACGCGTACCTGTGGATGGACGGGATCCACTTTTGGCATCCGATTGGAGGAGCACAGGCAGTGCATCCTGGTCATCATGGGCGCCACCGAGGACGGCAAGAAGGAGCTCGTGGCAGTCCAGGACAGGTACCGCGAGAGCGAGCAGTCGTGGAAGGAGATCATGCTGGACCTCAAAGCTCGCGGCTTGCTGGCCGGCCTCGAACTCGTGATCGGCGACGGAGCACTTGGCTTCTGGAAGGCTCTTCCCCAGGTCCGGCCGCAGTCTCAAACGCAGCGGTGCTGGTGCCACAAGACGGCGAAGGTCCTGAACAAGCTACCGAAGGGGGTGCGGCCCCGCGCAAAGGATAGCCTCCATCAAATCTGGATGGCCGAGACTCGCGATGAGGCCGACAAGTCCTTCGACCTAGCCGGGTCGAAGGACGAAGCGAAGTACCCCAAGACAACGGCCCGACTCGCGCAGGACAGGGACGATCTGTTGGCTTTCTATGATTTCCCCGCGGAGCACTGGAGGCATCTGCGGACAACCAATCCAATCGAGTCGACCTTCGCCACCGTGCGCCTGCGCACCAAGCGGACGAGGGGGGCAGGGTCGCGGACAGCTTGTCTGGCCATGGTCTTCAAACTAGCTCAAGCCGCCGAGCGCAAGTGGCGGAAGCTCGGGCGGCATCAGCTCCTCGGTGATGTCATCCGAGGGATCCAATTCAAGGACGACACCAAGGTCGCCGCGTAGCCTCGATCAGATACGATCTACAACTCTTGACCATATCTCGCTTGGGCGCCCAGCGCCCCACTACGAAACTCAATGAGCGCCCGCGGCAGTCGTCTCTGAACGACTGGGGCTGTACGCCGAGAGTCCACGATGCTGCCTGTGTGCTTCAGTGGGAAGAGGGTGATTGGCCGGAGGACGACGAAGAGTCGCATACTGCTCCGGAGCGTGCCGCTGGGAGTGGGGCATGACGGCGGCGGATTCTGACCCCAGGCCCCGATGCCCGATCTGTAGCGGTTCCTTGGGGCAGCGGGAGGTCGCACCTTGCTACGACTGTGGTCATGAGACCTCGGAGCTTGGCGAGCTTGTGCGCGGAGAGCATGAGTACTTCTGGTACTCCGTGTTCGGGCAGCGACTTGTCCTCTGCGACTTCTGTGATGCGGACTTCGGCTCGTACCTTCCCCAGTACTTCGGTCTGCCCGACGGGCCTTGCGGTAGCTACCAAGGCCTAGAGCGGCACGAGACCATCAGCGACCCTCAGCCGGCGATGGACGGATACTGCGCCACTTGCCAGCACCGGCTTGCTTTTCTCGAGTTTTTGCGCGCTGCTCGGCAGCACAATTCTCAGTAGGCCAATGGAGTCAGCAACTGTTCCACAGGAGATCGAAGCAGAGATCGCAGGGGCATGGGACAGCTCGGGCCTCCACGGGGTCCACTTGAAGTCCTGCCCTGTTGGTCCTGGGCAAGGGCAGGGTGCTGAAAGGCCGGCTGCTCCCCAATCTTGAGTGCGCAGCGGTCGCAGGCGCTGACTTTCGCTCGGTTGGTTTCCGGTTCGGAGGCTTCGCGCGTTCGCGTGAAGCCGTTCGATTCCTTGGAGACCCTCAGGGACCATGCGTTTCCATCGGCAGGCGTCGACCCCTTTGGGCTAAGTGCCTTGGAACCGGCGCCTGTGCTAGGTTGTGGTCGGGGAAGACGGGCAGTCGAGCAACATGAGCACCGAGAAGCACGAAATCTGGTAAGCGGCCGTCCGGCAACAGGACGCCACCGAAGTTGCCCGTTTGCTCGGGATGGACTTCACCCTGGCGCACGAGCCCATCGTCTACACCAGGGGAAACGGCAGTGCGTATCGGCAGAGCCCTCTCGTTGTGTCTAGGCAGAGTTTTGAGATCACCAAGCTGCTCGTCGAAGCGGGTGCCGACGTGAATGCTTGCGACGCAGATGGTGGCACGACTCCGCTCATGGGCCCTTGTCTGGAAGTGGGGACCTTTCTCGTTGAGCAAGGGGCGGACGTGGATGCATTCGGGTATGGAGAACTGACTCCTCGGACGTGCGCGACCTACGACCAGAACCAAGCCCTCGTCGAACATCTCCTCTCGAAGGGGGCGGAGATCAACAGGGCCCATCCGGCCGAAGGGATCACTCCGCTGCACTACGGGGCGAGGAGTTGTGACGTTCAGTTGATCCGAACCCTACTCGAGGGTGGAGCTGACCCTCTTCTCGCGGACGCGCGGGGGGAGACTCCCTTGGACTGGGCAGTCCAGGCCAAGCGGGGGGATGACGCGCGTTCCCTGCTGGTGCTGGGCCCCTGACACCTCGGCTGCCAGCAAGCCTCAGAAGGTGCTCGCAAGGGGGGCCGGGATCGAGAGCTCCCGGGGAGGCTCGATGCCGGAGCGGACAGATGGGGCTACGGAGGACGATGGCCTCACCCCGCTTCATGTGGCCCGTGGGAATGGGAAGACGAAGGTGGCTCGCCTGTTCGCGTGGCGCGCCTGACCGGATTCGGCAAGGCGACGCTCCGGGCCGTTCAGTCCTCCGACGGGGCCAGCGGCAGGACCGATGCTGTTCGCTGTTGTTGCGATCGTGATTTCATCTTCTTGCTGCCAGCGGCTTCCTATCGTCGATCCTCAAGCAAGTCCCAAGAGCCAGGCTGGGGAAGTGCTTCGCGTCCAAGAACTGGGAAGGGGCGGATGCGTCGATGCTGCAACCGTGTTGGCGAGATTGCGAAGCGCTGCGTGGCCCGGCAACGGTGACGGATGTCAGATGGCGCGCGATGGAGACTACGCAGCGGATGCCCGGCCATTGCTTTGGCCATGGTGCAGATGCGTACCAGATTTCTTGGGTCCAAACGTCGGTTGAGAGGGCATGGGGAGTGTTCGTGCCAAGAGGACCGCAAGTCTCGCGGAGGTTGCTTCAGTTGAGCGTTTCTCGTCACCGAAGGATGCCCACGTCCAGGTAGATGAATCCGAGAGCACGAAATGAAAAGCCAATCCCCTACATCCAACAACCGCAAGTCTTCCACGAAGATCGACGGAGCCCTCGACGTTGTCCTAGCTACGCTCGCAGTGGTCGAGTTCGACACAGGTGGAGCAGTGAGCTATGCCAGCCCTGTCGTGCTGGAGTTACTGAATCGAAAACAAGGTGTGGTCGAGGGCGCATCGATCGACAAGTGCGTCGACTGGCTAGAGGGGCCTAAGCCCGAAGAGGATGGAGGCGGAGAGGGGCCGGTCGTCGTCGACGTGCTAGCCAGCGGGAAGAAGAGGATTCGGCTGGGCGGTCAGCTCAAACGGGTCGAATCTGAGGATGGAGAGATCACTGGTTTCGTCCTTCTCTTGGAGGAGAGCGCAGGCCAGGGCGGCGGGTGCGAAGATGGTTGGGTAGCGGCGATCTCGCGTTCCCAGGCCGTCATCGAATTCGACCTGGACGGCACGATCCGTACGGCGAACCAGAACTTCCTCGATGCGACTGGCTATGAACTCGACGAGATCGTTGGGGAGCACCATCAGATCTTCTGCGAGCCAGAGTATGTCCGCAGCGCCGCGTACAAGAGTTTCTGGAAGTCCCTTGGCGCGGGGGAAGTCGTCGACGGCGAATTCAAGCGGCTCACGCGCGAAGGGGAAGACCTCTGGATTCAAGCCTCGTACAACCCAATCTTGGGGGACGACGGGAAACCGACAGGGGTCGTCAAGTTCGCTACCGACATCACGGAGGCGAAGGAGAAAGCCGCGGAGTCCGAAGGCAAAGTGGCCGCGATCTCTCGTTCTCAGGCAATGATCGAGTTCGAGCTGGATGGAACCATCGTCGACGCCAATGAGAACTTCCTGGCGGCGACGGGCTATCGGATCGAAGACATCAAGGGCGAGCACCATCGGATGTTCTGCGACGCGGAGCTCGCGGCGAGCAAGGAATACGCCCAGTTCTGGAAGCGGCTGAACCGTGGGGAGTTCGTCCACGGGGAGTTCAAGCGCGTCAACAGCGCGGGGGAAGAACTCTGGTTGCAGGCGAGCTACAACCCGATTCTCGACGCTACGGGCAAGCCCAGGCGCGTGGTGAAGTTCGCTTCGGACATCACCCAGGCCAAGCTCCAGACTGCGGCGTTCGAGGGAAAGGTCTCCGCGATTTCGCGCTCGCAGGCCGTGATCGAGTTCGAGCTGGACGGAACCATCGTCGATGCCAACGAGAACTTCCTGGCGGCCACGGGCTACCGCTTGGAGGAGATTCAGGGCAAGCACCACCGGATCTTCTGCGACGCGGAACTCGCACGGAGTGCCGAGTACCGAGAGTTCTGGGAGGACCTGAATCGCGGGGAGTACCACGAGGGCGAGTATGAGCGCCGGAACAAGGCGGGCGAGCCGCTCTATCTGAACGCGACCTACAACCCAATCCTGGGAGCGGACGGGAATCCTCGGAGAGTCGTCAAGTTTGCGACGGACATCACCGCGCAGCTCTTGGAGAAGCGCTCGGAGGCAGCGCGCCAAGAATCGGAGCGGGCTGAGTGGCTCGAGAGCCAAGTGAAGGACATCCTGGTCGCGGTGGAGGCCGCCGGAAAGGGGGATCTCACTCGGCCGATCGAATCGGAGCTGAACGGGCCTCTGGGCAAATTGGCTGAGGGGATCAACAGCATGGTCAGTGACCTCCGGAATCTGGTGTTCCAGGTGGTCAAGGGAACGGAGGCCTTCTCAGAGCAGTCGGGCCAGATCTCCGGATCGGTTCGATCGATGGCCGAGCGAACAGAGAGACTGGGGGCGACGTCGGAGGAAATGTCAGCGAACGTCGAGGAGCTCACCGCGTCGATCGCGTCGATCGCGAAGAACGGTCACGAGGCGGATCGCCTTGCCCAGGGGGCAACCAAGGAAACCCAGGAGGGGACCAAGGCAATCCACGAATCGCTCACAGCCATGGAGGAAATCAACCACTCGGCTGAGGAGATCAGCGAGATCGTCAAGGTCATCTCCGAGATCGCGAACCAGACCAACCTGCTGGCGTTCAACGCGGCGATCGAAGCGGCCCGTGCCGGCCAGCATGGCAGGGGCTTTGCGGTGGTCGCTGATGAGGTGCGCAAGCTCGCTGAGCGCTCGTCAGAGGCCACGAAGGAGATCTCCAAGCTGATCACCGCGTCCACGAGCAGGGTTGCTCGAGGAAGCAAGGTGTCCGAAAGCGCTGCGGAGGCGTTCCGTCAAATCGCATCCAGCGTGGAGCAAACCTATTCGGCGATCAACCAAATCGCCACGGGCGCGGAGGAGCAGTCCGACGCGGCCAACGATGTGAACAGTGGCGTCCAATCTGTTTCGGAGGAGGCTGAGCGCAGCGCGCAATCCTGTGAGGAGATCTCGCAGGCCTGCAGTGAGCTGGCCAAGCGTGCTGAGGAGATGTCAAGTCTCGTTGGCCGCTTCCAAGTCTAGCCCGAACGTCCTGTGGGCACCGAAGCTTGAGCATCGCTCCGGCTGTTGTGGGTCGTCCACATCGCGGTGCCTGAGTCAGGCGTCGCCAGGCCCGGAGGGGGCTGGCGGCGGCCCGGTGGCCAGTGCTCAAGAGCGAGCATTGGCCATTCTCAGCGCTCGCTTCCGTTTCCCATCCAATACCCCAGAAAAGGCGACCCCTATGCCTCCAGTTCAACTGACCGATGCTTCCTTTGCGAAGCTGGTCACCATCATCTACGACCTGACGGGCGTGAGTATTGACGACTCGAAACGTTCACTTCTGCGCAACAGGCTCGGTCGGCGGGTTCGCGCCCTCGGGATCGAGGGGCTGGAAGAGTACATCGAGCTGATCAGTTCCTCGCGCAAGGGTGCCGAGGAGGTCGCTTCTTTTGTGGATGTGGTTACCACCCACAAGACATCGTTCTTTCGCACGCCCTCCCTTTGGAACGCAGTCGAATCGGAGCTGAGCGATCGGCTCGCCGGATCTGGGCCCGTCCGCGCCTGGTCAGCTGCTTGCTCCAACGGTCAGGAACCCTACTCGCTGGCCATCCTGCTCGAGCATCTGCGCGGTTCCAAGGCCGCGACCTGGAAGATACGCGCAAGTGACGTGTCGAAGCTTGCGGTCAAGCGCGCCAAAGCTGGCGAATACGATGCCCAAGACGTTCAGGGGGCGGAGAACGCGAGGCCTGATTGGGGGGTGCCCCGTCACTTTGAAGCCTGTGGAGAGAAGATGGTCGTGAAGAGAGAGCTGCGCGAGCGGATTCAATTCTCCGATCACAATCTGCTGCATCCGCCCCGAGGCACCTTCGACATCGTCTTCCTCCGAAACGTCATCATCTACTTTTCCGAGGAGGACACCCGCCGGGTCATCGGCCATGCGATCGACGTTCTGGAGCCTGGTGGGCTGCTCGTCATCGGTGAGTCCGAGTCGATCGGCAACAGTGAGCCGCGGGTTAGCTACGAGGGGCCATGTCTTTACCGGAAGAAGTAGCGGCGGGCCGCGCGATTCGGGTTGGGATCGGCGATTTCGCCTTGGGCGGGCCCAAGAACTCCTATCGCGTGACGCTTGGATCTTGCGTGGGGGTCGCGCTCGTTTGGAGCCGGCAGTCGCGTTTTGCAGTCGCTCATGTGCTTCTGCCCTCTGTGCGCAAGAGCAGTATGCAAAGTCAGGGATCACGCTACGCCGACTTGGTGGTGCCCTTCCTCCTCGAACAGCTCGAGGTCGAGGGCCGAAACCGAGAGATCACGGCCTTTGTTGCCGGTGGGGGCCAGATGTACAAGCAAGACAGCGACGGTGAACAAGTTGGTCCACTCAACGTTGCTGCCCTTGAGAGTGCACTGAAAGACCATCGGATTCGGATCGAAGCTTCCGACTTCGGCGGAACCACCCCCCGGCAGCTTGTCGTGGATGGGCCTAGTCGCCAGGTGTATTCGATGCACTTGGACAACCCTGAGGGATCACTCACCTGGAACCTACCGAGGCGCTTTAGTACGCCGGAGTCCCTATGAAAGAACATGATGAATGGCCGGAGGCTGCCGCCGTCGGCGAGGAACAAGAGGTCCTGAGCGCCCTGTCGGGAATGAACTCCGAGGAGCCTGTACCGGAGCTTCTATTGCAGCTGGATGTCGACGAGGAAGCTGCCCTCGCGGACGTGGATTCCTCCGGTTCTGCGGGGTCCAGCGACGGAGAGAGCTTCGGTACCTTTTTCGTCGGTACGCTGGAATTTGCACTACCAACCTCCTGGATTCGCGAGGTCGTTCCTTTTCCCGCAGTGATCACTACGGTTCCCCTGAGCGATCCAGCAGTGCTGGGCTTGTTCTCGCTTCGCGGGGAGCTGATCCCGATCGTCGACTTGGCTCTGCTGCTCGGCATGGAGCCAGCCGAGGATCAGCAAAGCGGTCGTGTCGCGGTTGTCGAGCAGGGCGGGACCTGCATCGGGCTTGCGCTCGACCGTACAGGGGAGGTGCTGCGGCCGGACGCCAATACGGTCCACAGGGTCGAGCACTCGGAGATCCAGGGTAAGTCGGTGATCAACGGGGCGATCCAGAGGCTAGACGAGGGACGCTTCATTCAGATTCTCTCTCCCGAGCTGATCGGGATTGCCTCGGGCTCACCGCTGACCGGAGCAGCGGGGGGAGGCCGGGCATCCACTGCTCCGCAGCGGACCTATTCAAAGGCCGTTGTCGTGCGCATCGGATCCCTCGAGTTTGCCTTCCGAATCGAAGACATCCTTGAGATCCACGGAGAGCTGACGATCAAGCCTTCTCCGGCCTACTTCCAGCACTGCGCCGGGGTCGCCAGCCTGCGCGGCCAGTCGGTGGTTGTCCTCGACCTTCGAAGCGCCCTGGGGGCCGATTCCCAAGGGGCGGCGTCACACTATGTGCTTGTTCCCCACGGGGATCTGCGCATCGGACTCGCTGTGGACGCCTTGGTGGAGACTTACGAGTATCCCGACGACACGCTTCAGTTGCTTCCCGAGCTCTTGAGCGGGCGCGTCTCCTCCATCTGCAATCAAGTCATCGCGTCCGATTCGGAGCGCAGCCTCTTGATGATTCACGTGAGGAACCTGTGCGAGTTTTTCGAGGTGGAATCGGCACAGGTCTTGTCCAGCACCGCAGGTGCATCAGAGTTGCACGGAGGCAGTGTGGACGAAGACGAGGACGATCTCGCCTTCTTCGCCTTCCGGGTGGGCGAGCTGGTGCTCTGCGTGTTGTTGGAACAGGTCCTTGAGGTGCAGGAGTTGTCGGCCGGGGTTGTGACCATCGAGAGTTCGGAGGGGCCCGGTCTACTCAATCTGCGAGGCAGTGTGGTTCCACTCGTGCAAGCGCACCATGTCCTCGGCGTTGAACCCGACGGATCTGTGGCCAGCGATGTGGCACTGATCCTGGAGTCAAGCCAAGGGCGCTTCGGCCTCGTGATCGACGGGGTTGTGGATATCAAACGGGTCCGTTCGTCTGCCGTTGCAGACCTCGACCAGTCCATCTGCTCGGGGAGTCTCGGTCGCACATCCCAGCATGTAGCCTCAACGCTCCTCGCCAAGTCTCCGGATGGAACGTCGGAGATGCTGTTCATTCTCTCCGTAGATTCTCTGATCGCAGGGTCTGGGCAGCCGGTCGCAGGCATGGAAGCCTAGCCTCGTATCTCCTCGAATCTGGCGGCACCCATGCAAAGGAAATCAAAACCGTTGATCCAAGAGCCCCAGGCCACTGCGGACGGAATGGGCAGAGGCTTGAGCTGCTGTTCATGGATAAGCAGATGCCAGCCACGGAGAGACACGGAGCAACGGTACTGCTGGTCCATGGGGGTCACGACCTTCCCATAGTGGCCTTGATGGCCAAGGCGCTGGATGGGAGGCGGGAGCGTTGTTGGAAGGCCGGCTGCTAGGACGATGTGACAAGCCCCATTCCGTTTGGCTAGCCAATCGAGGTTCGCATACGCTGAGTTCCGCAGGTTGCGTAGCTGCAAACGATCTGGATACGGCAAGGAGGTCCCCTCAGCGGAATCGAAGGGCGGGGGTCTCCAAGTCTGCTTCGACGGCGAGTACAGAGCCTTGGGGGGGATCGAGCAGGAGGGTGGCGACAAGCTCCCAGTTGCCGCCTGTTGTCCTTTGCTCCAGAGCAAGCTCGCTGGGACCGGAGGGGCAGTGATCCAGCCGCACGGGTCTGCCTTCGAGTTCGGCGTCGCGGAAGCGCAGCTCGGGGGGGAGATGCTCCGACCCATTCCACCGCACTCGCCAGGCCTCGTCGCTTTCGCCAATCGGATGGATCTCCAGGGCTCCAGCGGGAAAGGCGATCAGCGGCTCGGCGAGCCTGAGGTCTTCCCCCTCGGCGAGCATGAGTGGAGCAGTCGGGCCCGTGGCGACTAGCCAGGGATCCTCAAGATGCAGGTGGAACTCCGTGCCGGGTAGGCAGCCGTCGAACTGCACCCAGCCGTTTGGGCCTGTGCTGCGCAGGTGGATGGCGTCCTGGTGCCATGCCTGCTGGAGGTCTCCGCGTTCGTCGGTCCAGGCTCGACGCGCATCGTTCCAGGCGCGGTTGGGGTTGCCCTCGCCCGGCAGTCCCGTGGACAGCTCGATCGTTGCGGCCGGCTGGGCTCGCCCGGTGGGACCGAGCACCCGCAAACGCACGGAGGCGAGCGGGAGCTCGATGACGACCGGCTGTGTGGGGGGCGGCACGACGAACGGCACCGTGGCGAGCATGGCTCGAGAATCGTGCTCGATCTCGAGCGTGTAGTCCCCGTGGGGGATGCGCGCGAAGTGGAACTCACCAAAGGACGTCGCCACGCGGTTGTAGCGAGTGCCCCATCTCTCCCCTTCGCCCGTTGGCCCAAGGCGCAGGGTGGCGATGGACAGGGGGCCATTCCGGTCGCGTACCAGGCCGATCACTTCGAACTCGGGCGCCGCGGTCAGCTGGAGCGTTTGCGGGGCGGCGGGCAGCAGTTGGATGACCTCGCCCTCCTGCGCAGGTGCCTCGGCTTCGTGGGTCGTCCGAGGGGCAGCTACGGACCTAGCGCGGTAGGTTCCTGGGGCGAGATCCGTCCACTGCACCTTTCCAGTCGAGCCGGTGTGGCGCAGGGACGGCTCAGGGGCCGCGCCCGGTTCAGCGCCGGAGACGAGCCGTGTCAACTCGACGGGGTGCTCAGGAAGGGGCGTGCCTTTGGGGTCTGCGACCCGCACCGTCAGCTGGCATCCAGGCCGCAGGGTCACTTCGACCTGGGCAGAGGATCCCTGGCTTGGGGGCAGAGTGCGGTACTCCGTGGCCCAGTCTGGGTGACGGATCGTGAGCAGCTGGGACGAGCCGGCGTTTGCGTTCAGAGTGGCAAGCCCGGCGGCGTCGCTGGCGGCCTCCTGCCTGCGGCTGCCCTTGGCGCTGAGAATGAGCTTGGCGCCTTCGACCGGATCCCCATCTGGCCTCCGGACGACAAGCACAAGGCGAGCCGCGGGGGTCAGGGTCAGCGTGCCGAGGTCGACCTGCTGGCCGGGCAAGAGGCCCGACACCGGTCTGGAGAAATCCTCGAATCCCGTGGCGTGGATGAGCAGTTCCGGCGTGCTCTCCTCGCTGTAGAGTCGCATGCCACGCGCCTCCAATCGACCATCGGGGTGGTGGGCCGCCGCATTGTCGGATGCTCCCATGCCGATCTCGTGCGTTCCTCCGAAATAGCCCAGGTCGGCAAAGGCCTGGAAGTGCTCGACGGGAGCTCCTTCTGGGTCGACGATCTGCGCCGTCAGCGCCAGGGTCTCACCCCACTTGAGAGCGAGGTCGGGGGTGTCCGATGGCACGATGGGTTGCGGCACCTCAGCCACCGGAAACCAGGCTCCCTTTGAGTCTTGCTCCAAAACGCGGACACGGACGCGTCTTGCGGGGTGGACGCCATCGATCCGGAAGCTGCCGTCGGCAGCGAGCGATGTGCGGCGTCCACGCCGGAGGCTGGATGACTCCAGGGTTTCATGGCGCGCCTCGACACGGAGCGAGCCCCGGCGTTCGTCGGGTACTCCGCTCAGCCTGCCGGCGATGGAATGTCCGGTCACGAGCACGATGTCGCCAAGATCAACCCGGTCGCCCGGAGCCAGGACCCCCTTGGCCTCGGCAACGCAGAGCTTGGGGGACTCGAAGAGCAGCTGCCATGGACCAGGCGCGAGGTTCGCGACACGGAACAAGCCCTGGGCATCGCTGGTTCCCACGGGGTCACCCTGCCCGGGAAAGGAGCCCTCACTGCCGGCAACCCCGCGCCTGACGCCGAGCAAGACCTTGGCCCCCGCAAGGGGTCTGCCAGCCACGTCGAGCAGCCGACCCTCGACGCTTAGGCCAGGGCGCAGCTGAATCGTTCCCACGTCGAGCGGCGCAAAGGGGAATGCCAGCCGCAGCCTCCGCTCGGTGGGGCTCCCGGGGAACAGGACGCTCAGGGCTAGATCGTCGCCCGGGTCCAGGCCCGCGTGCATGGCGAAGCGACCATCCCCATCGGTGAGGGTCTCCTGGCCCGCGGGCCGAGGACCGTCGCGGATGTCGAGTTCGATGGGGACGATCGAGTACCAGCCACCGGTTCTGGCGAAGACCCTAGCCCCAACGGCCGGCTCCCCGTCAGGGGCGAGGACTCTGCCATGGATGAGGACGGGGAGGGACGGGCTCGGGCCTGTGGCAGGGACCGACTGGCGGACGGGGCTGCCTGGGACAAGCAAACCCTCGGCGGCACTGGCTTGGGCTGCGCAACCTTCCTCCGCCGCGGTGAGTCCTGTCGTCCCAGCGAAGGGAGAGTCGACGTTCGCGTGTCTCCGTTGCAGCTCCTGGCTTCCATGATCCGGCCGCGTCAGCAGCACAGCCGCCGCGACAATGGCGATGCAGAAGACGGGCAAGAGTCGCTTCATGGACGCTAGCCTCAGGTGTGCGCCTGGGCAGGAGAGGGGTCGAAACAGGCCGGCAGCGATGCGTCGGGGCTGCAGTCCAGGTCTTCGCCAGGCAGCTCGATTTCTAGGGTGGAGTGGCCGATGCGGAACCGATCCATCAGCATGGCACGCACGGCGGATTTTGTGTTGGCCGCATCGATGCCTTCCCGTTCAAGGACGATGTGGGCCTCGAGTGCTCGGTAGCTTTCGTCCAGCTGCCAGACGTGCACATGGTGCACATCACAGATGCCGGGCAGCGTCTCGAGCGCAGCGGAGACCTCGGGGAGCGAAAGGTCGGCGGGAACACTTTCCAGCAGAATGCGGACCGAGGTCCTCATCATTCCAGAACCATGGTAGAGCACGTAGAGCGAGATCAGCACCGTTGCAAGCAGGTCCGTCCAGTGGGCTTCGAACACCAGAATCAGGGTGCCGCTGACGATGACCGCGACCGAGGCGAGGGCGTCCGTGAGGTTGTGCAGGAAGGCGGCGCGAATGTTGATGCTGTCCTTGGCCTGGGCGTAGGTCAGGGCCGCGGTGCCAAGATCGACAACGAGAGCGATCGATGCGACCCAGACCACGATCCATCCGTCGATCGCTTGCTGATCGAGCATGCGGATCGCTGCCTCGAGCACCAGGTAGAGCGCTACCACGATGAGCGCCGTGAGATTGATCACGGCGCCGATGACCTCGGCACGCCTGTAGCCAAAGGTGCGTAGCTGATCGGAGGGGCGGCGTGCGATCCGTCGCGCGACAAGCGCGACCAGCAAGGATGCAGCGTCGCTCAGGTTGTGTAGGGCGTCGGCGAGCAGCGCAAGGCTGCCCGAGATCAGCCCGCCAATGACCTGGGCCACGGTGAGCAGCACGTTGAGCGCGATCGCGCCGACCAGCTTGCCATCGCTGCCAGCGGGGACGTGGGCATGTCCGCAAGCCGAGCTGTGCTGGTGGTCGCTGGGGGACATGGTCTCTGGAGTACGGGGTGGATGGCCGCCGCGCGCCTATCCCCCCAGAGTGCGCCCGAAGGGATCGAGGTTCAATCCTCGAGGGTAAAGGTTCCGGGTGGAAGGTCCGCACCGAGCTCGATCTTGATCACCTTCAGGATGGCGCTGCCCAGGAGCGGGTGAGCGAAGCTGATCTCCGTGCGGTGGGGAAGCAGCATTCCGCTCTCGTCGGCGAACTCACCAAAGGTGTAGGTCGCTCCCAGGCGCCCCATGTTCGGGATGTAGGTGAAACTCTTCTCGCGCCGAAGGCGTCCTGTCGTGGCGTCGACGAAGAGCGTTCTTGCCGGCGCCCCGGTGCCCCCCGTACGCACCAGAATGAAGGCTTCGTCCTCGCCCCCTTCGATCCGTTGAACGACCACGAGTTCGTCGTGCCAAAGGTGCCAGTCTCCGAAGCGTGCCAGGAAATTGTTCGCGAGCAGCAGGTCGCGTTCCGTTCCTGTGACCTCCATGGTCTCAGCGCCGCTAGCGCGCTTGCGCAGGACGCTGCCGTCGAAGGCGAGGACCTCCGAGGCCGCCTCCATCTCCTCCCTGATGGCGAAGCGATTCGGCCAGGTGTAGACACCTCCGCCGGAGCCTGCTATGCCGAGTTTCGGTAGCTCGACCGAGGACTCGATCCGCATGGGGCCCAGGCTCTCCAGCAGCTCGAGTCGATGGGCTTTGGCGACCATCGCGGCCACCTCTGCGCCCGACGGCAGGTCGGGATCGGGTTCGATGCGGGTTTCGATTTGGTCGCCGATGGTGAACCCGGTGACCCTTCCACCCTCGTCGCGTTGAAAGGCGAGAACGCTGGTGGGTTCAGGGCGCAGCTTCCAGCGGTCCTCGCCCGCGTACACCAGAGGAACGACGGCGCGCCCCACGATTTCCAGGGCTAGATCCTCTCCGTCGCGCACGATTCCGCGGTAGAGCTCGTCGTCGGGACCCTCGAGGTAGTAGCCCAGATAGTCCTCGAACGGAGGTGCATCCTCGTTGGGGTTGTAGGGGGCACCCAGCAGCAATTCGCCGAGGGCCTCCTCGACCAGCGAACCGGTCCTGGTTCCTCGCGACTGCGTGAAGTAGAGCACCATTGCCTTCTGTTCCGGAAAGGCCCAGGCGTAGGTGCCATCGGATCCGTTGTGTCCGAAGGCAAGCAGTTCGGCATCTTCCTCGGTGTCCACCTCCTCCATCCAAAGCTGGAGTAGGGAGCCATACTCGACAGACGCTCCGGGAAACCCGCAGGGGGCGCCCATCGGGAAGGGCCCTGGGGTCTGAATCCTGCGAATGGAGCGAGAACGCAGCAGCCGCTCTTTGCCAGCTTTGCCCCGGCGCAGGAACAGGTCCAGGAACGAGGCGTAGTCCTCCAGGCTCGAGTACATGCCTTGGGATCCCAGGAAGAAGGGGAAGAAGGTCGGGTCCTGTGGGCCCCAGAAGCGCCGCCAGTCCTTGCGCGACCCCGTGTACAGGGTGCAAACGCGCGGAAGGAGTCCGTGGTCCGGCCCCAGATAGCAGGCGCTCGAGGTCATGCCCAAGGGGTCGAGCAAGCGGGTCTGTAGGAACTCAGCCGCTGGCATGCCCGACACTTTGGCGATCACCGCGGTCAAGGTGTCCGTGCCCTGATCCGAGTACTGAAACGCGCTGCCGGCGGGAAAGTCGAGCTCGATGCTCGCGCCCATGGCTGCCACGTTCGCGATATCGCCCAGGGACATGAGGTCCTTTCCCACAATCAGCGACATCGGCAGGCCGCTGGTGTGCTGGAGCAGGTTCCGAATGGTGATCCTTCGTTGCCCCTCGACATCGAATTCGGGAAGGTACTCGGCCACCGGGTCGTCGATGGCGATCAGCCGGTCTTCGATCAACATGGCGATCGCGACACCGATCAGCGGCTTGGTCATCGAGCGCACACAGAACACGCCGCCGGGCAGCATGGGGCTCTCCGCTTCACGGTCGCGCCACCCATAGCCCTCGTGGAGGATCGAGCGACCGTTCTTGATCACCAGAAGCTCCGCGCCAACCACGTCGCCGCCATCGACGAAGGACTGGACGAGGGCGCCCAGCCGCAACAGGGCCTCGGGCGAGACGCCCTCTTCGATCGCGCTTGACGGGGGATAGCGGGTCGGGGCGGTGGTGACGGGGGAGGCGAGTGAAACGTCCTGGGCTCCGGGGCTCGGCTGAGCGAGGACAGAGGCGAACAGGGGCAACGAAACGATGAAGCGATGCATGGGGAGACGGGCTTAGGCCTCGTTGGCCAGTTTGTCGCGCAGTCCGTAGAGCTGGCGGGCGGCGGGCGCAATGCTGCAGCGCAGGCCGATCTCTACAAGGATGAACGAGAGCAGAAAGCCCCCGGCGACCCAAGCGAAGTCCTCCCAGGACTTGCCGTCCTCGGAGAAGATGCAGGCGAGCAGGAATACGATCCCCGCGGGCGCGAGAAACCACCACACGAAGTTTCGGGTGAGGCGGATGCGCGACTCGACGCGGTATATGGCCCTGGAAAGATCGCCGGTGAGAGTCTCATCGAAGGACTGTTCCGTGCGCAGGCGCTTGCGGCGGCTCAGCCACATGTGCAGGCCAACCAGCGCAAACAGCGCTGAGCCCGCGTACTGGTGGAGGTCGGTTCCATTCAGGAGCGGCTCAAGGCCGAGGCTGATTACTAGGGACGCGCAGATCGCCAACATGCCGAACTCCTCTGCATTCGATTCGCGCCCCAGGGTCCGCGAACGTTTGCGCACGAACTTGTGCAGTCCCTCTTGGTCGATGGCGTAGACCCTGCGCTGCGCTTGGGAGTCCCAGATCACCTGCATCTCTTCAAAGTCCATGGCGTGCTCCTTGGTTTGCCGTAGGCGCGTCGCTGCGTTCGGTGAGTGTCCGCTTGAGGCGGTGAACCTTGACGCTCAGGTTGGTCTCGGTGATGCCGAGGGTTTCGGCCATCTCCCGATAGCTCATTCCCTCCAGCAGCAGGAGCGCGAGAGAACGATCCACCGTGTCGAGCTTGGCGATCTGCGCATAGAGCCATGTGACCCGCGGATCCTCCTCGGGCTCCTCCTCGGCGGGGATCGTGATCAGGGCCTCGGTGCGCTCGGCGTGCCCCCGTTCGCGACGAGACCAGGCCATCGCCGCATAGAGGGCGACCCGGTAGATCCAGGTCGAGACCTTGGCCTGGCCACGGAAGCGCGGGATGGAGTCCCACAGCTGCACCGCGATCTCCTGCAGGAGATCCTCTGCATCGTGGCGCGAGAATGCGTAGGCGCGCACGACCTTGTGAATCAGACCGGAATGGGTCTCGATCCACTCTTCGAGGGTTCGTTGACGCTGGGACTGATGCATGGAGCGATGGCCCAAGCTGGGCCCTCGCTCCCACTAGTGTGCGGCGCGGACTCGATCCCTACAGGATTCCAAAAGAAAGTCCGGCGACGAGCTACGCCGCCTTGCGTTCTTCCGTCGCCCTTTGCTCCTCGGCCGCGCAGCCGATGTAGCGCAGTTCCGTTGACTGACCCGCCCTGCGCCATCCCCTGGCACGTGCCATCCAGAAGACGGTTCTCATCAGGATCCACAGATCCCTGTGCAGGGACAGGTGGGCGCAGTAGCTGTCGTTGATGCGCAGCTTGTCCCGGTAGGCCTTCTTGTCCCGGTCGGTGTAGCCCTGCGTGATCTGGGCGAGACCGGTGATTCCGGGGCGCATGGAGAGCCTGCGGGAGAACGCTGGTACTTCCTGGGCTGCCCATGCTTCGATCTCGACCATCTCAGGCCGAGGCCCAATGAAGCTCATCTCCCCGCGCAGCACGTGGTAGATCTGGGGCAGCTCGTCGAGGTGCGTGTTGCGCAACCACCGGCCAAGGGGCGTCACCTGCATCGGTCCACCCTCTTCCAGGGAGGGCGCCATGGTTCGGAACTTCACAAGCCGGAAGGTGCGTCCGCGCAGTCCGACGCGATCTTGCCTGAAGAGAGCTCCACCGTTGGTGCGGTGGGCGCGCCCGCTCAGGACTCCGACGAGGCCCAGCAGGGGGAGCGTCAGGGGCGCGGTGCCCAGCAGGAGTGCCAGATCCAACGCGCGCTTTCCGAACCGTCCGTAGGCTCCGCGCGGAGTCCACGCATCCCAGTCCATCCGCTCCCAGGGCTGGGTGACGGATTCATCTTTGGGCGCATCCAGAATGGGATCGCCCGACGCGTCGTTGCGCGCCCCTTGGGAGTGGATATTGGGCATGGTGGCGGGAACGTGCCGATTGCCTTGCGCAGGGTCTATCGGCCCCGCCTATCCACGATCTTCAAGAGGAGTTCGTATTTCGCGCGCAGGTCGGACAGGGCTCTTGGCTGCGCGGCAGCTTGTTGCGCAGGCTCATCCAAGATGCGGCCCGGTACCACACTTCGTCGCTAGCCAGGACGCGGTCGCACGAGGGGCAGGCGGAGACCAGGTCACCGAGCTTGCGCAGCATTTCCTCATCCCGCGCGCGGGCGGCCGAGTTGGGGTCCTCCTCGCCTGGGCCGGATGCCCCCATACGCAAACAGAGGAGGCCAGCGAGTCCGGCTGCCGCGAGGATCACCCAGGAGGGGGGAGCAGGCCGGGGTTGTGGGGCC